>DYPE01000075.1 GCA_020720085.1 Dichelobacter nodosus | reverse complement strand
AATATGCCGGCAAAATAATCCCGCAAGCGTTGATGGGCGATAGCCGCATAAGCGGGTTCTTTCTCGCTGCCCACCGCACGGCGTCCGTGCTTGGCCGCTGCAATCAAAGAACTGCCCACCCCGGCATACGGATCTAATACCCAATCGCCTTCATTGCTCAAAGCCAATACGCAACGTTCCACCAATTCCACCGGGTATTGACAGGGGTGTTCGGTTTTTTCCGGGTGGTTGGATTTCACATTGGGGATTTCCCAGATTTCCTGCTCCCAATCCTGTTGCAGAATTTCCCAAAAATCCGATGGGTTTTTTCCTTTAGGATTACCCGATGGCTGGCCGATATTTTTGCCTTTGTAATGGCGTTTGCCGGGATATTTGGAAGGCACTCTGACGGAATCTAAATTAAAAATATACTCGCTGCTTTTGCTGAACCACAAAATAGTTTCGTATCTCCCGGAGAAGCGTTTGGAAGCATGTAGCCCGTGACCGAAATGCCAGACAATCCGGTTGCGCAGAAATAAACCGAGTTTTTTGAACAGAGGGTAATATAAAATATCCAGCGGAAAAACCTCGCCGTCTTGCACGAAATTGCCGACCTGCCAGCATAAGCTGCCATCGTGCCGTAACACCCGGTACAATTCCGCAAGCAGATCAGTCTGTGTGGCAAGATAGTGTTCCAGAGTGGTTTTATTTTCGTAATCTTTGCCAAGATTATAAGGCGGCGATGTGATAATCAGCGCAATCGAGTTATCCGGGATGCTGGCCAATAAATTTCGGGCGTCGCCAGGGTATAACACAATTTCAGCGCCAAGATCGAAAGAGCGCTCAATTCGCGGCTGATGCATTTGAAAAAGCAGCTCGCTACTCATTTCAACGCATACTCCACCCCACAATACGGGCAGCTGGCTTTGTCGTTGGTCTGAATCGGCAGAAGTACGCGCGGGTGAGAATTGTGAGAATTCCACAGACTGCTTTGTGTCCCTGCCATGGCTGGTGGCGCTTCCATGGCGGGCTTGCGGCCCACGGTGAGCAGCATCATGTTGTCCACATTCAGGCGTTTTTGAAAGGTCTGCTGAATTTGCTCGCGGGTAACCGCGTTGACTTTGGTGGTCCAGGTTTCCAGATAGTCTGTGGGCAGTCCATAAAAGCCAATCATGGCCAAATAGCCGAGCAATTTGCCATTGTTGTCGATTTTGAGCGGAAAACCGCCCGTGAGATTTTTCTTAACCTCTTCCAGCTCCTGTTCAGACGGGCCTTGAGCGATAAATTGGCGCAACGTGTCACGCAACACTTGTGTGGCTGCCAACGCTTGCTCATTGGCAGTTTGCAATATTGCCAAAAATGGCCCAGGCACGCGCATGGGCATGAATTGGCTGTACGCGCTGTAAGAAAGCCCGCGTTTCTCGCGAATTTCCGTGGCAATGCGCGATATCAGGCCATTGCCGCCCAAAATGTGGTTGCCTACGTACAAGGTAAAGTAATCTGGGTCTTGGCGCGAATAGCCCAATTGGCCAAGCCAGATGTGGGTTTGTGTGGAGGGATGGTCAATGTGCTGGGTTTGGCTGGGCAATGCTTGCGGCTGTGCCAGGGCAGGTGCTGCTTCGCCAACTGGCAAGCCAGCGATTACACTTTGCGCCATTTGTTCAGCAGCCGGGCGGTCGAGCGCGCCAACAATGGCAATCACCGCGTTGGCTGCCACGTAGTATTGGCGGTAAAACGCTTGCAACTCGGCCAGCGTCATGGCTTGAATGCTCTCCTCGGTGCCGCCGTCAGGCGCGGCGTAGGGATGCTCACCATACAACATGCGGTAAAACGCCTTGCTGGCCACGCTTTCCGGCGCTTGTTTTTCATACGCCAGCGTGACTTGCTGCTGCTTGCGCAAGCGCTCAAACGCATCGGCTGGGAAATTGGGTTTGGCCAGCACGCGGTTAAACGTGGCCAACGCGGGGTTCAACAATTCTGGTTTGACCAGCGCGCGTAATTTCAGCCACGCCATGTCCTGTTCACTGCCATTGCTGAATCGCGCGCCCACGTCGTCAAACGCTTGCGCAATGGCATCGGCATTCATGCCTTCCGCGCCTTCGGCCAACATGCCGTTGGCCATGGCAGCCAGGCCAGGCCGTACACCATCACGCGCACCGCCCGCGTCAAAAGCAATTTGAATGTCTATCATGGGCAGATTGGGCGCGGCAATAAAGTACACGCGGGTTTGGCCCACTTGCCAATGTTCAATGGCCGGGGCCGCCATGGTGTGTCCGGTGCAAGCGAATAAAGTAAGTAACACTATAAAAATACGCATAAAAATTCCTTGTGGGCGAGGTAAAAAATTAGCGGATGTGTTGATCATGGCCAGCGTCCGATGCCGACGGCGCATCGTCATCCAATGGCAACGGAACCAATTCTGCCACGGTCAGACGATCTTCCACCAAATATTTTTGCGCTACGGCTTGCACTTGCGCGGGCGTGACTGCACTGATTTTCTCCACATAAGCATCCCATAACCGGTAATCCAGCCCCACGGTTTCCAACATGCCGATTTTCATGCCTTGGTAAAACATAGAGTCGCGTTCGTAAATTTCCGCCGCCACCAGTTGCGCCTTCACGCGCGCCAATTCCGCTTCCTCCACCAGTGTGCCGCGCATCACTTCGATCTGTGCAAGGATGGCTTGTTCCAATTCCACCGTATTGCGCCCCTGTGCGGGCGATGCGCTAAACAAAAACAGCTCTTCCAAGCGCGAGGTCATGTCGTAGCTGGAACTCACCGAAGCGGCAATCTCCTGACCGCGCACCAAATTTTTTTGCAAGCGTGCGCTGCTGCCACCGTCCAACACATAGGCCAACACGGCCAGGGCATATGGCTCCCATTCCGCATCGTTGGGTGACCGGGTTTTGAGCGATGGCACCTTATAGCCCATGAGTAAAGATGGCACCTTGGCCGGGCGTTTGACTGTAATGCGTTTCATGCCAAATTGCGGCGTTTCGGGCCTCAGCATGGGTTTAGCCTGCGGCGAGGGTTGCAGCGGGCCGAAATATTGCTGCGCCAACGCCAACACTTCTGGCGGATTGACATCGCCCACCACCACCAAAGTGGCGTTATTGGGCGCGTACCATTGCTGATACCATGCCGCCAAATCTTCCAGTTGCAAATTGCGCACATCCTCCATCCAACCGATCACCGGATTATGATACGGGCTGGTTTGGTAGGCTGTGGCCATGAATTGTTCGTACATAAGCGCGGAGGGCTTATCTTCGGTGCGCATACGCCGTTCTTCTATTACCACGTTGCGCTCTTTTTCAAATTCCTCCGCATTCAGCCGCAAATTGCGCATACGATCAGCTTCCAGTTCAAAGCTAATATGCAGCCGACTTTTTTCAATGCTTTGAAAATACGCAGTATAGTCGCCGGAAGTAAACGCATTTTCACTCGCGCCATGGGCAGCCATAATTTTGGAAAACTCACCCGGCCCATGTTTTTCCGTGCCCTTAAACATCATGTGCTCCAACAAATGCGCCAGCCCGGTTTTGCCTTCGCGTTCGTAACTGGCCCCCACTCGGTACCATACTTGGCTCACTGCCACTGGCGCGCGATGGTCTTCTTTCACCAATATTCTCATGCCATTGTCCAGGGTAAATTCGTGGACAGCGTCAACAGCCCAGGCTGGTTGATAGAGCACAACAAAAAACAGCGCATAAAATAAAAACTGTGGTAACACCTTATTCTCCTTGTCAAGATAATTACAAAAATTATAGAAAGCGAGGGAATTTCCCGCAGATAGCTACGGCAAAAAACAAGACCACCCGCATAACTATTTATAATCTATCATTTTTTAAAGAAATTTTTGCGGTAACAGGCGGCAAAATGAATCATACTCTGAAAATCGGTTTGCTGCAATTCAGCCTTTTTCGGATAGGACTGCCAGTCCTTGAAGGACTGGCAGTCCTTTTTGGGGCGATTTCGGTTATTGCGTGCTGGAATATACCAGGTTTTTGTTGGCACCCTCCATGAGATACACCGCCAAGTCCGGCTTGTCTGCGCCCACCGTGCCGTAAGACTGGCCAAAATAAAGTTTAAAATTGGCCAGTTGTGGTGTGGTGATGTATAGACCCGCGAAGCCCTTGCCATTGCCGTCCAGCCAGCCGCCGACATTCACGCCGCCGGACATATTAACCGCATTCACTTCAACGCCGAATTGGCCGCGTACCGAGGCGTCTAGGCTTTGTACTTCCACCACATAAAATCCGCCTGCCAATTGTGGGGTTTCATGGGATTGACCAGAAATGCTTTGCACTGGGCCGTACACAGCCGTGCGCGCGCCTGTGGCGTCCTGGCGTAATACGGTGACATTGAAAATGCCCACTTGCCCGCTGTATTCATAGGGTTTGATGCGCACTGCTTCGGCGGAGTCTAGGTAAAACGCCATGAATCCGGGTTGCTCGCCTTTTTCCTTAAGTGCCGCGCCCATGTTAAATCCGCCGGTATTGCGACCTTGGGCAGTGGTGTATTCGCCCCCCCAGAAGCCTTCCTTGCCATTGGCCATTACACTGGTTTCCGCCACATAAAACCCAGGTTGTTGCAACGGAATGGCATAAGCGCAAGATTGGGATTCGCACGTTACTGTGGCCTGATCGGGTAATGTGGGCGTGATAGGTTGTGTAGGCGTTACCACGGGCGTGGCAGGCGTTGTTGGCGTGACCGGATCCGTGGGAACCGTGGTGGTGTTTAGCACGCACGTTTCCGCCGCGCAATCGGGTTTCACAGTGCGTAGCGCGTAGGTGTAATGGCTGCCAGGGTATGCATTGGGATTGGCAAAATCCATGTGACCACGCACGGCAAAGGTAAATTTGGCTTGCCCCGTGCCCGTGCTGCGATGGTTGATGGCCATGAATGAGAACGGTTGGCCAAGGGTGGCCAGAAATGCCACTTCATAATTGCAACTGGTGGGCGTGCCCCGGCTGTCTACTTCATACAAATACTGGAAATACTGACTCGGTTGGAAGTTGTTCATGGTGACCGGACGCCCACGGAACGATTGGCCCTGGCTTTGGCAGTTGGTGTTTTCTTCCTTAACAAACAGCGATACCACTACATGTTTGGGCGAATACAACCCAGCCAGCACAGTGGCATCCACCTTGGCGGGATCGTATTTAGGCGTAACCGTGAAACTCACGCCGCGCTCTGGGCCAACCACCAAAATATCGTTGAAGCGGTAAAAACCATTGGCTTCACTGCCGCCATCCGCTGTGACATCCAGCGTCAGCGCGGGCGCGCTAGTGCTATCCGCCACGCCTTCGCCTTGCATTTCAGTGATTTTGCAATTGGTGGCCGGGCCAGATTCGTGCAACGCGCTGCAATACACGCGCCCGGTTTTCACGCCCGCAGTGGCGGGGCTGAAAAATGGACTTAGGCTGGGGCTGGGGTTGTTGTTGACTAGGTTGGCAATGGTGTAAGTGGTCAACGTTTCGTAATTCCAAATGCCAGGATAGCGTGCATCCAGGCGGTATTGCATTGAGCCGCTGGGGCCGAAACTGCCTGCTTCTTCCCGTCCAGCAAAGGATACGGAAATGGAAAGCGGGTTACCCGGCCCCATCCATTGCAACGTTTCATATTCCACACGCGCAGAACCGGTCAACAATTTGCCGCAGTCAGTACAATGTACTTGGCGGAATTGCGCGGACACGGGGAACGCCAAAGCGACGAGCATCCACGTTACGCCCGTGTTCCGGGTCAGCCAATAGGCTTGGCGTTTATGAAATGTCTTTTTTATCATCATCAGTAAATTCTCCACAACAATTTGGGGTTAATGAAATCCGCCAACCAGCGGCAGCATGGCGGGCATTATACCGGATTGCTGGGGGCGCTATCGCAGACTCGCCTTCTTTGCCGCTAAGCGGTAAATTCGATTGAATTTCTAGCGTTTAACTACTGCATCTAACGCTTGCAACGATTCGAGCAATGCGCGCATGTCTGCCAATGGCCAAGAATTGGGGCCATCGCTGAGCGCTTGTTCGGGATTGGGGTGGGTTTCTATGAACAATCCGGCAATGCCCACGGCCACAGCCGCGCGCGCCAGTGCAGGAACGAATTCGCGTTGGCCGCCCGAGGCATGGCCTTGGCCGCCAGGTAATTGCACCGAGTGGGTGGCGTCGAATACCACTGGGCAGCCGGTTTCGCGCATCACCATCAGCGCGCGCATGTCAGCGACTAAATTGTTATAGCCAAAACTGACGCCACGCTCGCACACTAATAATTGCTGATTGCCCGTGGCGCGGGCTTTTTCCACCACATTGCGCATGTCCCACGGCGCGAGGAATTGGCCTTTTTTAAGATTCACCGGTTTACCTTGCGCGGCCACGCGCTGAATAAAATCGGTTTGGCGACATAAAAACGCTGGCGTTTGCAGCACATCCACCACGCTGGCCACCTCGGCCAGCGGGGTGTATTCGTGGACATCAGTGAGCACGGGTATGTGATAGGTTGTTTTTACTTGCTCCAGCGCGGCCAAGCCCGCTTCCAGGCCTAAGCCGCGAAAACTGGCAGCGGACGAACGGTTGGCTTTATCAAAAGAGGCTTTAAAAATAAATGGGATGGCCAATTGGCGGGTGATTTCCGCCAGCGCGCCCGCAACCTCCATCACCAAAGACGCGGATTCAATCACGCATGGCCCGGCAATGAGAAAAAAAGGCTGATCCAGCCCAACGTCAAAATGGCATAGTTTCATGGTTGTTCCAGGGTGATGAGCAGAAATGAAAAAATGAAAATTAGCGCAAGCTTAAATCCAATCCCATGTCCGCCAATTCTAGCGTGAGCCAAGGATTGTAATACGGATCGCCAATCGCCAAGCGGCTGGCCCAGCGCGTGGCGAATTGGCGGGCGTCCTCGGGCGGCCAGTGCGCGGGAAGAAGCGCCGGGAGGTGTCCGGGCACGCGGCAACAGGCAAACGGCTGGTATACCACGCGCCAACCGTGCTCTGCCGCACGCAAGGCCAAGTCCAGCAGCGCGTGCGGGCCGCTGTACGTAGCATCCAGCCCGCCCAGCGCCTGCCACAATTCGCGCCGCACCGCGCAGCAGTAGGGATGCGGCACAGCCACGTTGCGCGCCATGGCAGTCACGCCCAAATATCCTGGTGTGGTTTCGGCATGGCCCTGGTACAGCGCCAGCGGGATGCCGGAAGGCCGCAACACCAGCCCGGCGTGCAGCAAAGTGCCAGCACTGTCTACCAGCTTGCCAGTAACCATGCCGACGGCGTGAATTTGCATCCAGCCCAGCAATTCCGCTATTGCGGCGGCAGTGTATTCTATGCCTTCGGCCATAATCAGCACAAAATCAGTGGCTTCTGGCCGCACGTTGTGGTGCCAGTCATGCAGTTGCGCGGCATAAGGGCGGTTGGCATCCACCCGTACCAGCGCGGGCGGTGCGGCTGGCGGCGCTAGGTGCAAGCGGTAATTGCCACGCCATAGCTGCGGATTTTCGCTGACCTCAGCGCGTAAGCCCCGACGCTGGGCTGTGTCGTGCAAGGCGCGCAGGCCCGCACTGAAAGTGTAAGTTTTGCTATTTTCCGCCAGCGCGATGGAGCCTTCGTGTTGCCGCCAGTGGTATAGCACGCGCGCAATGTGTGCTACGTTCAGCGTCTGATCCGCAGCACGCAAAATCAAATCAAAATCCTGCGAGCCTTCGTAGTCTGCACGCAGGCCGCCCAGTGCGTGGATCAGCGCGCGGCGGTACACAGCCAGGTGAAATAAATAGTTGCCAGACAGCAAGGTTTCCGGCGACCAGCCGGGCTTGAACAAGTGCATGAAGCGATGGCCGTGCGGCGACAGCATATCGCGGTCGGAATACAGGACATCCACGCTGGGGCGTTGGCGTACGCAGTCTGCCACCCAAAATAAGGCGGCTGGCGACAAACGGTCGTCGTGATCCAAAAACGCTACAAAATCACCTTGCGCGGCGCGCAGCGCGTGGTTGGTGGCCCCGCAAATGCCTTGATTGCAATCCAGTCGCGCCAGATGAATGCGCGGGTCTTGCGTGGCCAATTCGCGCAACGCAGCTTGCGTATCCGCGCGCGTGCTGGCGTCGTCCACCAGCCGCCATTCCCAGCGCGGGTAGGCTTGGGTCAGCACGCTGCGTGCGCATTCGCGCAGTTGCGCGGGTTCGGTGTTGTATACCGGTGTGATCACGCTGATCAGCGGCGCACTGCGACCCCAAGCCAGCGCCTGGGCGCGTAAGTTTTGCCAATCGTGCAGGGTGAGGAAATCGTGGCGAAACAGCCAGGCTTGGTATTCTATCCATTCGCTGTGTGCCCATTGGCGCAACTCAAGTTCGGTAGGTATCCAATCCGGGACGCGGCGCGACAACAGGCGGGTGAGCATGATTT
The DNA here is from genome assembly GCA_020720085.1 of Dichelobacter nodosus. Lineage (GTDB taxonomy): Bacteria > Pseudomonadota > Gammaproteobacteria > Beggiatoales > Beggiatoaceae > DYPE01. The sequence continues at coordinate 6,495 of DYPE01000075.1, read as the reverse complement.
TTATTTTATCTTGCAATCTAATGAATTAACGCTTGCAATGCTTCGCATACGATTTGCATGATGCGCACGCGGCCATGGCGTTTGTCCTCGCCCGCGATCAAATGCCAGGGCGCAAAATGGGTGCTGGTGCGCGCTACCATGTCATTCACCGCCAATTCATATGCGCGCCATTGGTCACGGTTACGCCAATCCTCGGGCGTGATTTTGTGTTGTTTGTAGGGAATTTGTTCGCGTTCTTTGAAGCGGCGCAATTGCTCTTCTGGGCTGATGTGCAGCCAAAATTTGAGCAGCAGTGTGCCATGATTGACCAAATTTTCCTCAAAATCGTTGATTTCCAGATAAGCGCGTTGCCATTCTGCCTCGCGCGCAAAGCCTTCCACACGCTCCACCAGCACGCGGCCATACCAGGAACGGTCGTAAATGGTAAATTGCCCGGCCCTGGGAATGTGCCGCCAAAACCGCCACAAATAATGATGTGCGCGTTCTTCGTCGGTGGGCGCGGCAGTGGAAATCACTCGGTACAAACGGGCGTCTGTGGCCTGGGTCAGCCGCCGTAGCGCGCCGCCCTTGCCGGCAGCGTCCCAGCCCTCAAACACCAGTACGGTGGAGCGGCGCGCTTCGTGCGCCGCCCACGCCAGTTTGTGGAACAGCGCTTGATAATGCGCCAATTGCTCGTCATATTCTTTTTTATCCAAAGACTTACTTAAATCCACCGAATCCAGTACAGTTAAGTGGGCGCGACTGCCCGAGGGTTCGTCGCTGGTTTCGGCGCGGTCTGGAATGTCATGCGCCACCACGGCAGGCATGGGGCGCGCCGCTTCCAGTGCTTGCGCCCATTGCGCGCGTGCGCCTTCGGCATCCAGGCGCTTGCGCAGCACTTCTGCCACAGTGCGGCCCACCGTAAGATCACGGTAGCGTTCGTCGCTGGCTTCCACCAGCAGCCATGGCGTTTCACCCGTGTCGGTGAGGCGGATGGCGCGTTCAGCCGCTTGCGCAAAGCGCTCGTACAGTTCCCAATGTTTCCAATCGCGCGCCGACACCCGGCGCAGGGCGCGCGGATCGCTTTCCATTTTTTTCAAGCGCTTGGCTTGGCGGTCTTTGGTTAAATGCAGCCAAAACTTAAAAATCAGCGCGCCGTCTTCTACCAGCATGGCTTCAAAGCGGCGGATTTGACCTAATTCCTCGTCCATTTCCGCCATGTTTTTTTTGCCATAGGCATAGTCTTGAATCGGATCGATATACCACGCGCCAAAAAAAACGCCAATGCGCCCGCGCGCGGGCAGCGCACGCCAATAACGCCAATATTTGGGGCGCTCGCGCTCTTCGTCTGTGGGCGTATCAAAGGAAAACACTTCAATGCCGCGCGTGTCCAACCATTCATTCAGGATGTTCACCACTTCGCCGCGCCCTGCCGCATCCATGCCAGAAATCAAAATAATCACTGGAATGTTGGCGCTGCTCAAAGCCACTTGCAGTTGTAGCAATTGCGCGCGCAATTCAGGCAACAGCGCTTTGAAATCGTCCTTGCTGATTTTTCTGCCAAGTTCTACCGCTTCAAACATGGTTTTTCCTCCTGCTAAAGCCAGCGCACCAGGCGCGGATGGTTGGATTTGTTAAAATTACAACATATGGTAGAGCGTAGGCGCACAGCCGTCCACTGCATTTTAGTCAACAACCGTTGGGCTGACCGTTTTGAATTTATCACAGTACCCAGAGTACAATGTAATCGTTTGGCTGGCCGACAAATTCTTGTTTATTCCAGAAATTACGTAAAGGTCTACACAAGTCTGTTTAGCCCTGAAAGGACAGAATATTTATAGCCCAGCCCTGGGTAAACGGTGGTGGTCGTCAAGCCCTGAAGGGGCGCGATAAAATAGTTGGACTGCAATTCATTTCGCCCTTACAGTGGCTCGAATCTAACCATACCGTTTCCCCAGGGCGTTGCCCTGGGCTGTATGGATTTCGCCCCTTCGGGGCTAAAAATCTAAGATGTGAAATACCTTTGAAATTACATACGTAAGGAGAAAACGATGAGTAAATCGATTTATATAGCGCTGCTGGCCATAATATGCGGGCCTGGCCTGGCGGCATGGGCACAAGAGCCGCAACCTACGGAATTTTCTTCGTCTGAAATGGCTACCGCGCTGGCGGAATACGATATTTTCCCTACCGAACAAACGCTAGACGCAGTAATTGAGGCTGTGCATCAAAGCACAGTATCCGCGCAAACTGGCGGCGAAGTGATGGAAGTGCTGTTTGACGCAGATGATGTTGTGCGCCAAGGCCAGGTGCTGGTGCGTTTGAAGGCTACCCAGCAACAAGCCGCATTGGCGCAAGCGCAAGCACAAGTCAAAGAATATTCGGCGCGTCACCAGGAAGCGCGCGAAGAGCATAACCGCTTGAAAAAATTAGTAGGCCAGGCGGTATCGCAATCCGCGCTGGATGCCGCCGCCGCAGATGCAGATGCGTACCGCGCGCGCATGGCCGCAGCGCAGGCGGATGTGGCCAAGGCCGAGGAATTGTTGCGTTACACCGAAATCCGCGCGCCGTACAGCGGTATTGTGCTCAAACGCCATATTCAGCCTGGCGAAAATGCCATGCCGGGGCAAGCATTAATGACCGGGTTTTCGCTCGATCAATTGCGCGCAGTGGCACAGGTGCCGCAAGATGTGATGGTCTCGGTGCGCGAACACATGCAGGCACGGGTGATTGTCAACAACACGCAAGGCGAGCGCAGCGTGCCAGGGGCCAGTTTGGTGATCATGCCCTACGCTGAACAGGGCCACACCTTCCGCGTGCGCATCAATCTGCCGCCCAATACGCCGGACTTGTATCCAGGCATGTTTGTTAAAGTGGCATTTATCACGGGTGAAGCACAACGCCTGGTGGTGCCCGCGCAAGCGGTGGCTTTCCGTGGTGAAGTGCGCGCGGTGTATGTCATGCGCGAAGGCCGTCCTGCCATGCGCCAAGTGCGGCTAGGACGCAATTTAGGCGATAGCATAGAAATTTTGGCCGGGCTGTCGCCTGGCGAGGCCGTGGTGTTAGACCCGGTGCAAGCGGTTGCGGCAGCACGGAAGGAGCATTGAGCATGGCGCACTCCCCTGACGAACCCTCCACACCGTTGAACATTTCCGGGCGCGTTGCCCAAGCCTTCTTGGTGTCGCAAATCACACCCTTGCTGGCGCTGGCAGGATTGCTGTTGGGCGTGCTGGCGATTGTGATCACCCCGCGCGAAGAAGAGCCGCAAATCAATGTCACCTTTGCCAATGTATTGATTCCCTTCCCTGGCGCATCAGCGCGCGAGGTCGAACAATTGGTGACCACGCCAGCGGAGCAGGTGTTGTCGGAAATTGAGGGCGTCAAGCACATTTATTCTATCTCCCAGCCCGGCATGGCGGTGTTGACTGTGCGCTTTGAAGTGGGCGAAAATCGCACAGACGCCATTGTGCGGCTGTATAGCAAGGTATTTTCTAATCTTGACTGGCTGCCTGCCAATTTGGGCGTAGGCCAACCGCTGATAAAACCCAAGGGGATTGATGATGTGCCTATTGTGACGCTCACGCTGTGGAGTGAAAACCCAGATAAATCTGTGGCGGATTTACAGCATGTTGCGCATACTGTGGAGGCAGAACTCAAGCGTGTTAAAGGCACCCGCGATGTGTATACCGTGGGCACGCTGGATGAAGTGGTGCATGTGGTGCTCGATCCGGTGAAATTGGCAGGGTATCAACTGTCGTTGAGCAATCTGCGCTACGCGCTAAATGCCAGCAATATCACACAAAACGCGGGCACCGTTGTGCAGGGTGATGCGGAACTCCTGGTGCAAGCTGGCGAATTTTTGTCCAGTGTGGAAGACATCGGCGATTTGGTGGTGGGCGTGCAGGGGAGCAGCGCGATCCGCCTGCGTGATGTGGCAGACGTGCGCGCACAAACCGATCAGGCGGAACGCTACGTATGGTTTACCGTAGGGCCTGGCATGGCGCAGCCCCACGGCGCGCATGGCGATGCCCACAGCCAGGACGATCAACACGCCGCCCCGTTGGCGGGCACCGAGTTTCCAGCGGTCACCGTGGCGGTGGCCAAACAGCCGGGCGTCAATGCGGTGGAAGTTGCCAATCAAGTCATTACCCGTTTTGAGCAGATGAAAGGCGTGTTCGTGCCGGAAGACATCCACGCCAGCGTAACGCGCAACTATGGCGCGACTGCCGATGCCAAGGCCAAGAAATTGATTAACAAATTAATGTTCGCCACCGCATCCGTGGTGCTGCTGGTGCTGATCGCCTTGGGCTGGCGCGAGGCGTTGATCGTGGGCAGCGCGGTGATCATCACTTTGCTCATCACCTTGTTTGCCTCCTGGGCGTGGGGCTTTACGCTCAACCGCGTGTCGTTGTTTGCGCTGATTTTTTCCATTGGTATTTTGGTGGACGATGCCATTGTGGTGGTGGAAAACATTCACCGCCACATGCACTTGTATGGCAAACCGCTGTTGCGCACCATTCCTCCGGCAGTGGATGAAGTGGGCGGCCCCACAATTTTGGCCACGCTCACCGTGATCGCCGCCTTGCTGCCCATGGCGTTTGTCAGCGGCTTAATGGGGCCATACATGAGTCCGATTCCCATTAACGCCAGCTTTGGCATGATTATTTCTTTGGCCGTAGCCTTTGTCATCACGCCGTGGTTGTTCTACCAGGTATTTGGCAATGCCACCGCGCCTGGCCATGCGGCCACCGAACCTGGCACCAACAGCCCCAGCGCACGCGAGGGCTTTACTCTGCGCTTGTTCCGTTTCACCATGACGCCGTTTTTACGCGCTGAACGCGGGCGTGGCGCACGATTTGCACTCACCATTGTTGTGCTGGCGCTGATCGGCGGCGCGCTGTTGTTGCCCGTTTTGCAACTGGTGGTGCTGAAAATGTTGCCGTTTGACAACAAATCCGAATTCCAAGTGGTGGTGGACATGCCCGAAGGCACCAGCGTAGAACGCACCGCCAATGTCTTGCATGAATTGGGTGCGTATTTGGCAGGCATTCCTGAAGTAAGCGACTTGCAAGCCTACGCTGGAACCGCCGCGCCAATTAATTTCAATGGCTTGGTACGCCAATATTACCTGCGTAACGCAGCGCACATGGGCGATATTCAGGTCAATTTGGTGGATAAGCACCACCGCCTGCGTAAAAGCCACGAAATCGCCCTGGCAGTGCGCGTGCCATTGCAGGAAATTGGGCGCAAATTTGACGCCAACGTAAAAATCGTCGAAGTGCCGCCTGGCCCGCCCGTGCAATCGCCGCTGGTGGCGGAAATTTATGGCCTGGACCACCACGGCCAAGCGCGTGTTGCTCAACACGTGCGCCAAGTATTTGCGCAAGGGGCTGACATCATTGACGTGGATGATTCCAGCGAAGCGCCGCAGCGTAAGCTGATTGTGCGCGTGGATCAGCAAAAAGCCGGATTGCTGGGCGTGCCCCAGGAAACCGCAGTCGCAGCCGTGCGCACCGCATTGCACGGCGAGGACGTTGGCTACTTGCACAACGCCGAAGTAAAATACCCCATTCCCATCCGCCTGGAGTTCAGCGTGACTGACAAAGCCGACCGCGCCGGATTGCAAGCGTTGCGCGTGCACAACCGCGACGGTCAACTCGTGCCCTTGGCCGAGTTCACTGAGATTATTGAAACCACGCGCGAAATGTCAATTTATCATAAGGATTTGCTGCCCATCATGTACGTGACTGGCGACATGGCCGGCACCTTGGACAGCCCGCTGTACGGCATGTTCAACTTGAGTGCAACGCTCAATCAACCCAGCGTAGACGGCGAGCCACCTTTACGCCAATGGTTTTTCACGCCACCGGAAAATCCCTATCAATACAGCCTAAAATGGGATGGCGAATGGCAAGTGACGTTTGAAACCTTCCGCGACATGGGCTTGGCGTATGCAGTTGGCATGATTTTGATTTATTTTCTGGTGGTGGCGCAATTTCAGTCTTACATCACGCCGCTGATCATCATGGCCCCCATTCCGCTCACCTTGGTGGGCGTAATGCCTGGCCACGCCCTGCTGGGCGCGCAATTCACCGCCACTTCCATGATTGGCATGATTGCTTTGGCAGGGATTATCGTGCGCAACTCTATCTTGCTGGTGGATTTTATCAACCAGCAAACCGAGTCGGGCATGGCGTTTCAGGAAGCCGTCATCCAAGCGGGCGCGGTGCGTGCCAAGCCGATTTTATTGACAGGCTTAGCCGCCATGCTCGGCGCATTTTTCATTGTGGATGACCCCATTTTTAACGGCTTGGCTGTGGCGCTGATTTTTGGCATCCTAGTCTCCACCTTACTGACTTTATTGGTAATTCCCGTGCTATACTATGCCTTCCGTTACCGGGCTATGGCGAAACAACGGTAAGACGATTGCCGGAATTGCCGAAAAAGAAAATAGCCGAGCGGATATATACTCCACTCGGTCAACTTTTCGGATTTTATGCATCTAAAAACAGGTCT
>DYPE01000074.1 GCA_020720085.1 Dichelobacter nodosus | reverse complement strand
CAATTCCACAGCCGCCTCGGAGGTCATTGCCCGGAACGCGGGCGTAACCCGGAACACAGGCGTAGGGGCAGTGGTTTATCCCCGCCCAACAGCCCGGAACACAGGCGTAGGGGCAGTGGTTTATCCCCGCCCAACAGCCCGGAACACAGGCGTAGGGGCAGTGGTTTATCCCCGCCCAACAGCCCGGAACCCAGGTGTAGGGGCAGTGGTTTATCCCCGCCCAATAACCCGGAACCCAGGCGTAGGGGCAGTGGTTTATCCCTGCCCAACAGCCCGGAATACGGAGATAGGCGTCTAAGCGTCATAAGGAATATCGATTTCCACCGCAACACCCGGGCCATCGCTGCGGTTAGAGAGACGACAATCGCCACCAATACCCCATAACATGGCCGCCACGACCGCCAGGCCCAGTCCCATGCCACTGACTTCACCAGTGAAGCGTTTTTCGACTTGATAGTAGGGTTGCCATACCCGCAGCAATTCTTCAGGCGATAAGGTGCGACCATCGTCCTGGATGCGCAAGGTAATTTTGGACGTGTCCATTGGGCAAAGCACTGCAATTTGAATGGATGGCGCTTGTAATGGGTGAAATTTTTTGGAGTTGGTGAACAGTTCACCGAGAATGGCTTTCAGGCCGTCTGGGGCAATGCGCAATGCGTATTTGAGGCAATGTGCAGGCAGGTTGCACTCCACGGTTAGCTCGCGGTGGGCCGCAATTTCACGCGCCAACGCGGCGAATTCATCGAGCGGCATGTTGCGGCCCACTTTCCAGATTTCCGGCGCATCCACGTATTCTAAAACCCCCATCACCTGCGATTCCAGACGCTCCATGCTTTGGATGACCATGTTCATGAGATCATGTTCTTCCTGCGTCAGCCGATCTTGGATTTGGAATTTTAGAATGTGCAAGGCGCTCAACCCCATGAGCGCAGTGCGCAATTTGTGCGACACTAGGGTGTTGAAGCTCCAAATTTGTTGCTGCAAAGTCATTTGTTCGGTGGTGTCGCGCAAGCTAACCAGGGTGTCGCCTTCAGCATCGCTGCTCAGTTGAAACGCATTTACTTGTAGCCACAACGCTTTGTAGCTCGCTGTTTCTGGGCGTACTAAATAATATGCCGCGCCCTGCGTTTGATTGCGCGGCCAGCCGCGCCACATCGCTTCTGGCTCGCAGTGGTATTTTTTACGCGCCCAGTCGAGGAATAGATATTCACCACGCCATTCTTCCTCGTCCTTGGGCAATTCCAGCAAGACTTTGGCCGTGCTGTTGGCGTATTTCATCGCCCCGCGTTCATTCACCAATAAATAGCCATTTTCCGCCTGTTCAATGGCCCACTCAAATTTGACTTGTTCGGTCAGCAAACGCCGGTAACGGTTCAACCGGGTAATGGCACGCACCCGTGCGCGCAATTCCACACGGTCATACGGCTTGGAGATAAAGTCGTCCGCGCCAGCCTCAAGGCCACGTAGGCGCGATTGGCGGTCATCCAGGGCGGTGAGCAAAATAATCGGCACTTCTGCCAAAATCGGGTCTGCGCGCAATTTCTGGCACACCTCATAACCATCCATGCCCGGCATCATTACATCCAGCAAAATCAAGTCGGGAATTACGCTGTGCGCCTGATCCAATGCCTGCGGGCCATTTTCAGCAAAAACCAACAAATAGCCTTCTGGTGCCAGCAAGGAGTCTAGCAGTTCGCGCCCACGATCATCGTCGTCGACAATTAAAATGCAGCTTTGTGCACGCATTACTTTCCTGTTGTTGTGGCAGAAGGTGAGGGGCAGGGAGATGCCTGACTCCGGTGACCGAAAATTACACTATATTATGCAAATTATATCACCACAATCCAGGCAATCGCAGCATTTCGTTAGCGGCTATTACAGCGCATGGGCGCGGCCTTGCGCAACAGGCAGCGTGGCGGACAGGCAGTTTTGTTGCGGACGAATCCCCTATCCAGTGTATAATAATTGGCTTGCCGCCCAGCGCGGGCCTGGCAAGGCAAGTCATTTTGATAAAATTACATAGGGGGTTTTTGTGAATCAAACCATGGAAAAAACAGCAACGTCCACTACCGGCAATTTACTATGGATATGGGGCTTTTTTATTGTTGTCTTGTTTATCATGACGTTTGTCTGGGCGTGGTGGGTCGTGGCCGGCAAAGTCAATCATCAAGCGCCATCTGCGGCAAGCAATCCAGAACTCATTAACGCTCGCATTGCACCGGTTGGCCGTGTGAATACCAGTGATGCGCCAGTGGCCGTTGCTGCCGTTCCCGCTGCACCAGCCGAGCCGCGTTCGGGCGAAGCAGTGTATAACGCAACGTGCCAAGTGTGTCATGCCACAGGCATTTCCAATGCGCCAATTTTAGGCAACCAGCAAGCCTGGGCACCGCGCGTGGCCAAGGGCAAGGATCAATTGCTGGCCAGCATTAAAAATGGCGTGCCAGGCACGGCAATGGCCGCCAAGGGTACCTGCGGCGATTGCACAGACGACGAATTGGCCGCTACCTTAGACTTCATGCTGTCCAAACTCGCGCCATAAGTCGTGTAGGTCGGATTAGCCGCACGTAACCCGACTGCGAATTGTCGGGTTACGCTGTCGCTAACCCGACCTACCTGGCTATCTGGCTGCCATCACACACTGCGCCTAAATTTATGCCATTCCATCCTGGGGATTATTTGGCGTTCCGCTTTATTCGCTGGGATTTCGACCTGCGTACCGCCACGGCTAGGCTAGAATACGCGCTTGACGACGCGGTTTATTTTACAGAGCAAATTACTTTCCCAGCGGCCCATTTGCCTTTAGATTCAGCGCGCTTGTCAGCACTGGAATCCATTTTGCCGCTGCTGCACTGGATAGTGGGCGTCAGTTACTACAAAACCGCACTGCCGCCGCTGATTGCTATAGAAAAAAACGCACCGCCCGCACACACCGCACGTTTCCTCGCTTGGTTATACGAGCATGGCCTGGGCGAGTTGGCCTACTGCAATAGTTTGAATCTCAATAATAAAATCCGTTTTCCTGCTGGCGAGGACAGAACTGCGCCCACCTGGCGTCCGCCAGCAGGCCATGTAGTGCCCATGGGCGGTGGTAAAGATTCATTGGTGGCATTGGAAATGTTGCGCGCGCGCGGTGAAACCGTGCGTTTATTTTCACTAGGCCGCCATCCCGCAATTGCCGCAGTATGTGAACGCGCCGGATTGCCGTGGATTGCGGTGGAGCGCAAATTAGACGCACGGATGATCGAATTCAGCCGCCAAGGCGCATACAACGGTCATGTGCCTATTTCCGCCATTATTGCGGCAGTGCTGGCCACAGCGGCGGTATTGTACGAATTTGACACCGCCGTATTGGCCAATGAGCGCTCGGCGAATGTCGGCAACGTGCGCGTGGCGGATCGTGACATCAATCATCAATTCAGCAAAGGGCTGGCGTTCGAGCAAGCGCTGCAAAGCCAACTGGCGCATTACTTACCAGGCTTCCGCTATTTTTCTTTGCTCCGCCCCTTGTCTGAACTCGACATTGCGCGCCGTTTTGCGCGCCTAGAGCAGTATCATGGCGTATTCACCAGTTGCAACCGTAATTTTCGCCTACACAGCGGGCCGCCCGCGCAACGCTGGTGCTTGGAATGCCCAAAATGCCGGTTTGTATTTCTCGCGCTCGCACCATTTCTCGCCAAGGAAAAATTACTTGCGCTGTTTGGCGGCAACCCATTGGCTGACCCGGCACACTTGGCAGGATACTTGGCACTGACTGGTTTGGATGGACATAAACCGTTTGAATGCGTGGGTGAAATTGAAGAATCCCTGGCTGCGTTTTATTTACTCAGCCAACAACCCGAATGGCGCGACGAAGCCGTAGTACGCACGGTCAACCAAGCAGCCCAACGCCCGCGTTCCGGGTTACACCCGCGTTCCGGGTTACACCCGCGTTCCGGGTTACGCCCGCGTTCCGGGCATCCACAAGCCTTGGTGGAAGCTGCATTTACCCCCTCGCACCAACATGCCTTCCCAGATGAGCGCTACTGGGCTTCTATAGATGTTGAGTCACCTGGACTACGGGCATCTTTCTGACAAGTGGATTTGGTTCTGCCAGGCAGGCAACACGGTTTGACGTAGCCAGACCAAGAGCCAAGCGAATTCAGGGTAAGGTTGGGCTTGTTGTTCAATATAGCGTAATGTCAAAGGAATATCGCGCAAATATGCGGGTTTACCGTCGCGGTGCCACAGCCGGGCAAAAATACCCGCTACTTTCAAATGACGTTGCAAGCCCATCCAATCGAACCAGCGCAAAAACGTTTCCTCTGCAACGGATTGCGGCAATAGGCCGGTTTGTTGCGCTAAATCGTAATAACCCAACGCCCAGTCGCGCACTTGCGCAGGCGGCCAGGCAATGTACACATCGCGCAGCAGCGACACCAAGTCGTACAGCAGCGCGCCTTTCACTGCGTCTTGAAAATCCAAAATGGCTGGATTATGTTTATGCAGCAATAAATTGCGCGAGTGGTAATCGCGGTGCACAAATACTTGCGGCTGTTGCAAAGCGCTGTCGCACAACAGTTCCATGCAATGCTCCCATTCGCGGAGTTGCTCGGCGTTGAAGTGTAAGTCCAGGTGTTTCGCCAAGAACCAATCTGGGAACAATTCCATTTCGCGGCGCAATAGCGTGTGGTTATACAGCGGCAAGCCGTCGGTGGCCACGCACACTTGCATTGCCGCCAATGTGCTGATCGCGTCGCCATAGAGCCGCTCTACCGTGCTGGACTGCAATTGCGGCAAATACAAAGTATCGCCCAAATCGGTTAGCAGTAAAAATCCTTGTTTTACATCTGCTTGTACTATTTTTGGCACATTTAGCCCAGCGCTTGCCAAGCGGGCAGCCACCTCCATAAAAGGGCGGCAATCTTCTTGTCCAGGTGGCGCGTCCATGGCAATGTACGTTACCCCATCTGCCAGGCGAATTCTGAAATAACGGCGAAAACTGGCGTCATTGGTGATGGCTTGAAAATCGGCCTGCGGCGCGTCGAGCGCGGCGCAAGCCCAGGCGCACAAGGTTTGTGCCCTGGCGTCTAACAATGTTGTGGCCATAAAGTGTCCTATGGTTGACAAGCGTTAATTTCCTAGTAAAATACTCAACTATATTTTTTGCTAAATTTTGCAAAAAATTGCTTAGGTCATGCGAAACGCCTACCTTATCACAATGCAAAGGAGTAACAAAAATGACAGCAACCGCGTTGACATTGACCTCCGCTTTGGCGGTTCCAGGTCAAAGCATAGAAAATTATGTGCAGGCGTTGAAGACCATTCCAATGCTGAGTGCTGAGGAAGAAAAACGCCTGGCTGAGCGCCTTAGCACGAACAACGATGTAGAAGCGGCGCGCACGTTGATTTTGTCGCATTTACGTTTTGTGGCGCATATTGCCCATGGATACCGTGGCTACGGCTTACCGCACGCAGATTTAATCCAAGAGGGCAATATTGGCTTGATGAAGGCAGTCAAGCGCTTTGACCCCACCGTGGGCGTACGTTTGGTGTCGTTCGCTGTGCATTGGATTCGCGCTGAAATTCACGAATACATTTTGCGCAATTGGCGCATTGTTAAGGTCGCCACCACCAAATCGCAACGCAAGCTGTTTTTTAATTTGCGTAGCGCAAAGAAAAAATTGGACTGGATGAGCGCGGATGAGGCGCGCAACATGGCCAATGAATTGGGCGTGCCAATGAAAGATGTGCTGGAAATGGAAATGCGCCTCAATGCCATGGATGCGCCATTTGATGGCTCTGCCAAAGAAGAAGGCGAGGACACGCCCGCGCCTTCTGGCTACTTGCAAGATAGCCGTTTCGATCCCGCGCGTTTGGCAGAAGAAGCGGACTGCGAGCAGCATGACCTCCATCGCCTACAAGATGCGCTGGCAACCCTGGACGAACGCAGCCGCGATATTTTGCAACAACGCTGGCTGGACAGTAAAAAAGCAACGCTGCATGAATTGGCCGAGCGCTACCGCGTTTCTGCTGAGCGCATCCGCCAAATTGAGGCGAATGCCATGTTGAAATTAAAGAAAAAATTGATGGCGGCGTGAAACATTGCAATTCCAGCAGGAAGTTCTATTCTTGTGCTGAAAACCTGTCGAAGCAGGCGAAATCGACGCACTTGGGCGGGTTAACCAACCCAAGTGCCTTGCGCTAGTGCTTTGTCCAAGCAACGGTGATGAACAAGTGGCTGGCAACCGGTATACTATGCTCACAAACCATTGCCAGGACACTTGCGTGAAAACATCTCAATCCGTTGAACTCAGTATTATTTTGCCATGCCTAAATGAATCCACCAGCATTGCTGTTGTGGTGGGGCGTTTGCGCGAACAATTCGCCGACGCCGAGATTTTGGTGGTGGATGACGGATCCACCGATGGTTCGGCCCATTTGGCCGAACAAGCGGGTGCGCGCGTGCTTCGCCACCCTTACCGCATGGGCAACGGCGCGGCCATCAAAACCGGCGCGCGCGCGGCCCAAGGCCGCAGGCTGGTTTTTCTCGACGCCGACGGCCAGCATGATTCCAACCAAATTCACGCCCTGCTACACCAGTTGGATCAAGGCTATGACATGGCTGTCGGCGCGCGCCATGCGCAATCGCAGGCCAGCTTAGCGCGCCGTATGGCCAATGGTTTTTACAACTGGCTGGCCAGTTGGATAACTGGCCACGCCATTCTCGATTTAACCTCTGGCCTGCGTGCGGTGGATGCCAGAAAATTCCGTAAATTTTTATTCCTGCTGCCTAATGGCTTTTCCTATCCCACCACCATCACCATGGCGTTCTTCCGCGCCGGATATGCAGTGGCATACTGCCCCATTCATGCGGGCAAACGCCAGGGCAAAAGTCATATTCACGTCATTAAGGACGGCCTGCGCTTTTTATTGATTATTTTCAAGATTGGCACACTGTTTTCACCATTAAAATTGTTCGGCCCACTCAGCCTGGCATTTTTCGTCATGGGCTTGCTTTATTATTTCTTCGTGTTTGTTACACAAAATCGCTTCACTAACATGGCCATGTTGTTATTCACGACCTCGCTACTGATTTTTCTCATCGGTTTGGTGTCTGAACAAATTACACAATTGTTGTACTCACGGCGTGAGTACGACGAATAAGTGGTCAGCGGAAGACGCATCACTCGCCACGAATACGAATCACTGAAAATTTACTATGGAGGATTGCGCGTTGGAATCTGATCCGTCGCAACCAACTATAGCTCAGGCGATGCAAACCGCCGAACGCCTGTGTGCGGCGCGCAATGCACGGCTAACCCCGTTGCGGCGAGCGGTGTTGGAGTTTATCTGGTGCAATCCCAAGCCCATCAGTGCGTATGGTTTGTTGGAGGCGCTGCAACGTTGGCAGGGCAAGCCCGCTGGGCCGCCCACGGTATACCGCGCACTGGAGTTTTTAATGGCGCATGGTTTGGTGCATCGGTTGGCGTCATTAAATGCGTTTGTCGGCTGTCCCCGGCCCACGCAACCGCATCCAGGCCAATTTTTTATTTGCACGCGATGCGGCAACGCCATTGAAACCACGGAGGCCGCCATGGTGGCCAGCATTCATCAGCGTGCGACAGAAATTGGTTTTCAAATTCAACAGGAAGTGATTGAAATAAAAGGATTGTGTTCGCAGTGTAGGGAGTTATCGACTGGCGACCAAGCGCCCTCCCACCCAGGCATGGCTGACCCGGCCTGGTAATTCCCAGCCAAGAAAAGGCGTATTTTTGCCTTGACTGAGTAAGTCATGGGCATGGAGTATGGCCACAGCACGGGGATTGAGGATGAATAAATCCGCACTCCCGCCAGATTGCAGTGTGCCCAACGCTTTGCCCACCACTTGCGCTGGGCCAGTGGTCAGCCGAGGCAGAATATGTTCCCAGTCCACACCAATGGATTCGCTGAGCTTTAGGCTCAGCGGCAGTAGCGTGTCCACGCTGGAAATGCCGGGACAGGCCTCGCCCAGTGGTGCCAGTTTGGCGTCTGGCTCGTGCGGCTGATGATCCGAGCAAATGGCTTGAATCACGCCACTCATCACGCCTGCGCGCAGCGCGTCGCGGTCGTTTTCTGTGCGCAACGGTGGCTGGGTGTAACTTTCGGTGTTAAACCCGTTCATATCACTTTCGGTGAGAAATAATTGGTGGATCGCCACGTCGGCGGTGATGGGCAAACCGCGCGCTTGCGCATCGCTCACCAATTCCACCGCGCGTGCGGTGGATAGGCGGCAGAAATGCACGTGCGCGCCGGTTTCCTCCACCAACAATATCATTCTCGCCACTTCAATGGTTTCCGCACTGACCGGAATGCCTGCCAATCCCAGGCGGGTGGAAATCCGGCCTTCGTGCATGAGGCCAGAGCGGCCCAGCCAGGGGTCTTGCGGCTGCACAAAGACGGGCAGGGCAAAGTTTGCGGCATATTGCAACGCACGGCGTAGCACTTGGGTGTTGGCCACCGGCTGTTGGGCGTTGCTGACGCCAATGCAGCCCGCCGCGCGCAATTCGCCCATTTCAGTTAAATGTTCACCGCGCAGGCCGCGCGTCAAGGCAGCAATGGGCAAGACCCGGCTTTGGCCAGATTCCTGCGCACGACGCAAAATCAAATCCGCGACTGCCGGGGTATCCAGCACGGGGTCTGTATCTGGCGGCACGCACACGGTGGTGATGCCATTGGCCGCAGCGGCGCGCGTTTCCGAGCGAATGGTGGCTTTGTAGGATTCGCCTGGCTCGCGCAAGCGCACGCCCAGATCAACCAGGCCGGGACATACCCAGCACTGGCTGGCGTCTATCGTGATGTCCGCCACAAATCCCTCTGGGGCAGGCCCTAATCCGGCAATTTTTCCGCCCGCAAGATGCACGTCCAAGCAGGCATCCACCTGGTTGGCAGGGTCTAACACGCGCCCACCAGTAATTGTGTAGTGCATCGGTTCACTCGCTGTGAATTATGAATTATGAATTATGAATTATGAATTATGAATGGTGAATGGTGAATTATGCATTCACTCATAATTCATAATTCACCATTCCCCCAGAGGCGTTTAGCCGTTTTTAGGCTCGCGCACCAAACTGGGGTCGCCGGATACGCCCAGCAGCATGGCCATGATGGCCATGCGGATGGCAATGCCGTTTTCCACTTGCTGCAAAATGACCGAATGTGGGCCATCGGCCACGCTGGAATCAATTTCTACGCCTCGGTTAATCGGGCCGGGGTGCATGACAATGGCATCAGGCGCGGCCAATTCTAGCACGGCCTCGGTCAGGCCGTAATGGCGGAAATATTCTTCCTCGCTGGGGAGCAACGCGCCTTCCATGCGCTCTTTTTGCAAGCGGAGCATGATCACCACGTCTACATCGCGGATGCCTTCGCGCAGTTGGGTGTATACCTGCACGCCCAGCGTGTGGACATGCGCGGGCAATAACGTCAGCGGCGCAATGACGCGAATTTCCGCCACGCCCAAGGCGGTGAGCGCGAGAATTTCTGAGCGCGCCACCCGCGAATGCAAAATGTCGCCCACAATGGCGACTTTTAGGCTACGGAAATCGGGTTTATGCTCGCGGATGGTGTAGGCGTCGAGCATGGCTTGGGTGGGGTGTTCATGGCAACCGTCGCCGCCGTTGATGATGCTGATGTGATCCGGCACATGGCGGGCGAGAAAATGCGCAGCACCGCTGTGGCCATGGCGCACGATGAACATATCGCATTGCATGGCCTCTAAATTATACAACGTATCCATCATGGTCTCGCCCTTGCTGGTGGACGAGGTGCGGATGTTAAAATTTAAATAATCCGCAGACAAACGTTTGGCAGCCAATTCAAATGTGGTGCGTGTGCGCGTGGAATCCTCGAAAAAGAGGGTGACAATGGTATGCCCGCGCAACAGCGGTACTTTTCTGACCGTGCTATGCACAGCGGGCAATAACGACTTGGCCACATCTAAAATATTCAGCAACAACTCCCCTGGCAGTCCCTGAATGCCCAGGAAGTGGCGAAGCCTGCCGTCAGCGGTTAATTGCATATCTCTCATGGCGTTATTTCAGTGTAAACTCAGAGGGAGGTGTTTTCGTGATTTCCAGCCACGCGAAGTCCGGCCCAGGAATGCTCAAATATTCATCGGGCTGCAATTGTAACGTATGGCCCGTGATGTCAGCGCACATGGGCAGTTCACGCCCGCCACGATCCACCAATGCCACTAACGTGACACTGGCCGGGCGACCATAGTCGAACAACACATTGAGCGCGGCACGGATGGTGCGCCCAGTGTAAAGCACATCATCAACCAACACGATGTGGCGGCCATCCAACGTCACGGGCAACACGGACGGCCCCACGCTGGGGTGCAGGCCAATGCGCTGAAAATCGTCGCGGTAAAACGTAATGTTCAATTGGCCTAATTTTTCTTGCAAATCTAGCAGTTGGTGTAATCGCTCCGCCACCCACACGCCACCGCGTGCGATGCCTATCATCAGCGGAGCAGCCCGCCCAGCCTCGGCCATATGGCGTTGTGTGTCCGCCGCCATGCGCGCAATGGTTTCGGTAATATCAATTTCGATGCGCAAACCAAGTTTCCACGATAAGTTGCGCCGCACAAGCATCCAGTCCCAGCACACGGGCAGAGGGCAATTGCGCAGCAAGGTGAGAAGTTAAGTATTCATTCATGCCATGCACTGGCAGTGAGAAGCGCGCGCGCAATTCATCCGCAAAGCGCAACGCAGCAGCAGTAGATGCGCTCACACCGCCATCTTGCAGGTAGGGCAAGCCAACGATCAGGGCCTGCGGCTGCCATTCATGCACCAGGCGCTGGATGGATTGCCAGTCTGGTTGGCCTGCACTGGCGGCCAGTACGGCCAATGGCGCGGCGGAACACGTAATGGACTGCCCCACAGCTACGCCGATTTTTTTGTGGCCATAATCAAAGCCCAGCACGGTGCTCGGCACACGGGCGCACTCAGGCATGGCCGACCTCCAAACTCATCCGCGCAATATTCACACCCAGCAAACTCGCGGCTGCCTCCCAACGCCGCTCCGCTGGCGTATCAAACAGCACCGAAGCATCCGCTGGCCCGCAAAGCCAAGCATTTTCTAATAATTCATGCTCCAATTGGCCCGCACCCCAACCCGCATACCCTAACGCCACCAGCGAACGCCGTGGCCCAGTGCCAGAGGCCATGGCCACGAGAATATCGCGCGAGGTGGTAATCGCCAGTCCAGCGCCCATGTTCATGGTGGAATGCCAAGGCTGGTCAGAGGGATGCAGCACAAAACCACGCTCCGGTTCCACTGGGCCACCGGAATAGACCGGGGCATAGCGCACAGATTCGTCATTGATAACAATGTCCATTTGTTCCAACAACTCCTCAAGCAGCACGGACATGGGGCGATTGATCACAATGCCCATGGCCCCTTCTTCGGAATGGGCACAAATATAGATCACTGTGCGATAAAAATGGGTATCCTGCAATCCAGGCATGGCGATGAGGAAATGATGGGTCAAATTGGTGGCTTCCATGGGCGCTCCATGTATGAGTTTGCTGTATTGTATAGCTTCCCGGAAAAGAGGGCCAGGACATTGTAGGGGCGGTGGTTTATCCCCGCCCTTCAAGCCCCGTAGTGCGCAACTGCACGGCGGTTAGCCCTGAAATTCCCCAAAAAATGTGGGGTAGGAAATTTTTAACTTTGCACCTCCTTTCGTCAAGGTTAAAATAAAATATTTTGAGTTAAGGAGTACACGATATGTCTTCTTCCGCTTTTGTTGCAATATTGATGGGGTCTGATTCGGATTGGCCAGTGATGCAAGCCACGGTGGAGGTTTTGCGGCACTTCGGCATTCCCCACGAAGTAAAAATTACCTCCGCGCACCGCACTCCGGAGGCTACGCATCATTATGTGCGGGACGCTGACGCGCGCGGTTGCGCGGCGTTTATCGCCGCAGCCGGTTTGGCCGCGCATCTGGCCGGTACGGTGGCTGGGCTTACGTTAAAGCCTGTTATTGGTGTGCCCATGGATGCGGGGCCATTGCATGGCATGGACGCACTGCTGTCCACAGTACAAATGCCGGGCGGCGTGCCGGTGGCCTGCGTGGCCATTGGCAAGGCAGGCGCAAAAAACGCGGGGTATTTGGCTGCGCAAATACTGGCGCTGGCAGATTCTGCGCTGGCGCAAAAATTGGTGGCTGAACGCGAGCACAACGCGGTGGCAATACAAGCCAAAGATCAAGAATTCCAGGCACAATTGGCACAATGAGCGCCTGGCATCTGCGCCAAGCCTGCCAAGCGCTGGGCGCTGGCGGCATTGTGGCCCATGCCACGGAGGCGGTGTTTGGCCTGGGTTGCGATCCATTCAATCCGCACGCGATAGCACGCTTGCTGGCGCTGAAAAACCGCGCCTGGCACAAAGGCTTGATTCTTATCGCGGCGGATTTCCGCCAACTCCAACCCTTGCTGTTGCCATTGTCAGCGGCAGACGAACACGCCATTACGGCGCATTGGCCTGGCCCGGTGACTTGGCTGTTGCCTGCACGGCCTGACGTGCCTGCTTGGCTGACAGGCCGTTCTGCCCAGTTGGCGGTGCGTGTGCCAGGCCATGCGCAGGCACGCGCGCTATGCCAATATTGGCAAGGGCCGCTGGTATCCACCAGCGCCAATCCGCAAGGCCGACCGCCTGCACGCACTGGCTTGCGTGTGCAACAATATTTTGGCCCGGAACGCGGGCGTAACCCGGAACGCGGGCGTGGCCCGGAACGCGGGCGTGGCGCAGAAATCGTTCTGTTGCCCGGCCATTGCGGCCCGCGTCGGATGCCCAGCACCATCCGCGAATACCCCAGTGGGCGGATTGTGCGGCCTGGATAGGCAGTTGGCAAGCAGCGACCTAAACTCTATAGTATTACGAATGGTGAATTCATAATTCATAATTCACAATTTATAACTAAACCAAGGCGGTAGCGGTGACAAGCGAAGAATTTCATATTCTTATTGTGGATGATAACCCCAACAACGTATTCACCTTGCGTACCTTGTTAAATGAACACTTGCCCGCGCGCGTGCTAGAAGCCACGTCTGGTCAGGATGCCTTGCGCCTGGCCACGCAACACCAAGTCGATTTAATTTTGCTCGACATTCAAATGCCAGACATGGATGGCTTTGAAACTGCCCAATATTTACACAATTGGAGCAAAACTGCGCACATTCCCATCGTATTCCTCACCGCTGCATATAAATCTGAGGAGTTCCGCCAGCGTGGCTTTGCGCTAGGTGCTGCGGATTTTTTGACCAAACCCATTGATGCCCCCCAGCTTATCAGCAAAATCCGCACATATTTGCGGCTTATCGAACAAGAGCGTAGCCACAGCCGCGAGTTGCAACGCAAGGCCAATGAATTGATGGAACTCAACCGCAAGTTACAGGCCGAAATAGTAGAACGCCAACAAGCGGAAGCGACCCGCGAGCATTTGCGCCGCCAGACGCAACTCATTGTGGAAGCCGCAGGCGATGGCATTTGCGGCTTAGATTTAGCAGGCCATACCACATTTATCAATCCCGCTGCTGCGGCAATGCTGGGGTATGCGCCGGAAGAATTGTTACATCAACCTCAGCATGAATTGATTCATCACCACCATGCCGATGGCACCCTATTTCCATTAGAAAATTGCCGTATTTACCAGGCATTGCGCGATGGCAGCGCGCGCCAAGTGCATGACGAGGTATTTTGGCGCAAGGATGGCACCTGCTTTCCGGTGGAATACATGGTCTCCCCCATTGTCGACAGTGGCAAAATTACTGGCGTGGTGCTGACGTTCACGGACATTTCGGCGCGCAAAGCCCTGGAAAAAACCATGCACGAAGCCAATGAAGCGGCTTTGCGCGCGCGCGATGCAGCAGAGCAGGCCAATCTGGCCAAAAGCCAATTTTTAGCCAACATGAGCCATGAACTGCGCACGCCGCTGAACGCCATTATCGGTTACAGCGAAATTCTCATTGAAGAATTGAACGAAAAACCCGAAGCCACCAAACGGACTTGCCAAAGTGAGGGGGCAGTTGGCGATTTGCACAAGGTATCGGGCGCAGGCAAACACTTGCTGGGGTTAATCAATGATATTCTTGACATTTCAAAAATCGAAGCTGGCAAAATGGAGTTGTTCCACGAAACCTTTGCGGTGGGGCAAATGCTGGATGAAGTGTTGTGGAACTTGCCGCCATTGCTGGAAAAAAAGAATAATCGCCTGGAATTGATCCGTCCAGATGATTTGGGCGAAATGTGCGCGGACGTTACCAAAATCCGCCAAATTTTGCTGAATTTGCTGAGCAATGCCTGCAAATTTACTGAAAATGGCGTTATCACCCTGGAATTACGCCGGGAGTCAACGGCTGGCGTAGAGCAAATGCGCTTTTGCGTCACGGACACTGGCATTGGCATGACACCCGCGCAAATCGACAAATTATTTGCCGCATTCAGCCAAGCCGACGCATCGACCACGCGCAAATTTGGCGGTTCAGGGCTGGGACTGGCCATTTCTAAACGCTTTGCCGAAATGATGGGCGGCAACATTGAAGTGCATAGCGCACCAGACCAAGGCAGTACGTTCATTGTGGCTATCCCCACACAATCCACTGTGGCGGTTGCGCCCATTATGCTGCCTGCTGCTGTGCAGCCAGCAACGCAAAAAGTGCTGATTATTGGCGATGATTCCAATGCACGCGGGATGTTGGCTGCGTACATCGGCAAGCAGGGCTACGAGCCAATTCTGCTTGATTCCAGCGCGCAAGCCATGGCCATCGCCAAACAACTCAAACCCGCTGCCATTACCCTGGATGTCATGATGGGCGAGGCAGAAAGCTGGGATTTGTTGTCTGCTTTCAAACAAGACGAAGAGTTGGCTGAGATTCCGGTAATTGTGCTGTCTATGAACGGACTGGCTGCCCAGGGATATGCGCTGGGGGCCAGTGAATATCTGGTTAAGCCGGTGAACCGCGATCAAATCAACCGCGTGTTGGCGCGTTACTGCCAGGGTGATAATACCCAGCCTGTGCTGCTGGTGGAAGACGACGACACCACGCGCGCCATGATGGAACGCATTTTGAAAAATGCCAATATTCCGTCTGGCAGCGCGGAAAATGGCCGCCTGGCGTTGGAATGGCTAGAACACAATACCCAGAGCACGGGCGTTATGCCATCGTTGATTTTGTTGGATTTGATGATGCCTGAAATGGATGGTTTTGAGTTTCTGCGTCGGCTGCAACAAAATCCCCTTTGGGCTAATTTGCCAGTGGTCATCCTCACGGCCAAGGAACTCACCCGCGAAGACCGCGAGCGACTGCAAAATGGCGTTAAGGCGGTATTCCAAAAAGGCGCGTATGGCCAAGATAAGTTGCTTACCGAAGTGCGCCGCTGGCTGCCCCCTGCCCACATCTGACCATACCCGGAGCACGGGCGTAACCCGGAACACGGGCGTAACCCGGAGCAACGCCCGTGTTCCGGGCACGGGCGTAAGTAAGCCAGCCAGGTAGGGTGGGCAACACATTCCTTCGGCAAGCGCAGGACATCCTACCTGGCTCAGCTTATTTGCCACATAACGCAGTGCACGGCATACCGTCGCCGTCGCGGTCAAGGCTGGCATTGCCGCAGGTGGTTA
>DYPE01000073.1:4813-15749 GCA_020720085.1 Dichelobacter nodosus | reverse complement strand
GTGCCAGTCGGCGGATTCGTGCCTACGGGCGGGTTAGTGCCGGTTGGCGGATTCGTGCCTACGGGTTGGTTTACCAATTCCGATCCGGCTGGCGGCGGAGGCGCTGGGGTTGCAGGCGGCGGAGTAGGGGCCGCGCCGGTCGGCTGCGGGGATTGCGCAAAAACCGCTACGCTCGCGCCGTGCAATGCCAAGGCAATGGCTAACGAAAGAAGTTTTTTATTCATCAATGGATTCTCCATAAGAATATTGAATAGAAAGGGAATGTGAATAGATTTGCGTGGTATCCACGCCAAAATAGGCCAAGCTGCGCCTGGGCTAGCGCAGCGCGCAGCGGTGGGTGTATGCCCCTGCGCCAATAGTCCCGTAAAAACAACCTACCCTCCTCGGATGAGCTGTTTGGACAGTGTACACTGTTATATGCTGTTGCATAAAACTGTGGCCAGACAAACGGCATATCGCGTGCAATCAACGTACAGCGTTGCGTAACAAACGCATTCACATCTTAAATTATAGCTACAAATCAAAGCAATATGGATAAAGCAACAAACCCGCCACCCTCTGTGCTAGATGACCCCTCCCAGCAGCCAGCCAAGGCCAGACCATGGTTATTGTGGCCAAACGCACGTGTTCCGGGCTACGCCCGCGTTCCGGGCTTGGCCACTGTGCTCATGTTGTTTTTGGTTATCCCCGTATTGGTATTTTTTATTGTAGCGGCCTTGTGGTCTTATTCCCATCAATACCAATTGTCAGTGCAAACCGAAGCGCAGCGGCAGGAAGAAATTCTGACCAGGGCGCGAGAAGCCGTGCCCGCATTGTTGCGGCCTTTGCGCCAAGCCACGGACTGGAGCGCCAACTATTTTCAGCAACACCGCCAAGAAGACGCTACGGAAGCAACGGATCGCCTATTTTGGCTGCAAATGCAATTAGTTCCCGAATTGAGCGGCAGTTGCGCGCGGTTTGCCGATGGCCGCCGCCATGGCATTCGCCGCAATGACCATGGCGAACTGGAAGTTTTTGCCAACGTGCCAACCAATACCGCACTGGTGGAATACCATACGCTGGATGGTGAAGGCAAGCGCTTGCGCCACGTCCGCGCTACGCTGCCAGGACTAGACTTTCGTCCTGACCCAGCGTGGAGTGGCGCGGAGCTGCCGATGCAACTGCAACATGGCGATGTATTGATAGGCAAGCCAGAGATAGTGGCCTTGTCGCAGCCCTTGTGGATCGATGCGTCGCTATCGGGCTGGGCCACAGCGGCGCTGCCTGTGACCCACATACAACAAAGCCTACGCCAACTGGTGGGGCGCGCCAATATGCAGTTATTGGTGCTCGACAGCGCGGGACAAATCGTCGTCAGCTCAGAGACCGCACCCGAAACGCAATTCATGCTTGAACAAGCTGCCGCACTGAGTGCGCACATTGAAAACGGCAACCATTCACTGTCCTTTCAGCCGGATAGCGGCGGCATGGCGATGCACCTGCGCGTAGCGCCGTTGATTACGCAAGCCAGCGATGTGCCGACGCAAGGTTGGCGCGTGATGCTGATTGCGCCCGCACCGGGGTTCCCACAAATTTTCCTGCAAAAAAATAATATGTTGCTCGCGCTATTGGGCATATTGGCGATGATGGCGCTGGCCATTGCCTCAGGCCGCTGGATTGCCCGTCCGATTTATACCTTGCGCGATGCTGCCGAAGCGATTGCCAGGGGCGATTGGCGCTACCACCCCGCGCACTACCCCATCCGCGAGTTGGATGAATTGGCCCGGGCGTTTTATGTGATGGAACAACAATTGGAAAGTTCGTTTGCCCATTTAACGGAAGCAGAAACCCGTTACCGCGCCTTGGTAGAACAATCGTTAGTAGGCGTTTATTTGTCGCAAAACAATCAGTTGCGCTATGCCAACCCCGCGTTGACGCGCCTGCTGGGGGTGGACAGTGCAGAGTTAATTGGCCAGCCGTTGACCCAGTTTCTAACGCCCACCACGCCAGAATATACCCATGAGTTCAATGCAGCCGCCAACCACGCCGCAGAATACAGCTTGGCAAATTCGCAGGAGCAAATGACTACAACGCCCGAGTTCCGGGTCATGGAAGTGTATCGAGCCAATATTTTATTGCATGACCAGCCAGTGGAACTGGGCATTGTGCTCGACATTTCCGCGCGCAAACGCACCGAATGGATGCTACGCGAAACCCAAACCGCGCTAGAACAGCGCGTGCGCGAGCGCTCGCTGGATTTACAGCAAAAAAACGACCGCTTACAGCAAGAAATTCTGGTGCGCAAAAAAGCCGAAGCGCGCCTACGCGAAAGCGAACGGCGTTTGGCGGAAACCCAGGAATTGGCGCGCCTGGGCAGTTGGGAATACGACGTGGGCAATGGCTTGATATTTTATTCCGAAGAAGCCTGTCGCATCGTCAAGCAACCGGAATGGAAGCATTCCATTGCGCTGGAGACCTATTTAAATAGCATTCACGCCCAAGACCGTGACGCCTTGCGCCAAGCCATCCACAACGCAGTGCATGACAACCGGCCTTTTGAATTGGAAGTGCGCCATGTCCATGCCAATGGCGCGTACACCCACACGCTGGTCAATTGCCGCCCAGTGTCGGTAGACTGCGAAGTCAGCCGTTTGTTAGGCTCGCTGTTGGATGTCACCGCGCGCGTGCACGCCGAGCGGGAGTTGAAAAAAGCCAAAGAATCCGCCGAGGTAGCCAATGCCGCCAAGGGCGAGTTTCTCGCCAACATGAGTCATGAATTGCGCACGCCGCTCAACGCCATTTTGGGCTATACCCAGATATTGCGCCACGACCCTCCGTTGATGGCAGAATACGCCCAGCCCATTGACACCATTCACCGCAGCGCTGAGCATTTGCTCATGCTGATCAACGACATCCTCGACTTGTCAAAAATCGAGGCAGGCAAACAACAACTGCTGTTGACGGACTTTAATTTGCGCCAACTGCTGCTCACATTGCACGAAATGATGCAAGTGCGCGCCCACATGAAAGACATCGCGCTACACATGGATTGGGAAGACAAATTGCCCGCAGAAGTGCATGGCGATGACAAGCACTTGCGCCAAATTTTATTGAATTTATTGGGCAATGCCGTCAAATTCACCGAACATGGCGAAGTTCGGGTATCCGCCACCTTGCTCCATGCAACAGTTAGCAATTATTTAATCCGCTTTGCCGTGGAAGACACCGGCATTGGCATCGCGCCCAACCAATTTCGAGATATTTTCTTACCATTTCACCAGGTTACACATCAGGCCAGTGATAGCAAAGCGCCAGCCACCAAAGCGGCTGGCAAAAGTTACCACATGCACGCCGAAGGCTCGGGCCTGGGCCTGGCTATCAGCAAACGGCTGGTAGAATTGATGCACGGCGAGCTGCAAGTGGAAAGCACACTGGGACAGGGCAGCCGTTTTTGGTTTGACATACAACTTGCTGCTGCGCGCGATTTGGCGCGGGCAGCAGAACCGGCTACCCGCCGTCTACTCACGGGCATAAAAGAAACCGATGTCAGCGTGCTGATAGTGGATGACAACACGATTAATCGCGTGGTGCTCAAAACCATGTTGCGGCCATTGGGCCTGCGCATCCTTGAAGCCAATTGCGGCGCACGCGCACTGGAACTGCTGGCGCAAGAAACCCCTGCCTTGATTTTATTAGACTTAATCATGCCCGAAATGGATGGGTTTGAAGTGCTGTGGCGGGTGCGTGAAGTGTTCGAGCTAAAAAATTTGCCCGTGGTGGCAGTGTCAGCCAGCGTGGCGGAAGAAACCCGAAAACGCGCGCTAGACAGCGGCTTTACCGATTACTTAACCAAACCCGTGATGCTGGACGCACTGCACGACTGTTTGATGCAAACCATTCAAGCACAATGGATTTTCGCCGAAGAACCCGTGCTGTCCGCCACGCTGCCCGCCAACCAAGAGCCAGGGGACGATGCACTGCGGTTTTTACTCGCTGAGGCCAAACACCATCATGTGTCCGCCATTAAAACCAAATTGGCAGAATTGCAGCAAGCCGGTTGCACAGAATTCACCCGCCAGATTGAACCGTGGGTGCGTGGGTATCAATTCCAGGCGTTAATTGAATTTTTGCAAAATAGGCTGGAGCACGCTGTCCCCAGCGCACCGCCGCCCACTGAATAACCTTACGCCCGAGTTCCGGGGTTATGATTCGCGGACAATCAAGCGTGCCACCCGGCGCTTGCCCACTTGCGCCACATGCGCGCCAGGGGGCAAAATCAATTTGCTATCCGCGATTTTTTCGCCATTTAATTTAATTGCGCCTTGTTTAATTAACCGCAACGCCTCGGACGTGCTTTCCACCAACCCTGCTTCCTTTAACGCATTCGCAATGGGCCAAGTGGCATTGGTCGGCAGAGAAATTTCTTCCAATGCCTCGGGCAACTGCCCGTGCTGGAAACGGTGGATAAAAGCGTTGGTCGCGCGCTCTGCCGCGTCTGGGCCGTGGAAACGCGCCACGATTTCGTGCGCAAATTCCAGCTTAATGTCCCGTGGATTCGCGCCTTGCGCCACATCGTTGCGCCATTGCGCCAATTGGCTGAGCGGACGAAAGCTCAATAGCTCCAAATACCGCCACATCAGCGTATCGGAAATCGACATGATTTTGCCGAAAATTTCCGCCTCGGATTCAGCGATGCCAATGTAATTTTGCAGGGACTTGGACATTTTATGGACGCCGTCCGTGCCCTCAAGCAAAGGCAGTGTCATGATAATTTGTGGCTTCTGACCATTTTGTTTTTGCAATTCACGCCCCATTAACAAATTAAATTTTTGATCCGTACCGCCCAGTTCCACATCTGCGTGCAACGCCACAGAATCGTAACCCTGGACGAGCGGGTACAAAAATTCATGAATGGCAATGGCTTGGCCATTTTTATAGCGTTTAGCGAAATCATCGCGCTCCAGCATCCGCGCCACCGTGTGCGAAGCTGCCAGTTGAATCATGCCCGCTGGCGTCATGCTGTCCATCCATTCCGAATTAAAGCGGATACGAGTTTTATGCGGATCCAATACTTTATAAATTTGCGCTTGATACGTGATCGCATTACGCTGAACATCTTCCCGCGTCAGCGGCGGGCGGGTGGCGTTCTTGCCTGTGGGATCGCCAATCATGCCCGTGAAATCGCCAATCAAAAAGATCACCTCATGGCCTAAGTCTTGGAATTGGCGCATTTTGTTAAGAAGCACGGTATGCCCCAAATGTAAATCCGGCGCGGTAGGGTCGAATCCGGCTTTAATGCGTAATGGACGCTTCTCCTGCAAGCGAGCAACAAGTTCGTCCTCTAGCAGGACTTCCTCGCAGCCTCGTTTTAATTCGGACAATATTTGCGGCGTGTCGTTGATCATTGGGCTATTCCCTGGTTATCGCTTGTGGCTTAGTTTGTCATGGTAAAGTTATAGTATCATATTCACGACAATCCGCTCATTTTCAACCTTGACCATTTTGCTTACATCCTATCACCTACGCGGAGTATCAATGGACTCAAACACACCGGACATAATCGTCAATCCAGCGCCGCTGTACTACGTTGGCATAGGTGCTTCCGCAGGCGGATTGGAAGCGATTGAGTTATTTTTCAAAAAAATGCCGATTGACAGCGGGCTGGCATTTGTTGTGGTGCAACAGCTATCGCCGGATTATAAAAGCCTGATGCTGGAATTGCTGTCCAAACACACGGCCATGCCTATTTTCCGCGCCGAGGATGGCATGACGGTATGCGCTAACACTATTTACCTGATTCCGCCCAAAAAAAATCTGCGCATCTTTCATGGCAAGTTAATTTTGGAAGAGCAGGACTACACCAAAGGCATTAACCTGCCCATTGATATTTTTCTACACTCTCTGGCGGATGATCAAGGTGAGAAGTCGGTGGCAATTATCCTGTCCGGTACAGGCAGCGATGGGATGCGCGGCGTGCGCCGGATTAAGGAATGCGGCGGCATGGCGATGGTGCAGGACGAATTGTCGGCCAAATTCGATGGAATGCCCAAAAGCGCGATTTCTACTGGCTTAGTGGATTTTATTTTGGCACCAGCAGAAATGCCGGACCAATTGCAAATTTTTGTCAAACATCCGTATGCCGTCAAGGCAGAGATGCCGCTGAACAACGATGAGGACAGCATGGCGCGGATATTTTCTTTGTTGCGCGAAAAATGCCAGGTGGACTTTACCTTTTACAAACCCAGCACCGTAGTGCGCCGCATTGAACGGCGTATGAATGTCAATCAAGTACATACCTTGGCGGATTATGCCCATTTTATGGAGTATTATCCTAAAGAAGTTCATAATTTATATCGAGAGTTACTAATCGGTGTCACCAACTTTTTTCGAGATAAAGATGCTTTTGATATTTTAGCGCGCGATTTTTTGCCCAAAATGATCAGCGACGCGGGCAGTAAAACTTTGCGCTTTTGGGTTGCTGGCTGTTCCACTGGCGAGGAAGCATATACATTCGCCATGATCTGCCAAGAATGTATGGACTTGTTGGGCAAGCGCGTGGATGTAAAAATCTTTGCCACTGACGTAGACAAAGAAGCGATTGCCTATGCCAGCAATGGTGTTTATCCAGAAAGCATTGCCGGTGATTTATCCGCAAAATTGCTGAGTAAATATTTTTTACGTAAAAACGAAAAATTCCACGTCACGCGCAATATCCGCGAAATGGTGGTGTTTGCCCAGCACAATCTCATCAAAGACCCACCGTTTACCAATATTTCACTCATCAGTTGCCGCAATTTATTAATTTATCTGCAACCGGTGTTGCAAAGAAAAGTATTTGAGTTATTTGCATTTTCACTTACTCTCAAAGGGATTCTCATGCTCGGTGCCAGTGAAACCACGGGCGACATGAGTGATTACTTTGACTTATTGCATCATAAATGGAAAATCTACCAAGCCAAGGGAAAACGTCAAACTGGCATGAATGTGGTGCCTTTTGATGTACAAAATCGTGCGCAAGCTTCGCGCCTCAGCCGCATAGGCGCATTACGCCTGCACGAGGAAGAGCGCGTGTTGGAACGTATGCTCAAAGCGCTGGCAGACAATTATCTCGCTGCGGGACTGGTTGTCAACGAACAATTAGAATTAATGTACTCGGCGGGTAAGCCCGAAGAATTTTTCAAATTGCCGCAAGGCAAAATGCTCAATGATGTCACCAAAATGGCCAACCGCGACTTAGCGATTCCCTTGGCAGTGGGTGTGCAGCGTGCATTCAGCAGCAGTGAGGAAGTGAAATATACCAATATCTATTTACATGGCAAAAGCGGGCCAGCGCAAATCGATTTGCGCATTTTGCGTATGCCTGAGCAAAAAGGTCAATTGCCGCTGGTGGCGGTGTTTTTGGAATATGCCGGTGGCACGACGCAGGAGCCGCGTGCTATTGGTTCCTACGACGTGCAGCACGAGGCCAGCCAGCGCATCCAAGATTTGGAACAGGAATTACAATTTACACGGGAAAATTTACAAGCCACCGTGGAAGAGCTGGAAACTTCCAACGAAGAATTGCAAGCCACTAATGAAGAGTTACTGGCTAGCAATGAAGAATTACAAAGTACCAATGAAGAATTACAATCGGTCAATGAAGAGTTGTATACGGTAAATGCTGAATACCACAATAAAATTGTCGAGCTTAGCGAAAGCAATAATGATTTAGATAATTTACTAAAAAATTCTGGTGTAATTACTATTTTCCTCGACGAGGAAATGAATGTGCGCCGCTATACTTACAATAGTGATAAAATTTTCAAAATCATTGATAGCGATATTGGTCGTCCTTTTCATCATATCGTCCATGCGGTTAAAGAAATTGATCTCAATGCCGTGGCGCATACCGTATTACAAACCCGCCAATCTGTGGAGCGGGAAATTTGTACTGTAGAAAACCATTGGTATTTGTTGCGTGCGTTGCCTTACCGCTCGGGGAGTGGTGTTTATGCGGGCATCGTGTTTTTATTTGTGGATATTCATGAAACCAAGGCCAACATGTATGCCCTGCAACGCCAGCGCGACCAATTGGAGCGCGTGAATCAAGCCTTGGAGCAATCTCATGCAGATTACATCCGCACAGAGAGCATTTTACAAGCCATTTACCGCGCGTCCCCCATTGGTGTAGGCTTAGTAAAAGAACGGCGCATTGTTTGGGTGAATACCACCATGGAACGCTTGACTGGCTACAGTGAAATTGAACTGGCTGGCCAGAGCAGCCGTATTTTGTACCCAGATGATGCTGAATTTGAGTTTGTAGGTAAAGAAAAATATGCACAGATTCAATCGCATGGTCGCGGAACAGTAAAAACCCGCTGGCGGTGTAAGGATGGTGCTATCATTGAAGTCATTTTATCTTCCACGCCATGGATGCAAGAACACCCAGAAGACGGCCATCTTTTCTCCGCTTTCCGTCCAGATAACCTTATGAATTTTTAGGGTTTTATGTCATCATGACTGTATCCAACACGGACAATCCAACAGGCGTTACTGATTCGCTGCTTGAGTTAGAATCCCAAGTGGTGAATTGTAACGAGGACTATTCCGCGCGCTTGCAACAGCAAGCGGAGCAATATTTGGCGGATATGAAGGATGATACGCAGGGCCAAAAAATCGCCAAAGAACATTTTCATGAAATTCTTCATAAATTGCGTGTGCATGAAGTGGAATTGCAGATGCAAAACGAAGAACTCATGAAAATTCAAGATGAATTGGTGCGTTCGCGTGACCGCTATACTAAATTATACAACTTCGCGCCTGCGGGCCATTTTACCTTTGACAACAAAGGTAATATCCTAGAGTTAAATCTCAACGCGGCCTCGTTGCTGGGTCTGGAACGCGCACGGCTGTGTGGTAAGCCGCTGATTTTATATTTGCCGCCAGCATATCATCATGTTTTTTATAAACATTTGGAGCAGGTGGTTGCTTCCAACCAACCGCATAGCTGCGAATTGGAACTGATTCCCTACCAAGGACAGCCATTTTTTGTAAGCATGACTAGCAATTGCGATGCGGCTGTAGACGACGAAACCCGCTGCGTGCGCTCTGTGTTGTTGGATATGGACGAAAAAAGACGCGCGCAACTGGCACTAGAAGCGCGCTCGCACGAATTGGAACGTAGCAATCAGCAACTGCATGTAGAAATCTCCGCTCACGCCGAAACGATAGAAAAACTACACTTAGCCAAGGAAACCGCAGATGCTGCCAATCGCGCCAAAACCACATTCCTAAGCAACATCAGCCATGAACTGCGCACGCCGCTGAATGCTATCCTAGGGTATGCGCAATTGTTACAACGGGAAGGCCGGGATGACCATGCGCAGAGTTATGCCACACAAATTTATGACAATGGCCAGCAATTGCTGGGCTTGCTCAATGATGTGCTCGATTTAACCAAAATGGAATCCGAGCGCTTGGAGTTGTCCGCAAAACCCATTGAATTGGAGTCATTTTTACTGGGCGTGCTACAGCCCTATCAAATTCAGGCCCACAATAAAGGCTTATCCTTTTCCTACGAATTCGGTGCGCCGCCGGGCTATGCCTTGCCAGGTGTGATATTGTCTGACCCGCAGCGTTTGCGCCAAATTCTCATGCACTTGCTTGGCAATGCGGTAAAATTTACCGAAACAGGCGGTGTTTGGTTGGAAGTGAATTATCTTGGTGGTAATTTTCATATTATTGTGCGCGACACGGGCTGTGGCATTGCGGAAAGTGAACAAAGCCGCTTATTCCAGCCGTTTTACCAAATTGGCAACGTGTATAACAAATCGCCGGGCAGTGGCCTAGGGCTGGCCATTACCCGCCAATTGGTGGAGTTGATGGGCGGCGGCATTACGTTGAGCAGTACCTTGGGCAAAGGCAGCCAGTTCGACTTGTTGCTGCCTTTGCCGGTAGTGAGCGAAGCCCCGCGCCCAGCGCCGCGCAGAGCGGCTGCCATGCTGAGCGGCATTTGCGGCTACACGGGTGCGCGCCGCGTGGTGCTGGTGATTGATGATCAGGAGCGCGAACGGCAGGCGTTGCGCATGTTGCTAGAACCGCTGGGATTTGTGGTGGTGGACGCGGAAGGCGGCGGCTCGGGCATTCAAGCTGCCCGCAAAATTCAACCGGACATCATTTTGCTCGATTTAATCATGCCGGGTATGGATGGTTTTTCCACTGCACGTACCTTGCGCATGGATGCGGCGGTTGCGAGCATCCCTATTGTGGCGATGTCCTCTGAAGCCTTTGATTATCATCGTCAACAAAGTCAAACGGTGGGCTGCGTGGATTTTTTTACCAAACCTGTGCAGTTGGATGATCTGGTTAAAATTATTGGAAAACAACTAGATATTAAGTGGACGAGCAATAAAAGCACAGACGCCCTACCCGCGTCTGTTTTGCCGCCATTGCGCCATCTGGCTGCGCTGCGCGATCTGGCCAAGGCTGGCGACATCGGCAGCATCAGCGACTATGCGGTGCGCATCAAAAACGAACGGCAGGAATGGGCGGACTTTGCCGAACAATTGGCGCGTTTGGCCGAGGAATTCCAAGTCAAAAAATTGTGCCAATTCATTGATAACTATATTGAAGCGTACAGGCCGAACGTGGTTTAGCCCAACAACGCGGCCAAGTTTTTAAGGATGCGGTTATGATGCAGTGGATTTCTACGCCCTCGTTGCCGAACGCGCCCGCTGAAGTGCCATCCGTGCGCATCCGCCCAGCGGCAGTGGCAGGCAGTTGGTACAGCGCCGATGCGCGTGCGTTGGCGGATGAACTGGATCGCTTGCTGGCGCAAGACCCGCAACGCGGGCGTTCGCCAGCAACGGAAGTGCCGAATCTTCGTGCCATCTTAGCGCCGCACGCCGGATACCGTTACAGCGGCGCGGTGGCGGCTGCGGCCATACGTGCAGCCCGGAACACGGGCGTTGCCCGGAAC
>DYPE01000073.1:0-4713 GCA_020720085.1 Dichelobacter nodosus | reverse complement strand
GGGTAGGGTGATCGTGATTGGCCCCAGCCACCGGGGCCGTTTCAACGGCTTGGCCATGCCGGATGCCACGCATTTTCAAACGCCGTTGGGAGACATTCCCTTGGATGTGGATGCGCTCGCCGTATTAGGCCAATCTCCGCACTTCGTGGTAGACGCAGGTGCACACGCGCAAGAGCATTGCATTGAAATGCAACTGCCGCTGTTGCAACGCGCGCTGCCTGCTGGCTGGCGCTTAATTCCCCTGCTCACCGGCAGCATGACCCCGGAAACTTATGCAGAAGCCGCACGCGCCCTGCGCCCTTGGTTGGATGCAGAAACCCTGTTGGTTTTGTCTGGCGATTTCACCCACTACGGCCCCAACTACGGCTACACGCCCTTTCCGCCCGATGCCGAGGCTGCCGCGCGTTTGCGCGCGTTGGACACTGGCGCGGTAGAATTTGTGCAAGCGCGCGATGCGGCGGGTTTGCACGCTTATCACCAGCGTACTGGCATCACTGCGTGCGCGCTGGGGCCGTTGTACATGCTGTTGCCGCTGCTGCCCGAGGACGCCCAAACGCATTGGCTACAATACACTACCAGCGGTGGTCTGACTGGAGATTATACCCATAGTGTCAGTTATTTAGCATTGGCCTTTAGCGCCCCCAAACCGCTGGCGGATGAGGATAGCGGGTCTGGCTATACCGCGCTGGGGCTAGAATTATTGCAATGCCTGCACGATTTGGCCGCCGATGCGCTGGTGGCCGCCGTGCGCAATGACGCGGCTGCTGGCGCGCAAATACAGGCGCGCGCCGCTACATTGCCCGCTGCGTTGGCCCGTCCAGCGGGCGCGTTTGTCACATTGAAAAAACACGGCGAATTGCGCGGCTGCATAGGCTACATCCAACCGCACGCGCCCTTGTTCCAAGCCGTTATCGACAATGCGACCAGCGCCGCATTGCGCGACCCGCGCTTCCATCCGGTTGCCCCGGCGGAACTGGCTGAATTGACGCTAGAAATCAGCGTGCTCACCCCGCCGCGCGCCATTTCTTCAGCAACGGAGTTCATGCCAGGCCAACACGGCATCATTTTGCATAAAGATGGACGGCGCGCGGTTTTTCTGCCAGAAGTTGCTACCGAACAAGGTTGGAATCGGGAGCAGACCCTGGAGCATCTGGCGCGCAAGGCCGGGCTGCCTGCCAGCGCTTGGCGCGGGGCCAGCTTTGAAATTTTCACCACGCAAAGCTATACCCGGCCACTGACCAGATAACCCCGTATCAATCGCCGAACGGAAACATTTTGATCGGCGCGGCCATGCGCTGCACATTGTAGCCCATCGCCCCCAGACGCTGATTCACGCCCACGAATTGTACACTCATGTTATTCATGTCATGCTGCATGGTGGCAATGCTGCCGTGCATGGCCTGCATGTTTTGGCTCATGGCATTCATGTCCACGCTCATGGTTTTCATATAACCATCCATGTGCTGCATGGAATCTCCCATAGCAGGCATTTGCGTGGACATAGTTTCAACGAACTGCGTCATTTTGCCGGTATGATCAGCCACAGACGCAAATTGCGTGTGCATGGCCGCAATATGATCTGCCATGTCGTTCATGCGCGCATTGATGTTGTGCATATCCTGCATCAAGGTATATACCAAAAAAAACATGGCCATACCTAAAATTAGAATGCTAAACATGCTAAACCGAATAATCTGCGTGGTGCGCACGCCAATGCGTATGCTCAGTTGCCGTTGTTGTTCAACAACTTGCTGTTGCAAACGCATACCATCTTGAAACGCGGACATTGCATCGCTGATGATATTTGCTATTTCTTTGAACTGACTCATACTTGCCCCCAGTTGTGATGGTCATGCCAGCACCGTGTCAGGTGCATTGACATAATTATAAACGTAAATCCATCGTGAGTGAGGTGCGAATTCAGTCACAACAAAATCTAGCACATAGCCACGTATCCGTTGTCAGTGATTAGCCAGGTGGGGCGGGCAAAACATTCCTTCGGCAGAGCTTCAGGACACCGCTTTTTGTTTTGCCCACCATGCAATGGCACGAAATGGTGGGCAACGAAAAGATGTTGCCCACCCTACCCGGCTACCCGGCTACGTTCTGCGCGGCGGGTCTTGGCGCCTTAACCCAGACTATTGCCGCGCCGCTGTGCGTAGCTTCAATAGCCGCGACAGCCGTTATAGCGACTACGGTTTTCGTGTGTGTGTTGCGCCGAGGACGTAGCCCTTTGCTTTTTTACCCTTTTACCCTTTGCCTCGTTCCCAAGTGCCAGAAGTTTGGCATCTTAAAGCCCCAAAGGGGCGTAATATTATAGCCCAGGGCAACGCCCTGGGTCGGATGTATTTCGGGCTAAGCCCTGTAAGGGCGAAATAAAATCTGCGGAAAGCTATATTTCGCCCCTTCAGGGCTTGGTTATCAACATACCCGCTACCCAGGGCGTTGCCCTGGGCTATAGTATTTAGCCCTTTCAGGGCTTTAAGATGCCAAACTTAATGGCAGTGACGCTCCAGCGTGGGAATGCCTGCTTTCCCCCGTTCCCAAGTGCCACTTGGGAATGCCGTCTTGACCGCGTTGCGGTCTGTCAACAACAGCCAGCGACGCTGGCAAGCCATAAAATTCCCAAGCGGCGCTTGGGAATTAGAAAAGGATGTTTCTTTTTGCCATGAGTTGCTAAGTAAAAAATTGTCAATTATAGTTATCACATGATGGAAATACGAAAAACCGAGATATTCACTCGATGGTTTGATGGCTTGAAAGATCGACGTGCTAGAGCGCGTATTCAAGCGCGTATAGATAGACTTGAAATGGGCAATTTCGGAGATGTAGCTCCCGTAGGTGAAGGTGTGAGTGAGTTACGCATCTTTTACGGTCCAGGCTATAGGGTGTATTTCTTACAACGTGGCTCTGTTGTAGTCATATTGCTATCTGGGGGGGATAAAAGCACTCAGGCTACAGATATTGCACGAGCCAAAGCGATTGCCAAGCAGATTGAGGATTGACATGAGTATAACGACTACCCGTTGGGATTCCGCCGAACATCTTAAAACTGAAGAAGATATTCAATGGTATCTGGAAGCCTGCCTCGAAGAGGCAGGTGATGATCCTGCATTTATTGTCCATGCGCTAGGCGTTATTGCGCGTGCTAGAAACATGAGTCAACTCGCCAGAGAAACGGGGCTTACCCGTGAAGGGCTTTATAAGGCATTGTCGCCAGAAGGTAATCCGAGCTTTTCAACCGTCGCAAAAGTAGCCAAAGCTTTGGGCTTTAAGTTGACAGTGCAGCCTATAGCCATGTAGATATGCCACTTCCCTCGTGCCAGGGTTCTACTCGGCACGGTCACTCTAAACCCACTTTGTTTCTAACTGCCGATGATTCACCGCGCAATCACGCAAGAATAAGTTAATCAGGCTTTGATAAGCCGGGTAGGGTGCGCGACATCTTTTCGTCGCGCACCAATTCGATGCCCCAATGATGGGCAAAACAAAAAGCGGTGTCCTGAGCTTGCCGAAGGGACATTTTGCCCACCCTACAAAACTCTGGAGGCCCTCTGAATGAGCATCGCGGATACTATTTACCAACATGTCAAAGCCATGCCACCGCCTATGGCGAAGGAAGTTCTGGATTTTATAGAATTTTTGTCATCCAGGCACAAACCGGCTGAGGTGAAAACAATCACAGTTTCGGCGCAAGAATGGGAAAGTTTGCAAGAGACGCTGTATGTGCTACAAAACCATGATTTGATGCGGCAAATCGCCAGATCAACAGAAACCTACCAGCAAGGCAAGGGTTATGTTCTTTCGGCGGAAGAGTTGAATGCGCTCGATTAGCTTTGAAGGCGATACCTGGCAACGCTACGAGACATTACGCGCCGAGAACAAACCTTTGCATCAAATACGTTGCCGGATTCTGAAAGAAATGCAACGCGGCAACCCCGCCGATGGCACGGGCAAACCGGAAGCTCTGCGGCATGGTTTGTCCGGTCTGTGGTCACGGCGTTTGTCACAAATTCGACAGCGAACGGATTTATATTTTCGCCATTGGTGGACATTACCAAGACCACTGATTTGCTATCGTTCCCAAGTAAAACTTGGGAACGATGGAAAATATAAAGCCGAACTGAATGAAATTCGGCAAGCTGGGCAGTAGAGATAAAATGGAACTGATCGAGATCACAGAGAACGGAAGCCCGGCGCATCCGATTAACGGGTTGCCGGACATGGTGTCTGATGTACTAAGGGGGGCCGCCGAGATGTACAAAATCAGCGGCTATCAGCCGCCATGGATTGGGTACCTTGCCATCCATAACGGCAAATGCATTGGAACGTGTGCATTCAAGACTCCGCCCTTAGAGGGGCGCATCGAGATTGCATACTTTACGTTTCCAGAAAATGAACGACAAGGCATCGCCACCTCTATGGCTAGGTATCTCATTAAGAAAGCGATGTCCGAATCACCAGGCATACGAATCTGTGCCCAAACTCTGCCTGAGCATAATGCTTCGACCCGTGTACTTGAGAAACTCGGCTTTCAGCAAATAGCGGAGATTGACCATCCAGAAGATGGCAAGGTCTGGGAATGGGCGCTATTGGCCCAACAAGCCAGGTAGGGCGGATTAAGGCGCGTCTTTTCTTGCACTGAGCCTGTCGAAGTGTGCGCCGTATCCGCCAATTCTCGGCAACGGCGGATTTTGGCGGATACGCGGGCGC
>DYPE01000072.1 GCA_020720085.1 Dichelobacter nodosus | reverse complement strand
GCCGGGAACACCGGCGTTGCCGGGAACACCGACGGCGATATGGTTCGCATTCACGCGCCCGCGTTGCGCGCGGGCGAGTCCTTTTTGCTTGAAGCAGAATAATGTCGATACCACACCCCGTGCTACCAAACCACCATGCAATTTGA
The DNA here is from genome assembly GCA_020720085.1 of Dichelobacter nodosus. Taxonomy (GTDB): domain Bacteria; phylum Pseudomonadota; class Gammaproteobacteria; order Beggiatoales; family Beggiatoaceae; genus DYPE01. The sequence continues at coordinate 15,739 of DYPE01000072.1, read as the reverse complement.
ACTATTGCACAATGACGGCGCAGCCCGTTGCGGGCGTTTGCTGTTTCCGCCGCTGCCGGCTGAATTGGGTCTGGGCGCGGCGACGCGCCAAGTAGACACCCCCGCTTTTATGCCTGTGGGCACGTATGGCGCGGTCAAGGGCATGAGAACCGACCAAATCCGCGTCACAGGTGCGCAAATCCTACTGGGCAATACCTTTCATCTCTTGCTACGCCCTGGCCCTGCCATTGTGCGCGAACACGGCCACGAGCAACGTTACGGCCTGCATGGCTTCATGCGTTGGGATGGGCCGATTCTCACCGATTCTGGCGGTTTTCAGGTATTCAGCCTGGGGGCTACACGCAAAATCAGCGAACAGGGGGTGCTGTTTCAATCGCCGATTAACGGCGACCGCATCTTTTTGGGGCCAGAAGAATCCATGCGCGTACAACGCGACTTGGGCGCGGACATTGTGATGATTTTTGATGAATGCACGCCCTATCCTGCCACGTTCGCGCAAGCCGCCGAATCCATGCGCTTGTCGTTACGCTGGGCGCAACGCTCCAAAATAGCGCATGGCGATAATCCTGCCGCATTGTTCGGTATTGTCCAAGGCGGCATGTACGATGCGCTGCGCGTGGAATCGCTGACCGAGCTACGCAACATAGGCTTTGATGGCTATGCCATTGGCGGCTTGTCGGTGGGCGAACCTAAAGAAGAAATGCTGCGCGTGCTTGCTGTGCTGCAACTGCATTTGCCCGCCGACCGCCCGCGCTACCTCATGGGCGTGGGCCGCCCCGAAGACTTGGTGGATGCCGTGGGGCTGGGCATAGATATGTTCGACTGTGTGATGCCCACGCGCAATGCGCGCAATGGCCAATTATTTACCCGCTGGGGCGTGGTTAAAATCCGTAATGCCCGCTATAAAACCGATACCCGCCCGCTGGACAGCCAGTGCGAATGCCACACCTGCCGCAATTACAGCCGCGCATATTTACATCATTTGGATAGAATTGGCGAAATGCTGGGCGCGCACTTAAACACCCTGCACAATTTGCATTATTACCAAGACCTCATGCGTGGCCTGCGCCAGGCCATTACTGTGGGCAACTTGGCGGAATTCACCCGAGATTTTTATGCGCAACGAGAGGAAGATCAGGACGGATCCGCTTAGCGCACAAGGCCAGTGCGGGCGGTTGCGCGTAGGCATATGGCCCGACGGTATACGAAAATTGGTGGATAACGTTACAATAGACGCTACGCAACGGCACATCGCGCACAGCGATATTTCTGTGTCTTACGGCAACCAACGCCACTAGCGGCACAAGGCAAGGCTTAACTTCATGGAAAATTGTTGGAAAACCATCGGAGTCTGGAGTAAACCAGGAGAACACCGGTGTGAAAAATTGTCCGAGGTCATTCATTGCCGCAATTGTGAAACCTTTACCCGCGCTGGGCGCAACCTGCTAGAACAGGGGTTGCCCGAGGAATACTTGCGCGAATGGACCACGGTGCTTGCCGCGCGCAAACCCGCAGATTTGGTAGGCACGTTGTCTGTACTTATCTTTCGCCTCGAACAAGAATGGTTGGCCTTGCCCTCATTGCTCTTTGCCGAGGTGGTAGAACATGCCCCCACCCACCGCGTGCCGCACCGCAATAATCCTGTATTGATTGGCTTGGCCAATGTCCATGGCGAAATTTGCCTATGTGTCTCCATGCGCCAACTCTTGGGCATTGCGACGAAGGACGCGGCCAAAGACTCCCTGCCCACGGTAGCACCATCCAGCCGCCGTCAATTTACCAGCCGCTTGTTGGTGATGGAAAAAGAGGGCGAGCGTTGGCTGTTTGCCGTGGACGAAATTCATGGTATACACCGCATTCATCCCAGCCAATTGCAATCGCCGCCAGTCAGCCTAAGCAAATCCGGCGCGGGCTTTGCCAAAGCGGTGTTTGACTGGGAGCGCAAGCATGTGGGTCTGTTGGATGAGGACTTGCTGCTTTACAAGCTGACCAGGAGTGTACAGTGACGCAAACCGTCCCCAGCGCGCTCGCGCAACCACAAGACGATGCCTGGCGAGAGGATGCCACCCCAGTCGCGCCAGAAGATTTTGCGTTAATTCGCCTATTTTGCTCTGAATTGGCCGAGCATAGCGCGCAACTGCGCAACGCCTTGCAGCAGTGCGCCAATGGTCAAACCTTGCCGGATTGGGAAGCGCTGCAACGCCACGCCCATGGCGTTTGGGGCGGTGCGCGCATTGTGGAGCTACATCCCGTTGCCGACATGCTAAAAGCCATGGAAGTTTGGTTTGGTCAGCAACACCAACACGGCGGCGCGCCGTCTGCCTCGGCGCTGGAAGCGCTGTTGCGCGGTGTGGTTTGGCTGGACGCGCTGTCAGGCGAAGACAGTGCGCGCGTGAAACACCGCGTGCGCCAAGCGCGCGAAGAATTGCACAATATTGTGCGTGTGCTGCAACTCCCACCCAAAGGGGAAGTCGCGGGAAATACACCCCTGCTGACCGCTCGCCCCGTTATCCCCTCCCCGCCCCCCTCTCCCGTAACACCGGGGGATATGGGCAATGGCAGCGGTGGTGTTCCCGCCAACGGAGGCGTTCCCGCCAATGCGCTTCCCGTGTTTGACCCCAATTTGCTAGAACTCTTCCTGGCCGAAACCAGCACCCACACTGAACTGCTCAACGAAGGGTTGCTGGCGCTGGAAAATGATCCGCACGCCCAGGACAAATTAGAATCTCTCATGCGCGCTGCCCACTCCATCAAAGGCGGCGCGCGCGTCATTGGCTTGGACATTGCGGTCAAATTGGCTCATGCCATGGAAGACTGCTTTGTCGCCGCGCAACAAGGCAAATTGCTATTGCTGTCCGCACAATTGGACGTGTTGTTGCACAGTGTGGACATCCTGGATCGCATTGCCCGGCTGGCAGGCGGGCGCGTTGAGGAGCTTCCCAGCGTAACGCCGGAAGTCAACCGCATGTTGGCTGCGCTACAAGCCATATTGGCTGGCGAAACGCCCCATTTGGTAGCATCGCCGCCGTTACAGGAACCCGCCAACGCGCTTACGGTGGCCACGGTGGCGTTCCCGCCTACGGCGGCGTTCCCGTCTACGGCGGCGTTCCCGCCTACGGACAGCCAAGCCATTACCCCCGTACACGAAGAAATTCAAGCCATCCGCGTAGAAGTTGCCGTCAAACCGCAGTCCACCAGCGCATTCTCAGAGGCAGGCGAGAGCGCCGCCGTTGGCGGGAGCACCGCCGTTGCAACTGAATCGTCACGTGAAAAAGACCGCATTGTGCGAGTTTCTGCCAGTAAAATTGAACGGCTCATGGCGCTGGCTGGCGAAGTAGCCGTGGGTGCACGGTGGCTACCACCATTTAGCGAATCTTGGCAGCAAGTCAAACAATGTCAAATTGAAATAGGTCGCTTGCTAGATCGCTTGCAGGAGCCACTGAGCCGCAACGACCTGGATGCGGTACATCGTGAAATTACCCGCCTGCGCGAAAAAAATAAAGAATCCATCACGCTGACTGCGGAACGCACCAGCCGTTTGGATGCCTTTTCCAGCGCGTTTGCCAACCATTCCAACCGGCTATATCGTGAAATGATCGGCGTGCGTATGCGTCCCTTCGCGGATGGTATCAAAGGGCTGCCGCGCCTGGTGCGCGATTTGGCGCGGCAATTGGGCAAAAAAGTGCAGTTGGACATCATCGGCAAAAATACCGAAGTTGATCAGGACATTCAGGAAAAATTAGACGCACCGCTCAATCACTTGCTGCGCAACGCACTGGATCATGGCCTAGAAACACCCGCCGAGCGCTTGGCTGCGGGCAAGCCAGAAACCGGGCGGCTGCGTTTGGAAGCCATGCACCATTCTGGCATGTTAATCATCACTGTGGCGGATGACGGGCGTGGCGTTGATATTGCGGTCTTGCGCGAACGCATTGTGCGTAAAGGTTTAGCCACCACAGAAATCGCACAGAATCTTACCCAAGTAGAACTGCTGGATTTCTTATTTCTGCCTGGTTTTTCCACTGCGCCCCAAGTTACTGAGATTTCAGGCCGAGGGGTGGGACTGGACATTGTGCACAGCATGGTGCATGAAGTCGGCGGCATTGTGCGTGCGGAAACCGTGCTGGGCCAGGGACTGTCCTTCCAATTAGAACTGCCGCTGACTTTATCAGTGCTGCGCACGTTTTTGGTAAAAATCGCTGGCGAGCCGTATGCTTTTCCGCTGGCGCGCATAGACCGCTGCTTACTGCTGTTGCCGGAGAATATTCAACTGTTAGAAGATCGGCAATTTTTCCGCTTTGGCCAAACCAACATCAGCCTGGTGAACATCCATGAAGTGTTGGAATTGGGCCAGGAACCCGCCGCCACGCGCAATATTCCGGTGGTGGTCATCAGTGATCGTTACAACACCTACGGCCTGGTGGTGGACGAATTTCTTGGTGAACACGATCTGGTGGTGCGTCCGCTCGATCATCGCCTGGGCAAAGTGCCAGACATCAGCGCCTCGGCGGTGATGTTGGATGGCGCGCCAGTATTGATTTTCGATGTGGAAGATTTGGTGCATTCCATAGACAACTTGCTGTCAGGCAAACGCCTGCGCCGCATCAGCGACGCAACGCAAATCGCCACAGAAATACCGCGCAAAAAAATCTTGGTGGTGGACGACTCTCTCACTGTGCGCGAAATGGAACGGAAATTACTCGAACACCAAGGCTATCTTGTTGATGTAGCTGTAGATGGCATGGACGGCTGGAATGCCTTGCGCACCGCGCCGTATGATTTGGTCATCACGGATGTTGATATGCCCAGGCTCAATGGCATGGAGTTGATCGCCAAAATTAAACAACACGATGATTTGAAAAAAATTCCAGTGATTATTGTATCTTACAAAGACACAGAATCCCACCGGCTGCAAGGCTTGGAAGCGGGCGCAGACTATTATCTGACCAAAAGCAGTTTTGAGGATGATTCCTTTATCAATGCTGTGGCCGACTTGATTGGAGAAGCCGGGAACGCCGCCGTTGCCGGAAACGACATTGCATGAAAATCGCTATCGCACATCACCCAGGCGCGGAAGAATTGCGCGATCTGATCCAAACCGAGGCGGGAGCACCACCGTCGGCAGGCGCACCACCGTCGGCAGGCGCACCACCGTCGGCAGAATACCAAGTTGCCTGGATAGCGCATTACGGCAAGGAAGCTGTGGCCCATTGCGTGGCGGATTGCCCAGATATTTTATTAGTCAATTTGGCATTACCGGATTTAGACGGCGTAGAGGTTACCCGCCAAATCATGGCGCGCGCGCCCTGCGCCATTTTGCTGATGGCCTCCAGCGTGGAAACCAATGCGGCCAAGATTTTTGAAGCCATGGGGTTGGGTGCCAAGGATGTGATTGCCTATCCGCGCTCAGGCACTACGCCTGAAGCGAAAGCCAGCCGCCTGGCCCTATTCAAAAAATTGCGCATGTTGAACCGCTTGTCCCTACCCGGAGAACAAATAATCGCCAAAAACACGTCCGAGGCGGATCGGCGGTTCCTATCACGCCAACCACTACCGCTGTTGCCGCATTTGGTGGTGTGTGGCGCATCCACTGGCGGCCCGGGCGCGCTGGCCAAGGTACTGGGGCGGATGCCAGCGGGTTTGCCGTTGGCCATGGTGGTCGTGCAGCATGTTGATCAAGAATTTTCTTTTGATTTAGCCAGTTGGCTAGATGCGCAAACTTCCCTGAAAGTATGCCTGGCCAGCCAAGGCGTCACACCACAAGCGGGCTGGGTATATGTGGCGGGCAGCAATGATCATTTGATTTTTAACCGCCGCTGCCAATTAGAATACACGCCAGAACCGCTGGCAGCGCACTACCGGCCTTCAGTGGACGTGTTTTTTCATAGTGTCAGCCAACATTGGCCGCATCCTGGCGTGGCGGTACTGCTCACCGGCATGGGCCGCGATGGTGCCAAGGGCATGGCCACACTGCGCAACAGCGGCTGGCATACCATTGCCCAAGACCAAGCCTCATGCGTGGTGTATGGAATGCCCAAAGCGGCCAAGGAATTGGGCGCTGCTGCGGAAATTCTGCCTGTGGAGAGCATTGCCGATGCCATTATGCATCACCTCCCAACACGCTCCCAAGCGCATTAGCCATTCCCAACTTCACACCACTTGACGGAGAATGCCGGTGCCTAACACCCCTCTGTTTAATCTAGGCTTTTTAGAAAGTTTGCAGGAAACCTTCCAGCGCGACCCACACGCGCTCAGCCCGCAATGGCAGGACTATTTTACAGCGTTGCAAACCGATTTTCCGGCTGACGAAGCCAGACGCGAATGCACGGTGTCAGAGCAATCTCCAGCGTGGCGGCAATGTGCGGTGACGCAATGGATGGCCGCCTACCGCACGCGCGGCCACCAACGCGCCAATCTTGACCCTTTGGCGTTACAGCCATTGCCACCGGTGGACGAATTAGAACTGGACTACCATGGTCTGGCATTGGAGGAATTGAATCAAATGTTTTGCCCAGGTGGCGCGTTTGGCAACGCACCACTGGCATTGCGCGAAATCGAGCGCCGTTTGCGCCACACGTATTGTCGCACCTTGGGCATAGAATTCATGCACATCAGCGATGCCAGACAGAAAAATTGGCTGCGCGATAAGCTAGAAAGCCAGTTGGCCACACCGTCATTTGATGCGGAAACCAAATTACAGATTCTAGAAAGCCTGACCGCTGCAGAAGGCTTTGAACATTTTCTCGAAGAGCAGTATACCGGCCAGAAACGCTTTTCACTGGAAGGCGGCGAAACGCTGATTGCCATGCTGGATTATTTTATCCAATGCGCAGGCAGCCATGGCGCGCAAGAAATCATTTTTGGCATGGCGCACCGTGGCCGACTAAATGTGCTGGTCAACATTTTTGGCAAGCCCACACGAGAGTTATTCAATGAATTCGAGGGCATTTATCTCCAAAAAATGCACACCGGCAACGCCAGTGTACCTGGCAACGGCGGCGTTCCCGCCAACGGCGGCGTTCCCGCCAACGCCACCAGCGGCGATGTCAAATACCACAAAGGGCATTCCTGCGACGTAGCCACGCCGCATGGCAATGTGCATCTGGTGCTGGCATTCAACCCATCGCACCTAGAAATCATTGATCCGGTGGTGCAAGGCTCCGTACGTGCGCGTCAAGACCGCAGCGGCGACAAACTGCGCAACTGGGTATTGCCCGTGCTCATTCACGGCGATGCGGCCTTTGCTGCTCAGGGCGTGGTTATGGAAACACTGAATTTATCGCAAACCCGAGGCTTTCACACGGGTGGCACCGTGCATATCATCATCAATAACCAAATCGGCTTTACCACCAGCGATCCGCATGACGCGCGCTCGACGCCGTATTGCACCGATGTGGCCAAAATGATCGAAGCCCCCGTGTTCCACGTCAATGGCGACGACCCGGAAATGGCACTGTACGCCATCCAACTGGCGCTCAATTTCCGCATGGAATTTCACCGCGATGTGGTGGTCGATTTGGTGTGTTACCGGCGCAAAGGCCACAACGAAGCCGATGAACCCCATGTCACCCAGCCGCGCATGTATCAGAAAATTGCCACGCACCCCACCGTGGTTACGCTCTACGCTAATAAACTGATACAAGAAGAAATTATTCATCCAGAAGACCCGCAAATCCTACTACAACGTTACCGCGCAGCACTCAAAACCAGCCGCACAGTAGCGCGCCCCAAGCTTGCCAACGCACCGGAACGTTTGGACTGGCGGCGTTTTACTGGTAAAAAATGGACACACCCAGCGGATACCGCCGTGCCGTTGGCCACCCTCGCACGCTTAGCCGAACGCCTGACCCGTTATCCGCATGACTTTCGTCTACACCGCAATGTAGAAAAAATCCTACAAACACGCCAAGCCATGGGAGCCGGTCAACAACCATTGGATTGGGGGGGGGCAGAAGCGCTGGCCTATGCCAGCCTGGTGGATGAAGGCTACCGCGTGCGCCTGTGCGGCCAGGACAGCGGGCGCGGCACGTTTGCCCACCGCCATGCTGAATTGCATGACCAAGACAGTGGCGCGATTTACCGCCCGCTACGCCACATTTCCCCCAACCAAGCGCCGTTTACCGTACTCAACTCGCCCTTGTCAGAAGAAGCAGTGCTAGGCTTTGAATTCGGTTATGCCTCATCAGAACCGGATGGCCTGACGCTGTGGGAAGCACAATTTGGCGATTTTGCCAATGGCGCACAAGTGGTCATTGACCAGTTTTTAGCCTCTTCCGAAGCCAAATGGCAACGGCTGTGCGGCCTTACCCTGCTGCTGCCGCACGGCTACGATGGCCAAGGGCCGGAACATTCCTCGGCCCGCCTGGAACGCTACCTGCAACTGTGCGCCGAAGACAACCTGCAAGTGTGCGCGCCCACCACACCTGCACAATTTTTCCACCTGCTGCGCCGCCAAATCCTGCGCCCCTACCGCAAACCGCTGATCATCATGACGCCTAAAAGCCTGCTGCGTGACAAACAGGCCACTTCAGCATTGACCGAACTCACTCAAGGCAACTTTGAAGTAGTGTTGGATGAACCCACGCCATTTGCTGGTGCTATAGAAAATGTGCAACGGGTACTACTGTGCACGGGCCAGGTCTATTACAAATTATGGAATTACCGCGCAACACAACATATTGACAATATCCTGATTATACGGCTAGAACAGTTGTATCCGTTTCCCCGTAGAGAAATCAAAAAAATACTGGGTAAATACGCCCATGTGCAACAATGGTTCTGGGTACAAGAAGAACCCATCAATCAGGGCGCTTGGCGCTTCATCAAACCGCGCATTCCACAAAGCTGGGGCGTTGACATCAGCTATGCCGGACGCCTGGCTTCTGCCGCGCCCGCAGCAGGATATATGGCAGTGCATAAAAAACAATTGGATGAATTACTAGAACAAGCATTTGACTTAAGTTATGCGTAAAGCGGTCAGGGATAAGTGGCGAGTTTTTCGCTGACCACGCACCACATTTTTTTTGTGCGCCAGCAGCGTTCCTAGCGGGAAGTGCTGGGCACTGACACTCCCAAACAGAGAAAAAATGAGGAAATACTTATGTCAGCATTACCTAAATTATCCGCCCAAACGTATTTAGAACAAGAACGCCTGAGCGACACCAAACACGAATTTTACAATGGCGAAATTTTTGCCATGAGCGGCGCAAGCTTTGCGCATAACCTGATTACCAGTAATCTGCTGCGCGAATTGGGCAACAAGCTCAAAAATCGCCGCTGCTGGGTCTTGCCCAGTGACCAGCGGGTACAGTTGCATGACGGCTATGTGTATCCCGATGTCTCGGTGGTATGCGGCAAGCCGGAGTTTTACGATCAGGACAATCTCACCAATCCCATCGTGATTATCGAAGTGCTGTCGCCTTCTACGGCGGATTACGACGGCAGTGGTAAATTCGCCCGCTATCGGCAGTTGTCCTCGCTGCAAGAATATATTTTAGTCGCCCAAGATCGCGCCCATGTGCTGCACTACGTCAAGCAGGCCGAGCGCCAGTGGACACTGTATGAATACTTCGACACCGAGGAATTTGACTTGCCAAGGCTGGAATGCCGCTTGAGTTTGACGGAAGTTTACACCAAGGTGTTTGATTGATTTTTACTCGCTTATCCAATCTTCGGTGTGTTGGACGGATTGCCCTAGGCTGTATAGATGTCGCCCCTTTGGTGCTCAAGACAGCCTAAAATTAGGCTTGTATTTTTAGCTAAAATATCGTTTTCGACAGCCTAAGCAGCCCCACCTACTGAAATTCTGTTTGCAAAACATAGTTTGCGTTGCCTCGGGTCGGCCCGACGACAATTTTGAATTGTCCCGTGCCTCCATCGGGCAACACGTCTTGCCATGTGGTTGCATCGTCGCCTTCGTCCGCGCCTAACAGGGGCGTCCAAGAACCTTCCACTTCGCCGTACAACTGAAACACGGCATTGTCCTCTGCCGCAGTGACGCTTACCGACAATTGGCGCCCCGGCTTGGCATAAAACAGATATTCATCGCGGTCACCACGAGTTACCGCGCCTGTCCATGCCATTTCTTCTGGCAAAGTGCCGATTTCCTCGGTGACGCCAGCATAAGCCTGAATACAAAAAAAGCATAAAATTAACCAACTTGCGTGTTTCATCATGCACCTCGGTTCAAACAACCGTTAAAAATGTGCCATCCAGGCCAGCAAAAAAGTTTGCCGGTCAGTTTTGGTAAAATCGAGCGGAGCGTTTTATAGCGTTACCCCTTGAGATGGCGGGGTTACATGGTATATGTCCGCGCTTCTGATTTTAGTTTGGCCGCAAGAATTGCCTCGATTTGTGCACGGACTTGATTTTGATTGCCCGCGCCTTCGCCGAATTGTATACCTATGCCTTGTGGGCGACCATTTTGCGCGTTTTTGGGATTAATCCACGCCACTTTGCCCGCCACAGCCACTTTGTCCACTTGACCAGGCAACGACACCAGTACAAATACTTCTGCGCCCAACTGGTATGGGTCTTCAGAAGGAATAAACAACCCGCCATTTTTTAAGAAACTCAAGTAAGAAACATACAGGTCTTCTTCGGTTTTTAAATGCAAATTTCTCATGCCACGGCCTATAGGCCCGGCGCGTTTCATTACGGATGACATGCGTATCTCCTCAAAGGTATTACAGCAAAAACGCGCGGCACTTCGCCGCGTCAACCACGCCGCGCAACGGCTTGTGTCCAAGAAATCGCCAAATCTTCTAACAGCCCCAGCGGTTTAAGATTGTACGGGCCAGCCAATAAACGCGCATGATCCATTTGCTTGTCCAATAGACTAAACAAGGCGGGCAGATCCAAGCGGCGGCCACATTCACGCAAGTTGTCCTGCGCGTCGCGGTTGCGCAACACGTGAATGCCACTGCGGTCGCGGATCATGTCCATGGTGGCTTGCATCATCCAGTCCAATACCACCAACGCAGGTTCGCCCGTCCATTGTCCGGCCTCAGCTAAAGGGTCGGCGCGGTGTAGCACCAAGCGCGCTAAACTGGTCATGAAATTTTGGCGCGCATCTAGGTTGGCCGCCAAATGCAATGCTTGCAAAGGCGCACCATGACTGAGTTCCAATAACAATGGCCAATCTGCGCCAGCCGGTTCGCGGCTGTGCAGCCATTGTAACATGGCTTGTTGGGGGGGGCGGGAGAAGTCCAAGCGTTGGCAGCGGCTGCGGATGGTGGCCGCCAGGCGCGCGGGTTGATGGCTGACCAATAAGAATATTCCAGAGGGCGGCGGTTCTTCCAACATTTTTAATAAACTGTTCGCCGCGTTTAGATTCATATTTTCCGCTGGCGCAATCAACACAACGCGGTGGCGCTGGTAAGCTGGCGTCATGTGAACGAAATTCGCCAGTTGCCGCACTGCATCTACTTTGATTTGTTTACCGCTTTCTTCTGGCAACAGTGTGACCCAATCGGGATGACTGCCCGCAGTCAGCAAGCGACATTCTTTACATTGACCACAAGCATCGCCGTGTCCGTCGGGTTGCGCGCACAACAACGACCACGCCAGCCGTTGCGCGAACGCCAGTTTGCCCATGCCTTCTGGGCCAACCAGCAGCAGCGCGTGGGGCAAGCGCCGACGTGTTTGTGCCTCTGCCACAGCCTGCCACACGGCGGTGTGCCAGGGATAGCGTACCATTGCGTGCCCCGCTTCCACCGCGCCAGGCGGCGCACTGGCGGGATGCGGTTTAGATTTTCGTTCCATTTGGCACCTGCTGTTTAATTTTTGCTTAATCGTGCCTTGCTGTGGCCATGATGGTGTGGGAATCCATTATTAGGCTTTTTTCGACAGCCGATTTATTCGCATCCCGTGTTGCCAGCGCTGATTTCCATATTCACTTCACGCGGGATGGCGAGCGTAAACGCTGTGCCCTGCCCAGGTTGGCTGAACACAGTAATATCGCCCCCCATCATCCGGCAAAAGCGGCGGCTGATCGCCAGTCCCAGCCCAGTGCCACCATATCGGCGAGTTGTCGAGGCATCGGCTTGGACAAAGGGTTGAAACAAATTTTTTTGTTGTTCCAATGTCAGGCCAATGCCCGTATCGCTTATGGTGAAAATGATCCACTGGGTGTGTTCCTGGTATCGCTCCTGTGCTTCCAGCGCAATCACGCCATTGTGGCTGAATTTACAGGCATTGCTTAGCAAATTCAGCAGGCATTGCCGCAGTTTGGTAATGTCAGCGAACATGCTGAGTTGCTTGGGCGGCGCAGTAAGGCGGAGTTGGTTGTTATTCTTAGCCGCTAGCGGCGCGATGGCGGCCATGGTTTGATCCAAAACATCGCGGACATAAAAATGCTCGCAATACACATCCATTTTACCGGCTTCAATTTTGGAAATATCGAGCACTTCATTGATTAAGCCTAATAGATGTTGGGCTGAATAAAGAATTTTTCTCAAGTCTGCCGCCAGAATATCATGGCCTTGCACCAACTCTTCATCCAACAGCATTTCGCTGTAGCCAATGATGGCATTGAGTGGCGTGCGTAATTCGTGGCTCATGTTGGCAAGAAATGCGCTTTTAGTATAACTGGCTTGCAAAGCCTGATCGCGCGCTTCTGCCAATGCCGCTGTGCGGTCAGCGATGATTTTTTCCAAATCCGCGTTAAGTTGCGACAACTCCCGGTTGGCTTGGAACAAATCGCGGGTTTTTTGTTCAGCCACCGCTTCGGCCTGCTTGCGCGCGCTTTGCTCGCGCGCCAGTTTGCGCTGCAACAGTTCGAACGCTTCCATAACAGATGGCCGCGTTTTATTGGCGGATGAGGATAAAGCGCGCTGAGGTAGCATCATTGCTTAAATTTTCACGTTGCAAGACGATTCCGCCGCCAAAATGCGCGATACAAGCGGTGATCAAGCCTTCTGCCAAATCCGCGAACGGGCGTTTGGAACGGTAAGTCATCTCCAACTGATCCGGGTTGGGCATGACGCATTCAAACACCGGTAATTCTGCGTCTGGATATAATTTGCGCACTTCAACGTGAATGTATCCCTCAATATTTTGCAAAAAAGCAAGCGCTGAATCCACTTCAAAAAACTGCGGGAACGCCGCGACAAAACGACCAAACAGGTAAGTGCCAAATACTTTAATAAGGTCCGGCGCTGCGATGCCGGTTTCGGCGCTCAGGCGTTCTACCAACGTCACAATTTCATGGTGATCATAGGTGCCTATGGTGGTGTAGGCTCCGCCGGACGGCAATTCCGCCTCTGTGATGATGCGATCAGCGATTTCCAGCGAAAATGTGTTTTCCACCATTTCTAAAAATTCGGCAAAAACTAAGCCTTTCATCGGTGTTCTCCTTTTGCGTGGTGCTGCGGCAGGGATTGCCGCTTATCGTTATTTCTCACTCGACCGGGCGGATGCGGGTGCTGAATCCGTCCTACCCAAATCAGGTTAAGTATAGATGACTCTTGCTGTAAAGACCAACAGGCAGGCTATGATATTGGGTTATCTAAATTATCCACCTAATTTTAATCAGTTGGTGGCGCGTGACGAATGGCCTATCGCCCCGATCAGCGATATAGGTTGTGCTCGCAGATAAGGGCATCTATCTGGCTGGGCACGAGAAATTGGATGGATCGCCCTGCACTGCGTTGGGCGCGCACGTAGGAAGAAGAAATGGCGAGTAGCGGTATTTCGGCAAAATAGAGCAGCCCGGCTGGCTGTTCATGCAGTTGTGCAACCTCGCGCGCAGGGCGTTTGAGCACTGGCGACAACGGTGCGGGAAAGGGTTCTTCGTCCCGCCATGCGCTTGTAGTGCGCGGCGTAACGGGCGGGCGTTGCGCGACAACCAGGTGCGCGAGTTCAATCAGTTGTTGCCATTGGTACCAGGCAGGCAAAGTGATAAATGCGTCCATACCTAAGATTAACGCCAGTGGGCCGCTGTATTCGCGGCGCAAATCCACCAGCGTATCCACCATGTACGATGGCCCAGTGCGGCAGATTTCGCGTCCGTCCGCCACCAACCCGGGTATATCGGCCACTGCCGCCTGTACCATCGCCAAACGCAGTTGTGCGGGCACTTCTGGCGCGGCGCGGTGTGGCGGGCGGGCAGCGGGAATCAAACGCACGTGATCCAGCCCCAGCCGTTCACGCGCTTCAATGGCCAGACGCAAATGGGCGTTGTGGATGGGATTGAATGTGCCGCCCAATATGCCGACGCAGCTATTGGCGGATATGGCCATCACCCAGCACAATAAATTTCTGCGAAGTCAATCCTTCCAGTCCGACTGGCCCGCGCGCATGGATTTTGTCGGTGCTGATGCCGATTTCCGCGCCCAGGCCATATTCAAAGCCATCCGCAAAGCGGGTGGAGGCATTGACCATCACCGAGCTGGAATCGACTTCGGCCAGGAATCGATTGGCGCGCGTCCAATCCTCAGTAACAATGGCGTCGGTGTGGTGCGAGCCATAATGTTCGATGTGGGCAATGGCTGCGTCTAAATCCGCCACCACCCGAATGGCGAGAATCGGTGCCAGGTACTCGGTAAACCAATCTTCTTCGCTGGCCGGAACAATGCCCGGCAAAATGGCAGCAGTTTGCGCGCAGCCGCGCAGTTCCACGCCCGCCTGTTGGTAGCGCTCCGCCAATAACGGCAGAATGCGCGGCGCAATGGCCTCAGCCACCAGCAGCGTTTCCATGGCATTGCACACCCCGTAGCGGTGGGTTTTGGCATTGTAGGCCACGGCCAGCGCCTTGTCCGTATCGGCCTTATCATCAATATAGACGTGGCAAATGCCATCTAAATGTTTGATAACTGGAATGCGCGCTTCTGCGCTGATACGCGCAACCAGGCTCTTGCCGCCGCGCGGCACGATGACATCAATATATTCCTGCATCCGCAGCATTTCACCCACTGCCGCGCGATCCGTGGTTTTCACCACTTGCACTGCCTCAGCGGGCAGCCCAGCGGCCTGCAAGCCCAGTTGCACGCAATCGCCAATGGCATGGTTAGAATGAAATGCTTCTGATCCGCCGCGCAGAATCACCGCATTACCGGCCTTTAGACACAATCCGGCAGCATCCGCAGTGACGTTGGGGCGCGATTCGTAAATAATGCCGATTACCCCCAGCGGCACACGCATTTTGCCGACTTTAATGCCGGTTGGACGCTGTTTTAAGTCTGTGACTTCGCCAACCGGGTCGGCCAGTGCCGCGATTTGCTCCAGACCAGATGCCATGGCGTCAATGCGCTTGGCATCCAGTTTGAGCCGATCCAACATGGCCCCGCTCAAACCGCGTTCTTGGCCAGAATCCAAATCTTGCTGATTGGCAGCCATCAGTTCCGCCTGACGTTCGCGCAGTAAGACAGCAATGCTGCACAGCGCGTGGTTTTTGCGTGCGGTATCGGCGCGTGCCATAACGCGGCCCGCCGCGCGCGCGCAACGCCCCATGGCCAGCATTTGTTCTTGAATATTCATATGGTTAGTCTCTATGGGAGTGACAAGCTAAGGTAGGAAAAATCTCTTCAGCGCGGGATAACCGCCAGGCGAAAACAAGCCGGTTGTGATCATCCTTACCGGAGTAAGTTACTGGCGTTGTTAACTCTCGCATTGTAGCGCGATAGACGCCTGCCGCAAATATGGCAGTTTCAGACACCTTAATTTACAACTCTCCGCGACTTTAGGCTCAGCAATTCTCAATTTAAGCCCCTTCACTTTAGTCAGGAATTTCCCCATCCAA
>DYPE01000071.1:6869-16045 GCA_020720085.1 Dichelobacter nodosus | reverse complement strand
CGCTGTACGTTCAAAATGAAAAAGCTATAATGTCCCTGCACACTATCATAGAGGCAAGCCCAAATGCATTCCCAACTTTCACGACTACTACAACGGCTTGGCCTGCAAGCCGACGCACCGCCAGATGCCCACGACTGGGCGGAGTTTCTGCGCCTGCTTGAACAGGCCTTGGGAGAATTTGATCAAGAACGCCTATTATTTGGGCGCAGCTCGACGGAATCAGAGCGGTTGAGCCGTTATAACGAGGATTTGACCCGCCAAGTGGCCGAAGAGCGCGACAAGCTCAGGGCCATGTTTGCCTCTATCAGCGATGGGCTGTGCGCGTTTGACCGCAACGGCAAGCTCAGCAACGCCAATGATGCCGCGCAAAATTACTTCCGCCAATCCGCAGAATTGGATGAAGCCACGATATTTTCCCACCTGCAAGTGCATAACCCCTTGCATCCCGAGCAATGGATGACGTCCGAGGCGGTGTTACAGCTCATCCGCGAGGGCGGGGTAGTCCGCGACAGCAACGCACTGCTGCGCACGCCGGAAAATTTCCGCCTGCCCGTGCATTGCGTATTAAACCCCATTACCAAAGGTCGCCAGGTCACGGGGGCTATCTTGGCCATCCGCGACATTAGCGAACAAAAACGCAGCGAAGCGGATTTGATTGCGGCTAAGGAGGCCGCTGAAAATGCCAGCCGCGCTAAATCCGATTTCTTATCCAGCATGAGTCATGAATTGCGCACGCCCATGAATGCCATTTTGGGCTACAGCGAAATTTTGGAGGAAGAATTAAGCTGTCTGTCTTCAGAAGAAGAATCGGTAAACGACCTGCGTTCCTACGCGGGCAATATTTTGCAAGCTGGCAAGCATTTATTAGGCTTAATTAACGAAGTATTGGATTTAACCCGCATTGAATCGCGCCAAATTCAAATTAACATTGGCCGCATCAATCTTAGTGAATTGATTAATCAATGCGTAGACTACGTACTGCCCATCTTGCAAGAGCATGGCATTACCCTGGACAATCGCGTACGCTTAGGCCGCCCGCTGTGGGTGTTTGCCGATGCGCAGCGTTTGATGCAAGTGATTACCCAATTATTGTCCAATGCGGTTAAATTTAATAAACCGCACGGCGCGGTGATTTTATTTCTGGATTTTCCCGAAGCGCGACGGGTGCGCTTGCTGGTGCAAGACACCGGCATCGGCATGACGCCCGAGCAACAAGCCAAAGTATTTCAACCTTTTTTGCGCATGAGCGGCAAAAACTTAAGCAAGGGCACGGGCATTGGCCTCACCCTGGCGCGCCAATTGGTGGAAGTGATGGACGGCAAAATTGGCTTGGAAAGCGAATTGGGCCAAGGCAGCACGTTTTGGCTAGAATTGTCGCTGGTAGAAGAAGAAAGTCGCACGGATATTTTGTTTAATAAAAGCCGGTTTTTATTGTTGTACATTGAGGACAGCCGCACCAATGTGAGTCTGATTACCAAAGTGCTGCAAGCCAGGCCCGACATTGCACTGATTTCCGCGCCCACTGGCGAATTGGGCATAGAGTTGGCGCGTACCCACCAACCAGATTTTATTTTATTGGACATTAATCTGCCCGGTATTGACGGCTTTGAAGTATTGCGCCGCCTGAACACCATAGAAGAAACCGATAAAATCCCAGTGGTGGGGCTTAGCGCTGACGACAGCGCCAATGCCTTTGCTCGCGCCAAGGCGGCTGGCTTTTACAGTTATTTAGTAAAACCGCTAGACAAGAAAAAATTTATTACCATCATCAATGAAGTATTGCGCACAGATTTGGCTTAACCTACTCAGACAAAGGATATTCACATGAAAACACGCCATTGGCCCATTGCCATTCTGCTCACCCTGGCAACCCCCACACTGTCTGCTGCCGAAATTCCGCCAGAATGGTATAACGGCGTTTGGTATAACGAACAACTGGGCTATATTATTTCCAACCAGAACGCGGATCGCTTGGCGGGCGCGTTGCTGCCGCCCACCGGCCAATACTTGGCGTTCCTGGGCCGCTTGCGCGTGGACACAGCGCCTGCCTGCACAGCAGATACAGCCTGCCCACGCGCCATGGTGGCGGATATGGCGCAATTGTTTGTGGACAGCACGGTCACGCTGGCGGTCGATTTTGGCCCCGGATCACTGGATGCGCCGCCCACGCAAGCCACGCTTACCTTGACCACGTGCCAGGCCGTTGCCAGGTGTTTGATTCCGATCAATGTGCCGTTTACCGCCCAAAAAATTTTTTAGCCGCGCGCAATACCAATGAGCCTGTTGATGGATGCACTGCGCAAAGCGGAGCATAGCCAAAAAAATTCTGAAAATCGCGCATTGCCGTCTACCCCGGCACCGTCATCGCCCTTGCTGTCTGCGGATGGCACAGAAACCGCGTTGGAATGGGAGCCGCAGGACGTTCATGCGCCGCCGCCCGTTACAGAAACACAATATGAATGGGTGAACGATTTTCAGGCGGGAGAAAATGAATCGGGCAATGGCACACCCGCATGGTCTCCGCCCGTCACAGAATGGCAGGAAACACAAGAAGAAGACATTGTGCCGGATTGGCTGATGGCGGCGGAAGATGCAGCGGAAGACTCAGGGCAAAATATCGCGCCTGCTGTTGAACCGCACCAAAATGCACTGCCACCTAGCCCGCCACCGCTACCGCCCGAGGCCAGTATCCTGCCTCCCAAGCTGGGCACATTGGCTGAAATGCCCACTGCCACGCCGTCATCCCCACGGCCCCCCTCCCCCCCCGAAACCTTGCCCGCTGCCTGGCGCGAGCAAGCCCGCTTGGCGCGACAGCAAACCTATGCGCGCCGATGGCGCTTTGGCGGCTATGGCGTCTTGCTGGTGATGGTGGTTGGCACAGGCGCGACCATGGTAATGTTCAGTGGCGAAATCACCGATTGGCTGGCAGGCGAGAGCAGCAGCCCGTACCCCACCGCGCCACCGCGCCGCACGGCCACGCCATCCCCGCCAATGCCCGCACCGCTGGCAACCGTCAACGCCGCCCCCGCGCCTTTGGTCAACCCCCCCATCCAAGCGGCTTCAGCGTCCACACTTGCCCCCCCGCCTATGGCGCGGCCCCAGCCTGAACCGCCAGCACCGCAGCCAATGGCAGCCCCTCCCGTGCTGTTGCGCGAGCAAGCACCCGCTGCACCACAACGCGCGCGCAACGACAACGAACAGAACGAGGAAGAATCTACCCGCAACGAGGGCATTGTGGTTAAAATTCGTTCCGCCAAAACAGCGGTTGCGCCCGATTTACAGCAAGGATTCCACGCCCTGGAGCGCGGACAATGGGCCACCGCGCACGCGCACTACCAAGCCGCGCTACGCCGCGATCCGCGTAATTTTGGCGCATTACACGGCCTGGCCGTGGCACAAGCGCGCGCTGGCGATACCCGTGCGGCCAAAACACGCTATCAGGAATTATTGCGCCAATACCCCAATGATCCGTTGGCGCTGGCCGCATTGGCCATGCTTGACGCAGACGCAGGCTTGCAAGACGTAAGCAAACTCGCCGCACTGGCCGCGCGCTTGCCGCCAGAACAAAGCGCCCTGGCCGCGTCGCTGTACTTTACCATAGGCACGCTACACTACCGCCAAGCGCGCTGGCCCGAGGCGCAGCAAGCCTTTTTCAACGCCCACGCCCATGACAGCCAACATCCTGACTACGCTTATAATTTGGCGGTCAGTTTGGATCACCTGGGCAAGCCTGCGGCAGCACTGCCATATTACCGCCAAGCCCTGGCGCTTGCTGCTAGACGGGCCGCTGGCTTTGACGCCAACGCGCTTAGGCAGCGCATGGATGCCATCGCCAGCCAGGCGGAGTAACCATGCAAATCTTGCCCGAACATCACAAAATTGGCACGCTGTTGGTAGCGCAAGGCATCATTAGCCAAGATCAGCTCAACATCGCGCTTACTGAGCAAAAAAAAACCGGTAAGCGCATTGGCCAGATTTTAGTGGCGCTGGGATTTATCACCGAAGCGGTGATGCGCGATTTCATCAGCCAGTCCTACCAACAAGACAGCGTAGATTTAACCCGCGCCGTGGTGGATGCGGAAGCCTTGCAATTAATTAACAAAGAATTGGCGCGCAAATACCAGGCCTTACCCCTGAGCCTGGATAGACAGACCAATACCCTGACCGTAGCCATGACCGATGTGTTCAATGTCATGGCGATTGACAAGCTCAATGCCCATTTAGGCGGCGCACTGCGCGTGCGCCCCGTGTTGGCGGGCGAAGCGGACATTTTCCGCGCCATAGACAATTTTTATGGTTTTGATTTATCGCTAGACGGCATTCTGCGCGAAATCGAAACCGGCGAGGTGGATTACCAAAGTGTTGCAGTACAAGAACACTACAGCCAACCCCTGGTGCGGCTGGTGGACGCGCTGTTGGCAGACGCCGTGAAGCGCGGCGCGTCGGACATCCATTTTGAGCCAGAACAAGGTTTTTTGCGCATACGCTACCGCGTGGACGGCGTGCTGCTGCCCATCCGCAGTTTGCACGCATCTTATTGGCAGGCCATCGCGGTACGCCTAAAAGTCATGGCGGGCATGAACATCGCCGACACCCGCATTGCACAAGATGGCCGGATTTCGCTTACGCTGGCGGGCAGGCCGATTGATTTCCGCGTTTCCTCCTTGCCCACCGTGCATGGCGAAAACATTGTGCTGCGCATTTTGGATCGTTTGCAAGGCATCCTATCCCTAGCGCAATTGGATTTACGCGAACAGCCCATGCGCGCGCTGGAGCTGATGGTGGCGCGGCCCGAAGGCGTGATCTTGGTCACTGGCCCCACCGGCAGCGGCAAAACCACCACGTTATATTCGCTGCTCAATCATCTCAACACCGAAGAAGTCAATATCATGACGCTGGAAGACCCGGTGGAATACCATCTGGGCTTGATTCGCCAAACCGCAGTCAGCGACGCCGCCAAATTAGACTTCGCCAGCGGCGTGCGCGCCATGCTGCGCCAAGACCCCGACATTATCCTCATCGGCGAAATCCGCGACCCGGAAACCGCTGACATGGCGTTCCGCGCCGCCATGACCGGCCACCAGGTATTTTCCACTCTGCACACCAACTCCGCACTGGGCGCGATACCGCGCCTGCTCAACCTGGGCGTGATGACCGATATTTTGGTAGACAATATCATCGGCATCATTGGCCAGCGCCTGGTGCGCCGCCTGTGCCCGCACTGCAAACAAAGCGCGCCTGCCTCAACGCTGGAGTGCGAATTAATGGGCGTAAAAACCACTGCCCAAACGCTGATTTATCACCCAGTAGGCTGCCTGCAATGCGGCCAGCGCGGTTACCGTGGCCGACTGGCACTGATGGAAATTCTGCGCATGAGCGCAGAATTGGAAGAATGGATTGCCCAGCGCAGCAATATTTTCCAATTAAAAAAGAAAGCGATAGAACTTGGATTTGAGCCTTTGGCAGAAGATGGCATCCGCCGCGTGCTGGCTGGGGAAACCTCGCTGGACGAAATCAGCCGGGTGGTGAATCTGACTGACCGCTTGCGCTAATCGCGCGCACGGTCTCTGGTTAGGGGGCTTAAATTGAGAATGGCTGCCGCCCATCCCACCCATTTGACGTACTTGGTTTTGCTATACTTCCCCTGCCTCATTCACCAAGCAAAGGAGACTCAAATTATGCGTAAATCCCTATTGATTCCACTTATCACTGCCCTGCTGTTGCCCGCCGCGCCTGCGTGGGCGGAGAAGGGCATTGTCGAAATCACCTCCGAACCCGGCGGGGCGAAGATTTATCTCAACGGTCAGCGCAAAGGCACGACACCCACGCAAGCGGGTCAGAAGTTATTGCTGGAATTGGAAGAAGGCGAATATAAACTGGAAGGCAAGACCGATGACGGTTTGGAAGCCAAGTTTGATTTGTTTGTGCCAGCGGGCGGGATTCAGCCGGTGAATTTGGTTTTGCCAAAGCGCATTCATGAACGCTATCTGGACAACGGCGATGGCACGGTTACGGATGTGACAACCAAACTAATGTGGATGCGCTGTTCAGTAGGGCAGAGTTGGACGGGCAGCACTTGTGCGGGCGAAACAAAAAAATTTAACTGGGAAGATGCCAAACAACAAACCGCGAACTTTGCTGGACATAGCGACTGGCGCATTCCCAGCATTGAAGAACTGCGCACACTGGTGTATTGCAGTAATGGCAAGCCAGCCTATTTCAACAACGGCAAACCCGGGCAGGAAGAATATGATGCGCAAGGTAAGCCGAGTGGTTTTGATGGTGGTTGCCAAGGTGAGCCGGGTAAAGACCATGAACAACCCACCCTTGTGCAAAGTGTGTTTCCGAATACGCCAGATTTGTGGTTCTGGTCGGGTTCGCCCCATGCCTACGATTCGGACGGCGCGTGGGGCGTGGGTTTCGATTATGGTGGGAACGACGCCAACTACTATCGTAACGGCAACAACTACCGCGTCCGGTTGGTGCGCGGCGGACAGTGACTTTGCTTTTTGCTTTTGTCTGTCTGAAGCAGGATTTACGGAATGTTAGAATTTTCAGCATGAAGTGAACACAGCATGAACCCCATTGTTTATCTTGAATCCTCCGTTATCAGCTACCTGACCGCTAGACCGAGCCGCGATCTGGTGATTGCTGGGCAGCAGGCGATTACGTTGGATTGGTGGGAAAACCACCGGCAGCGTTTCGCATTGTTCCCAAGTTTTACTTGGGAACACACTGTACGCCAAGCTTTGCTTGGCGATTCGTGAAGCAAAGCTTCACAGGCATGGCGTTCCCAAGTAAAACTTGGGAACGATGAAAACAACGCGACAACCCGCACCCTCATCGCCAAAACCGTTGAAGCGTATGGCTTCGCCTGCCCGTTGCTGTGTTCCCCCGAAGAATTAGGAAATTTGACATGATAACTGACCCCATCGTGGAAGAAGTACGGCATTTCCGCAAGCTGCATACGGAAAAATACCGTCACGACCTCAAGCGCATTGTCAGTGCCTTGCGTGAAAAGGAACGGGCATCAAAACGCCCGTTGCTCAATCCAGGGCCGAAGGCGGTTGCGAAAGCTATGTAGTCGCGTCTGTTTGCGCCGTAACCCGACAAAACATAGCACAAACGTATTGGCTAATCCGCATAACCACACAGGAGAACACATTATGAAAACCTTAGCTATCGGCTGTCTGACATTGGCATTATGCACACCTGCTTATGCCATTGATTCCGAGTTGTACCAGAAATATCAGGCTTACCAGGGTCGCCAGGCGCGAGAGCACCAGGAGCAAGAACGCCTGGCGCAACAACAACGCGAGCGGGAAGAACAGGAACGTGTCGCAAAACAAGAAGCCGAAGAACGGGAAGAACGGGAACGTATCGCAAAACAACAAGCCGAAGAACGTCAAGCCAGTGCCGCTGCCTATTCCAGCAATACTGCCACTAATTCAAACCTGGAATACGGTTTGGATTGGGGCTATGGCTACAACGATATTTACATTCCGCCAGTGTATGAAACCAAACTGAAAGAACGCGGGATATTTTTCCGTAAATATTACCTGGAAACGACGCAAACCATGTCGGGTTATACCGTCAGCGATTTGGAAGAGGTGTATTTCTCCGTCAAATTGCGTAATCCATCCAGTAATTCAGTGCGCGTGACGTATAAAATCAAGGCGCGTGAGCAATTTTCCGTAGGGCGGGCAGTAGGCAATGCCGCCGGAGCCGCAGGTTGGGGGTTGGTTGGCGGCGTGGTAGCGTCCATATTAAGCGACGGCAACCCCGACGCAGTTAAAGCAGGCGCAGCAGTGGGCGGTGCTTATGGAGTGGGTAGCCAACAGCAGCAGAATGAGTGGTTTGCCAAGGAAAAAACTTTCACCGTCACTTTAGCACCTGGCGAGGAAACCTACGAAACCGGCAAATTCCCTGTCAGCAAGCGGTTGGCGGACAGCCCGACATTGGAGATTGTGCGGGTCGAGTAATCGCCAGGTGTAGCCAATATCGGCATCATGGGCGGATTTTGATGGTGGTTATGGTCATCACGTTCGCTTGGTGCGCGGCGGACAGTGACCTTTGGTTTTTGCTTTTGTTTGTCTGAAGCAGGATTTACCGGATTAAAGGATTTTCAGGATTATCCTGTGCATCCTTGAATCCTGAAAATCCTGATTCAGACAACCAACAAACCGCGCAGTAACCCTCGCTCATGATAAAAACCTTCAACCACAAAGGGCTGGAAAAATTTTTCGCCGCCGGCAACACCTCCGGCATACAATTTAAACACGCCAAGCGCCTGCATTTGATTCTGGGCCGCCTGAACGTGGCGGTGACGGCGGATGACATGAACTTGCCGGGCTTGAATTTACATCCTTTGAGTGGCAATAGAGAAGGCGTATGGGCAGTCAAAGTCAGCAGCAACTGGCGGGTCAGATTTCGTTTTGAAGGCGAAGACGTGATATTGGTGAATTATGAAGATTATCATTGAGGTGTGTCATGTTAATGCACAATCCCCCGCATCCGGGTGAAATTCTGCGCGAACTCTGCCTGGAACCCTTGAACCTGAGCATTACCGAGGCGGCCAGGGCATTGGGTGTCCATCGCCAAAGCCTGTCAGCGCTCGTCAACGGCAAGGGGCGCGTTACGCCGGAAATGGCGGTACGCCTGTCCATCGCGTTCAATACCTCTTCCGAAAGCTGGCTCAAGCAACAAATCCAATATGATTTATGGCAGGCCGAGCAGCACCGGAGCGAGTTGCGGGTTCATCCCCTGTCCGGTGTTCATATCCCCAAGCCGGCGGCGTAGGTTGATGAGCCGATCTGGCAGGTTTTCCTTGTAACACCGCTTCAGTATCACCAGGGTTAAAGATAAGAAAACACTGGGAGATAAACCATGCAAACGACTATTCTGCTGGACGATAAACTGTTCCAGGAAGCGGCGCGTTATGCCCGCACCGACAATCCGGGCGAGTTGATTCAACTGGCTTTGCGCGAATTTATCCGTAACCGCTGTCAAGCGAAAGCGGAAAGCCTGCCCAAACGCCTGCCGAGCTTGAAAAAGTTCCGTGCATCCTTGCCAGCGAGCAACACCAGCGCCGCCCAGTTGATCAGCCAAATGCGCGACGAAGACGATGCCAGAATCTGAGGGTTTGCTGTATGTGGACACCTCCGCGCTGCTGCCTT
>DYPE01000071.1:0-6769 GCA_020720085.1 Dichelobacter nodosus | reverse complement strand
TGACATTCATTCTTAGGAGGTAAAACATGAAAACCCTGTACATTGGCTGTTTAACCCTCGCCCTGTGCACACCCGCGCAAGCGATTGATTTGCAATCCTATCGAAAATATCAGGAACACCAACAAACCGCGCAAGCGCAGGAATTGGAACTGGCACGAGAGGCTTTGAGCAATGGTGATTTGGACACGGCGCAACAGCATTTGGAAGCAGCGCGTAACATGGCGTATGCGCCAGAAGAAATTGCCGCAGTGGAACAGCAAATCGCCACTGAAAGAGCGCGGATAGAACAAGCACGGCGTGCCAGCGAACCACGCGAAACACAGAGCGCAGCACAATCTGCGGCATCTTCGTCAACAGCGCAAATCAGTAGCCGGGTGACTTTTCATTTGACGCTCGGCGTATTGCGTAGTAACACCCACCACATCAGCGTGGAAGTCGTTGATAATTCATCGGGTTTCAGAAGCACTGGCAGCGGCAAAGACTATCCTACTATTCCCTATATGAGCGCGGGTAGCTATACCGCACATATCACCGCCAGCGACAGCGAGCGTACCTTGCGCTTTTCCAGTCAGTTTTACCATCCCGGTTCAGGCGGTTTGCTGTGCAATTACCACATAGAGCATCCAAATCATTCCAGCCCTGCGATCTTTGGCGAGTGTGAGCCTGAGCGGTGAGTGGTGTAGCTAATTCTCGGCATCGTGCACGGGTTTTGGCGGATACGCTGCGCTTAATCCCATAAGCATCAATTTAAGAAAATTGGGAGCACCCTATTAATTGCTCAATGGTATTAGCGCATCGCCTAGATAGAACCTGGTCAAATCCGGGATACCCGCACAGAGAAACCCGACCATGAAACCCGAACTGCTGGAAAAGCTGCAAAAACTGAAAACGAAATATGAACCTGAAGGGTTTATTATTCTTGGTATTTTCGGCTCTTACGCACGCGGCGAAGAAACCGGGCAAAGCGATATAGACATCTTGTACCGTTGCAGCGAGGCAGTTTTACGCAAATACCGAGGCTGGGAATTTTTCGCTTATTACACGCAGGTAAAAACCGAGTTTGAACAAGAGCTGGGGAAGAAGGTTGATTTAGTTGACCAGCAGGCACTGACGCACATCGGCAAAAAATACATTTTACCGGAGTTGATTCATGTCGCTTAAGTCCGATCAGGCGCGTTTGGAATTTATCCTCCAGATGATTGACGATATTGAGGAAATCGCACGTCGGCATGGCGGAGTCCGTCCCGCAATGGCAGATCGGGAGGGGTATCATGCGTTGATGATGTGTTGTTTGCAAATCGGCGAAACCATGGGGAAAATCACCACTGCGCAGTATCGTGATGCCTTGCCGGTCGCATTAGCCACCGCGCTCAGGAATGTGATTGCGCATAATTATCTTGGCATTTCCGCCGAAGTCATCATCAATACCCTTGAAATAAACATCCCCAACTTAAAAGAAACTATCAGGCAGTTTTCAGGCTTGCGTGGCGATTAAGGTAGGCGGATTTACGCCGTGCCAAAACATGGCTCACACATATTTGGCTACACGCATCCGTATAATCACACAGGAGAATACACCATGAAAACGCTTTATATCGGTTGTCTAGCACTGGCATTGTGCGCACCCGCGCAAGGAGAAAGCCTGCCTGTATGAAGCACCATTTGAGTATGTCGTAAAACACGTTAAACCAGAACGAGATAAAAATCGAGAGGAACGAATTAGATTATACTGGTGGTTACATAAAAGAATGGTTCCTGCTATTCGTGAAGCATCAAAAGAAATAGAAAGATTTATCGTAACATCAATGGTATCCAAACATCGTTTTTTTGTTTGGTTTCCTAAAATACAAATTCCAGAAAATCTCTGTGTTTTAATCGCCCGCTCTGACGACACCACCTTCGGCATTCTTCATTCCCGTTTTCACGAGATATGGGCCTTGCGCCTGGGCACGAGCCTAGAAGACCGCCCGCGCTACACCCCCACAACGACATTTGAAACCTTCCCCTTCCCAGAAGGCTTAACACCCAATATTCCAGCGCAACAGTACGCAGACGACGTGTGCGCCAAAAAGATCGCCGAAGCCGCCCAGCGGCTGAACGAATTGCGCGAAAACTGGCTGAATCCGCCGGAATGGGTCATCAAAAAACCGGAAGTCGTGCCCGGTTATCCTGACAGAATCCTGCCAAAGGATGAAAAAACCGCCGAAGAATTGAAAAAACGCACCTTGACTAATCTCTACAACCAGCGCCCAGCCTGGCTCACCAACGCGCACCGCGCACTAGACGCGGCTGTAGCGCAAGCCTACGGCTGGGAAGTGGATTTACCTGACGAGGAAATCCTGCGGCGGCTGTTGGAATTGAATCGAACGCGGGGGCATCCACTGTCATTGGCGTAAATCCAAGATTCGTGAGTGTGCCAAGCTACGGCTTGGCACTCCGCCCATCCATTGGCTCACCTGGCTGGTTTTCCTGGTGCAACGCCAAGGGAGATGAGCGGTTACGTTCGCCTACGTCTTACAACCCGCACATTCCTCCGCCGCAACGGCCAGTGCCGCACGATGGCATTTCGGGATTTTTCAAGCTAGAACTAGAAATAAATTGTCCGCCAGCAATGAGTTTGCGCACTGGGCTACTGGCGGGCGTAGCGCCCGGTTCCATGCCTGCCCGTTCGCACACATCCCCCCAGGTGGCCAATAACTCGTTCATTCCATGGCGCACTTCCACGGTTTTCCCGTTTTCTGCACAATAATAATCATAACTTGGCATATTGATTCTCCGTTATAACGCTATAATATGAAGGACTGCAAATGCCCTGGATATAAAGCGCAACGGCTTATTTTTCAAGCAACGGGAGGCATCATCATGATTGAACCTTGCACCTATGTAATTTTTGGCGCGACTGGCAATTTGGCTAGGCTTAAGCTCATGCCCGCGCTGTTTCGTTTAGAGGAAAAGGGCTGGTTGCCGGATAAGACGCTGATTTTGGCCTGCGGGCGCCGCCCATGGGATCAAGCGGCTTGGGGCGCTGAAGTGGAACAAATGATTCGCGCGAAGTATCCGCAATATGACAAAGCCGTGTTTGCCCGTTTTCAACAACGCTTGCGTTATTTTCTTGGGGACTTGACCGACAACGCCATGTATCAAGGGATGCACGCTTATCTCACTGAGCACAATCAAGATTTTTCGCCTAATATGGCGTTTTACTTGTCCATACGTCCGCAGGATTTCGCTTTGGTAACGCACCAATTGCACAACGCCGGGCTGCTGGACGAAGGGCAGGGCGGCTGGCGGCGGGTGGTGATTGAAAAGCCCTTTGGCTACGATTTGGAAAGCGCGCACGCCTTGCAAAGCGGCCTTACCCGCTTTTTACGCGAAGAGCAAATTTACCGCATTGACCATTATTTAGGCAAAAGCACAGTACAAAATGTCTTCGTATTTCGCTTCGCCAATTTGTTGATGGAGCCGCTATGGAACCGCAATTACATTGAGCATGTGCAAATTACCCATTCTGAAACCCTGGGCGTGGGTAGCCGTGCAGATTACTACGACAATGCTGGCGCGCTGCGCGACATGGTGCAAAGCCATTTGCTGCAATTGTTGGCGTTGGTGGCCATGGAGCCGCCAATTTCCATGGATGCCGAGGATTTGCGCGATGAAAAAGTAAAAATTCTCAAATCAATACGCCCGATTCCCAACAGCGCGGTACATGCCCATGCCTTCCGCGCCCAATATGGGCCGGGCATGATGAGCGGCGAAAAGGTGCGTGGCTATTTGGAAGAAGACAAGGTTCCGCCCGACAGTGTGACCGAAACGTATGCAGCCTTGAAGCTATACATTGACAACTGGCGTTGGCGCGGCGTGCCATTTTATTTGCGCACAGGCAAGCGATTGAAATATAACCAATCCATGATTGCTATCTGTTTCAAGCATCCGCCGCAACAACTGTTCCGCGACACGCAAATTCAAGCCACTCTACCCAATTGGATTATGCTCGGTATACAGCCGTGTGAATGCGTGCGCATGGAAATTTCAGTCAAGGAACCGGGCCTGGAAATGCGTACACGCCAAATTTCGCTTGATGCCAGCCTGCAAATGCCCGACAGTGAGTCCAGCCCAGATGCGTACGAGGATTTGCTGCTGGATGTGATGGAAGGCGACCGCAGCCTGTTTCTGCGTTATGATGAAGTGGAAACTGCCTGGCGGGTGGTAGACCCTATTTTGCGCGTGTGGGCGGTGGAACGCGATTTTATCCACACCTATCCCGCTGGTCAGTGGGGGCCGCCCCAGTCGCGGCGCTTATTTGACAAGGAATCGCACTATTGGCGGCATACCCTAGAACCGGAACTGCCGCGCACATAACCTTTCACCACTGGGCAGGCCCGTCCTGCACAGTGGTATCCCACACAATGAGGAAAAACACACATGGAAACCCAACTTATTGAACTACCAGTCGAATTACAAAACGTTTATTATTGGTATTGGTGGATTTTTGCCGCTGTACTGCTGATTTTGGAAATCATCCTGCCTGGCGTTTTTTTTATTTGGTTGTCCATTGCTGCCGCCATGATGGGCGGTATATTGCTGCTCTTCCCCGAGTTAGCCTTTCCCATGCAATTACTTATTTTTTCAGTTCTTTCACTCGCCACGGTCATCGCCGTGCGCCTGTGGCTTAATCATCATCCCATTACTTCTGACGCGCCATTTCTGAACCAACGCCTTGCCAATGAAGTAGGCCGCACATTCAGCCTGCGCGGCCCCATTGTTGATGGTGTGGGCAAAATTAAAATTGATGATACCGTATGGAGCGTACACGGCCCGGATTTGCCCGATGGCAGCAAAGTGCGCGTCGTCGCAGTGGAAGGCATGAAAATTCAAGTCGAAGCGATAAAAAAATCTGAGGGCGATGGACTTAACCACACTCCGTAGTCAACACAAACCAAAACAAACCAGGGTAACCGTATTAAAATTTTTTTAAATCAGTATATTCAGTGAGTTACACACAAAATTAGATGTAAAATATGAATTGTAATTCATTGATTTATATGCTCACGCGCTCGCCCTGGGTCGTGAATATGGTTCATGGTTAGCTTCGGGCAAAATCACGGCATATTTAGAATGTCCCCAAAACTCGATAAGAGCCTAAGCGATTTATCCGCTTTTCCCGAACTGCGCAAATTAGACAACCCCTATCGCGGCTTATCCGCATTTCGCCTGCAATAATGAGTTTCTTGGCTTGAGAAATTATATTAAAAAACGTTTATTGACTGACGTGATAAAAAACGCAACGCAGGAGAACTTAAAATGAGTCAGCGTATCGCTTTGATTGTGGGAATCAATCAATATGATAAAACGGGTCTGAAAAATCTAACCGCTTCGGTCAATGATGCGACTGCCATGCAAAAATTATTCAAGGAATACAGTGATTTTCAAGTGATTCCTTTGCCGCTCAGTGGCGAATATTTATCGCTTGACGAGTTTAGAAATCAGTTTACTGCGGTTTTTAGTCAAAAAGACAATGCGCCTACGGATGTGTTATTTTATTTTTCAGGACATGGGGTTGTTAAAACAGAACTAGATGATTTAACCGAAGAAAAAACCAAAACCTATTATTTGTCCTTATCGGATAAAAAAGAAGCCTTGAATTTAGCTACTTTATGCAGCGTGATTGAAAAAAGCGCGGTAAAAAACATTGTGATTATTTTAGATTGTTGTCACAGTGGGGAATTGTATAATTTTATTGAATCTTTTAATGCCAAGCGTTTTTGTTTAATTGCCGCCAGTGCATCGGAAACTGAGGCGTTGGCGCGTAGAAATAAACATGGTTTGTTGACGGAAATTGTTTTACACGCCTTAGACCCTGATAAGCGCAATTTAGACGAAATTAACACCTTTGATCTGGTTAATTTTGTTAATCAATACCCTAACAAGCCTCCGACTATTTTGCCCCTGGCGGGGGTAACTTATGACTCTTTTACCTTGACACGGCGTAAAAACCTCGCCCCGCCTTCAGCCCTGATTATTGATAAAAATATCATCCCCTACAAAGGCTTAGCTGCTTTTAGCGAAAAAGATGCCGCGCTGTTTTTTGGGCGGGATGGATTTATTCAAACTTTGCTAGAAAAAGTTGCTGATTCGCGTTTTATTGCGGTGTTGGGCGCGTCGGGCAGTGGCAAATCCTCGCTGGTGAAAGCGGGATTAATGCCTAAGTTAGCACAAGGGCATTTGCAAGGAAAAGTGTGGCACATTGTACAAATGCGTCCGACTAAAGACCCTTTGTATGAATTACAGAATCGCTGGCGTGATGTTTTTACGCAAAAAATCAAATTAGACAGTGCAGACACTTTCCATCAATCCCTCATGCAAAGCGTTTCTCAAAGCAATGTATTGTTGGTGATTGACCAATTTGAAGAGATTTTTACCGAATGCACAGAAGAAGAAACACGGCTTGAATTTTTCAAGGTGTTATTGGGTGTATTAAAGTATGACAATGCCTTGCATATTGTGATTACATTACGCGCTGATTTTCTAGCGAAATGTATAGAACACGATTATGCCGGTTTAGCGCAGCAAATCAGCGAAAGCGAACATGAAGTGTTGGTTTTACCTTTGAACATGACAGAATTGCGTGAGGTGATTGAAAAACCCTTGGCACACACTGGCAAAACCATTGAACTTGACTTAGTGAATATTTTAATTGATGAATCCTTGCGAGAAAAAGGCAGTTTACCTTTGTTGCAATACGCGCTGGCAGAGTTGTGGGAGAAAGCCA
>DYPE01000070.1 GCA_020720085.1 Dichelobacter nodosus | reverse complement strand
CAGCCTGTTGCCAGCACGCCAGTACAACCCGTTACCACGCAACCAGCACAGCCTGCGGCTACCAATCCCACCCAGCCGGATGCCACACAACCGGTGGTGACCAATCCACCACAACCCACCAAGCCGCCGCTGTCAGATTTTGGCCTTACCGAAACACGGCTATCCACAATAACGGCGAGTGAATTAAAAAATCTTGAACCGAATGTGTTTAGTGCAATGAAAAAAGAAGAAGTTGCCGTATTGCCACCCACCGCGTTGCAAGCCATGCAACCCGAGCAGATGGCCAAATTGGATCGCGACGCGACGCAGGGGTTTAATCCGCAACAACTACAAAACCTGCCAGCCACTGCGTTCAGCGGCCTCACGCAAGAGGGCTTGGCAGGAATGCCACCCGCTACCTTAGAAAAAATCCAACCTGAACAAGTGCAACAATTGTCTACACAAGCGTTGGCAGGCATGAAGCCAGAGCAACTGAATGCCTTGCCGCCGGAAACTGTGGGTGAATTCAAACCAGAGCAAGTGGCTGCCATGCCCAAAACTGCGTTGGCTGGCATGACTGGCGAGCAATTTAAGGAATTACCGCAAAATACCTTGTCCACCTTGCCAACGGAAACCATCGGCGGCCTGCCGCCAGCGGTGATTCAAACATTTACAAATCAGGAACTGCAACAGTTGGCACCCAAGAACTTGCCAGGACAGGACATGATGAAAGTGTTGAATAACCTGGACACCAGCAAGGTTGATGAAGCCACGGTAAAAAACCTGTTGCCCGCTGATTGGGAATTGCGTCCCAGCGACAAAAATCCCACTGCGTATCAATTAATCCCACCGCCGGAAACGCCGTTGTCGTTCCGTCCGTTACCACAACCGACTAACGCGCAAATAAAAATGCCGGAACTGCCAGATTTGAAAAATTGCGGCGCGTTTCTAGGCTGCACCGCCCCCACGCAAGACAGCACTGCATTGGCTGGCATGAATGCAACCTTGGATCAGGCTGGCCTGCCTGGCGGCTTTAGCATTCAGCAAGAAGACAATGGCTCTCTAAAAGTGTATGGCTCTGGTGTGGCCGCTGGCGTACAACTGGCGTTCATGCCGTTGGTGGAAGGGATTAAACAAGCGCCCAAGGACGCCAAGCCCGGACTGGTGGCACAAGACAATGGCCAAGTGACCGTTATCACCAGCGCAGGCCAGCAAATTCCAGTGGTGCCTGCTTGGTCAGATCCCAAACAAGTGTTGACCGTGCTTGACAGCATGGGCAACAGCGGCACACAAGGTCAGGGGCAAGCCAGGGTGGAAATTGGCAATTATTGCGAAACCCTGCTGATCTACCCAACCAACTCACGCCGTAGCGGCGCGCGCGAAGTGGTTATGCCCGATCCGGCGATAGAAGATGCGCCCACCGATTGGAACTCAGGCATCAGCCGCCGCGCGGAGAGCGCATCCCAGCGTTTCGTGTATTCCGACGGAACCATGCAAAAAATCTACCCCACCGTGCTTGAGCCAGAAGTGTTCATAAAACTGGCGCAGGCCTATGTGGACGTAAAAAGCGTGGAATTTCACCTCAACGGCTATTTTATTGTTACGCTAGACAACGGCATCCGCCTGCGCCTAACGCCAGATGCGGAAGTTGCCAGCAGCAATGAAACCACGGCCAAACTAGAAGTCACCCTCAAAGGGGTGCGCTACCACCTGCCGCACAACGGCGAGACCTATTTGTTCTTGCTCCAGGTGAGCGTAGAAGTATAATATTTCCGCATCGCTTAGACCGCTCTGGCGGAGGTGGGGTATAGGCAAAAAAATAGGCGATTCCATCATCGTATGGAATCGCCTTTATGTGCGGGCCTTGGTCAGGCTCTAAATTTAAGCAGCAGCAGGTGCAGCAACTTCTTTTTTATGCGCACGGTTGGCAATATACTTGCCCAGGTAATATGCGCCCAGAGCGATTATAATGCCTCCCACGACCGCAGTTCCGATGGGATGTGCAGCCAAGTAAGCAGTAGCAGTGGTGGTGGTGGTATTAGTGGCAGGTAAAGTTTCCATGATGTTTCCTCGTGTAACGTTAAAAATATCTATAAATCAATAAAGTAACTCTTTGTCTCGTACGGCTTGAAGAGTATAATTATAAAGACTCTTTTTTATAACAGCAAGGCAGCAGATTCATGGCACTCCTTCGTTTTATGCAACAAGAATCCGGCGCGTCCAGTTCGCGCGTAGTATTTATGGTGGTTTTTTCCGGTTTGGCTACGGGATTGCTCGTTTCCGTCATCAACTTGGCGGCAGATGCTTCGCTGACTAAACCCGTGGAAGGCCGGATGTTATTTTTGTATTTGGCCATTTTAGTATTGTATTTATATACCCAAAAATACTCGCTGGCGCATACAATTTATCCTTTTGACCACGCGCTGTACAACTTGCGCTTGCGCTTAACCGATAAGGCAATGTCGCATGGCTTGCGTGCAATGGAGCGTCTGCCGCCGTATGCCGCGCACACCATTCTTGCCAGCGAATTCAATTTGGCGGCCCAGTTATTACCCTGGGTAACCTACTCAGCGCAAGCAGCGGCAGTGCTGGGATTTTGCTTATTGTATTTAGCTTGGCTGTCGTTTGCTGGCTTTTTGGTGGTGATAGTGACTCTGGCAGGCGCGGGCCTTTGGCATTTTGTATTTGAAAAACAATTGTATGCTGAGTTTCGCGCCATTGCCGCGCGTGAGCGACTGTTTGCTAACCACCTCGATGGATTACGCACGGATGCTATAGATATTCGCCTGAATTTAATTAAAAAGAAATACTTGTTTCACGCCTTGCGCTTGGCCTCCAACCAGGGTAAGGAGCTTAAAATGACCATTGACCAGCAAACCATCAGCTCCATCATGTCCATTCGCATTGCGTTGTTTTTGCTGCTGGCCATTTTTATTTTTATCCTGCCATTGTATGATCCAAACGATAGCGCATTGATTTTCAAGATTACTGTAGTGACTTTTTTCATCATCAGCCCAATCACACAAATGGTCTACGCTTTACCGTTATTGCTGCGGCTAGACTCTGCACTGCATGATATTTATGCGTTTGAAGGCCAATTGGACACCAATCGGCCAGAATTACCCCCCACCAAACCAGCCGCCGCCACGGACACGGGTTTTGAAGAAATTCGCTGGGCCAGTTTAGGATTTGATTATCATGGCGGGCAGCCTGATCCTACCCGCCCGCCACTGTTGCAAGACATTAATCTTACTGTACGCCCGGGCGAAATTATTTTTATCCAAGGGCCATGCGGCAGTGGCAAAACCACGCTCTTAAAATTACTGTGTGGCCTATACTCTCCCGATGCGGGCGCGGTATATATAGACAAGCGCAAACTCAATGACAACGGTGCGCGGTTGCGCGATCTCTTTACTTGCGTGTTGCCTGGCGCACCGCCGCCGCAAACGATCCACGCCGCCAAGGCAGTAACCGAAGGCGCGGTGAGGGAATTATTGGAAAAAATGGCGTTGGATCACGCGGTGGAATATGAAAATAGCGCATTTCGCTATGATTTTTTGCCGCCTAGCTTAAGCTGGCGCCTGCAAGTAACCGTGGCGTTGGCAGAAGACCGGCCTGTGTACCTTTTTGATGATTGCGCGTTGGGGCAGGATGAGCATTTTATCCGCTTATTTTTTGAAGAAATTTTAGATGATTTACGCAACCAAGGCAAAACCGTTATTGCGGTGTTGCGCGACAACCGGTTTGCTCATCTAGCGGATTATACTTGGGAAATACGCGAGCACAGCGTGCATCCGCACGCAACGGAAGGCAGCGCATGATTGCGCTTTTACGCAACCCACGGTCATCCCCGTTGCGTTGCCACGCCGCGTGATAGTATTATGCCGTCTATTAAAAATGGAATGACGAAGGATGACACTCTTGGCAGGAAGCGCGGAAGACATGCGGTATTGCCAAAATTTCATGGTTACCATGGTCATTCAATGTTATAATGGAATAAATTGTGATTATAATTTACGTGGCTTTAAGCTGACTGTTCTTTAAAGCAGACAACAGCACGCAGAGGGTCACGTATGAAATATGTTAGCGTTATCTCTGGGGAGCGCGTTCAGGAGAAGACGGATGCCAAAAATTTTGCTCGTGGAAGACAATGAAATGAACCGGGACATGCTATCCCGCAGATTGCAACGCAAGGGGTTTGAAGTGCTCATCGCAGTAGATGGCGGCCAAGGCGTGGAGATGGCTCATGCTGAAAAACCCGACTTGATTCTTATGGATATGAGCTTGCCCGTCAAAGATGGATGGACTGCCACCCGGGAACTGAAAGCCGACGATCGCACCAAGGGGATTCCCGTAATCGCGCTGACCGCCCATGCCATGTCCGGTGACAGGGAACAGGCACTGGCAGCGGGGTGCGATGACTATGATACCAAACCCATAGAACTGCCCAGGCTGTTAGGCAAAATCGAAACCTTATTATAAAATTGCACTTCTTTTTATAAATCGTCATGAATGGGTTGTGGCTAGAACAAGGCCAACTTCACATTCGTAGCGATTTACCCATGCCCCAACCAGGGCCAGGTGAGGCCTTGGTGCGTGTGCGGTTAGCTGGCATATGCGCCACGGATCGCCAATTGTTACAAGGCTATTCTCCCTTTACCGGCATTCCAGGCCATGAATTCATCGGCGTGCGAATGACGGAAAATGGCGTAGCAGGCCAGCGCGTGGCAGGTGAAATTAACATAGGATGTGGCCACTGCGCCTGGTGCTGCGCGCAAACCCCAGAACATTGTGCGCAACGCCAAGTTTTGGGCATTCGCGGACGCCACGGCGCATTTGCCGAATATGTAACCTTGCCCATCGTCAATTTGCATACTGTGCCAGACAATGTACCGGATGAAGCAGCAGTGTTCACCGAACCCTTAGCTGCGGCATTGCGCATTGTGCAACAACTGGTAATTTCGCCCAGCCACGAAGTGTTGGTGCTTGGCGCGGGCGCACTGGGCCAATTGATTGCCAGGGTATTGCGCCTAACCGGATGTAATCTCGCCGTATGCGCACGCTATCCCGCGCAACGGCAAGCCCTAACCCATGCTGGGATCACCTGGCTGGCCGAAGATCAGCCGTTGGCGGGCCACTATGATTGCGTGATTGACGCCACTGGCGCGCCGGACGGCTTGCGCCAGGCCATGCACTGGGTAAAATCACGCGGCACGGTGGTGATGAAAAGCACATTTACTGGCGAAACTGCGCTGCCTCTGGCACAACTGGTCGTGCGCGAAATTCGCCTGCAAGGTTCCCGCTGCGGCCCCTTTGCCCCCGCCCTGCGCTTACTCGCGCAACAGCTTATTTTTCCACAAGATTTAATTTCAACCATTCTACCCTGGCACCAAGGTGCCAATGTCCTGGCGCATCCTACGCCTGGCAATGGTAAAATCTTGCTGCGGTTTGGCGCCGGGGCTACTTCGCCTCCCTCCGGCGCGACCATTTCATCCACCTTATCCAAATGGAATTCAATATGAGCGCCAAAATACGCAAGGCGGTATTCCCAGTAGCGGGATTAGGCACACGGTTTTTACCTGCTACCAAGGCCAGTCCCAAGGAAATGCTACCCATTGTGGACAAACCCCTGATTCAATACGCCGTGGAAGAAGCGATTGAAGCCGGCATAGAACAAATGATTTTTGTCACTAGCGACCGTAAGCGCGCCATTGAAGATCATTTTGACAAAAACCTAGAGTTGGAACGCGAACTAAAAGCCAAAGGAAAATACAAACTGCTCGACATGGTGCGCTACATTGTGCCAGACGGCGTATCCTGCATTTACATCCGCCAACCGGAAGCCCTGGGGCTGGGGCACGCGGTGCTATGCGCATTGCCTGCGGTGGGCGCAGAACCATTTGCCGTCATTTTAGCGGACGACTTGATTGATGGCGGCGAACACGGCTGTCTTAGCCAAATGGCCGCATTGTATGAAAAAAAAGAAGCCGCAATTTTAGCGCTGGAAGAAGTGCCGCTGGAAGAAACCAGCAAATACGGCATCATCGCGCCTTCCGCGTCGCCGGTGTATGAAGGCGTATATAAAGTTGAAAATATCGTCGAAAAACCCGCGCCCAACGACGCACCGTCCTGCCACGCCGTAGTGGGGCGCTACATTTTCCCGGCCACTATTTTTGAATATTTAAAAGACACGCCCAGAGGTGCTGGCGGTGAAATCCAATTGACCGACGCGATTGCCGCCATGCTGAAAGACCATCCTGTGCTGGGCTACCGTTTTCAAGGCGTACGGTACGACTGCGGCAGCAAACTAGGCTACTTGCAAGCCACCACCAACCTGGCCTTGCAACACCCGAACTTGCGCGACGCCTACCGCCAATTTTTGCGTTCGATTTGCACAACGTTATAAATGGTTTTTTGTGATCGCCCTAGCGTGCCTAAGAAGCTGTTGGTAAAATCGCCAAGCCGCTCACTGAAGCCCTGTCGAAGTGCGCGGCTTGGCGATAGCAAGTGCTTGATTTTACGTGTCCTTCGATAAGCGCAAGGAACGGAAAATAATTTACCAACAGCTTCTAACCCATCGTTCCACAATTTCGGGGTAAACCTCAAATGTTCATCTCTTGGCAAAACATTAGCTTACGCGGCAAAATTTTCACTGGCATTGGTATTGTGCTGGTGTTATTGGTTACCCTCGCCCTATTGGCAGCAGACAGCATCAACACGTTGGTGGTTGAAGGCAAACAAGTAGCAGATGGCAACCACTTGCGTGGCGAGTTGCTGCAACGCAAGGTAGAGCATCTGGAATGGGCGGGCGCGCTAGGCCAGTTTATTGATGACCAACAAGCGGCCAACCTAACTATCGAACTGGATCACCGCCAATGCGGCCTGGGGCACTGGTATTACGGCACCGAGCGGCAAGCAGCAGAACAGCGTTTGCCGGAGTTGCGCGGGACCTTGCAAGCGCTGGAAGAACCGCATCGTCTGCTGCATGAGTCTGCCAAAAAAATCAGCCAATTGCATACCCATGGCAGTGATTCAACCTTGCCCGCCTTTCTGGCGCAACGTGAAATTGAGCACTTGCTGTGGGCAGAAGATTTACAAGAAGCCATTTTAAAAAATACACCGGCAGCAGTGGAATTTGATCACCGCAAATGCAAATTAGGTCAATTCTTATACGGTGAAGGCGGCCAAAAACTTCGCGCTGACAGCGGATTTGCCACGCTTTTACAAAAGCTGGAACCCGTACACGAACAACTTCATGCGCACGGCAAAGACGCAAATGCCGCGCTTGCCGACAAGAATAAAGAAACGGCGCTGCGCATTTACCAAGAGCGTGTTGCGCCAACGTTGCATGAAGTGCGCCGCGAAATGGCACAATTACAGACTTTTGCCGAGCAACAAAATGCTGGGAAAATCCAAGCTGAACATATTTATACCAATGAAACCTTAGCGCATTTGCAACAGGTCAAGCAGCATTTGGACAAATCGGTACAAATCGCGGCGGAGAATATATTATCGGACACCCAACTGATCGAACATGCAAATCAAAGTTTTATCCAAGTCAGCCTGCTGTCGTTGTTCGCCTTTGTAGCGGGTGTGGTGTTGGCACTGGTGATTGCCCGCTCTATCGTTAAACCGCTGCAAGCGGCCATCGCCTTTGCCTGGGAAGTGGCGGCGGGCGATTTGCGCAGCACCCGCGAAACACAACGCCGCGACGAGGCTGGTATGTTGCTGCAAGCATTAAACGGCATGGTTAACAAACTGCGTGAGGTCGCTGCCAGCGTCCAAGACAACGCCGACTCGCTGGTGCAAGCTACCAACCAAGTCAGTAGCACCGCGCAAACGCTAAGCCAAAGTGCGGCAGAACAAGCGGCCAGTGTGGAGGAAACCAGCGCGTCGCTGGAGCAAATGAGCGCGTCGATCAAAGACAATGCGGAAAACGCCCGCATCACCGACCACAGTGCGCAGCAAATCGCCGGGCAAAGCCGTCAAAGCGGTGCGGCGGTGACGCAAACAGTAAACGCGATGCGGGAAATTGCCCGCAAAATTGAAATTGTTGAAGAAATTGCATACCGCACCAACATTCTCGCCCTCAATGCCGCCATTGAAGCCGCCCGCGCCGGCGAATCCGGGCGCGGTTTTAGCGTGGTTGCGCAAGAAGTGCGCAAGCTGGCGGAACACAGCCGTAGTGCGGCGCAAGACATCCGCCAGTTGGCTGGGAGCAGCGTTGACGTGGCGGAAACTGCCGGCAAACTGCTGGAAGAATTAGTGCCCGGAATCATTCGTGCTGCGGATTTAATCCAACAAATTTTCCAAGCCTCTGAACAGCAAGCCAACGGCGTGCAACAAATTACCACCGCAATGAGCCAATTGGATCAAACCACCCAGCAAAATGCCTCAGCATCAGAAGAATTAGCAGCCACCGCTGAAGAAATGAACGCCCAAGCTGCCCACTTAAAAAATGCCGTGGGATATTTTAAGACATCATGAGTTGTGTCAGTGAGTAGTGGCGAGTCGTGCGCTGGCCACTCACCACTAGCCACTGACAACTGAATTACGTAAGCAATTACTGCGCATAAATAAGTTGGGTGCGACCATCCGGGTAGGTCAGTTGGTAATCATTGCGTCCGTCGCCATTGCGGTCGTTGATGGACGTGAGCGCTAAACCGCCGTTGGCAGTAGCGCCGCTGGTTACGCTATACCCGAGTTGGCCGTTGAGATCAATGCCGCCACCTTGTAAGCGGATGCGTCCGTCATTGGCGAGTTCTACTTGGCCGCCCTGGGTTAAGTTGTCGAAAAACGTGACCACTTGGTTGGCGAGTAGCGGCGCTGGGTAAAGGTATTGTTGGCGCGTTACGCCTTGGGCATCTTGGAACACATGTTTGAAATACAGGCCTTCGCCGCTGGATATTTTTTCTGCGTATAGCCCAAGTATGGCGCTGGATGGCGTGGAATAGATGGCTGGCCGTAGGCTGTATTGCAGCCCAGGCACCAATGGCAGCAGCCAATTGCCTTGTTCTGCACCTTGCGTGTTCAGTTGCAGGCCACTTGGCGTCAAAATGGCGGTAAGTTGGGCCAATTCCTGCGGTAGCGGTTGAGTGTGAATGCGTCGGCCGGAGGAGAGGGTGAAAATCATGCCGCCGTCAGCGCGTGGTTGCAACGTAGGCTCTGCTGAGGCAGGTACGATGTCTTCGGCTACGGGCTGTTGTAAGCTGCGTTGTGCCACACCTTGGCTGATGTACAGCGCACCTGGCTCAGTGGCCGCAGTGATTTGCAGTCCCAGTTGCCGCACTGCTGGAATGGCTTGCAATTCTTGTAGCAAATCTTCAGGCGGGAACAGCAACAAGCCTTGCCGGTCGCCATTGGGGTATACAATCCAAAAATCTTCTTCGCCATCGCTATTGCGGTCAGCCGCGTCGAGCATTTGCGTAACGCCGCCCGGGTTGGTACCAGCCATGATTTCGTATTCGAGCAAGCCTCGGTATTGGGTAACGCCCACGGTGAGTGATACTGTGCCGTTGTAGTGCAATTGTACATTGCGCGCGCCGGGAATGGCGCGCAGTACGGCGAGCAAGCTGGCAGGCGCGGGGGAAGCGGGATAAAGTGTTTGGCTGTGCGCGCACACAGTGCTGGCGCACGTATCGCTGTCTGCCACTGTCCATATAACATGCCGCCGGTTGGCCAGCGGTGCGGCGCTGTCGCTCAATGCAGGCATCCCGGCTGGCGCGGGCGCGGCGGTGGGATCAGCGCGGAAAACCCAACGAATTTGCGGACTGACGGCAATGCTGTAGTTGCCGCTGTCCGCCACCGCGTCAATGCTGGTGATGCCCAAGGATTGCAGCAATTCGCGCAATTTATTCAAACGGTGGGCAGCGGGTTGCGCCAGCACAGCGCGCCGGGTTTCGGTGACAAACAGCACGCTACCGTCAGAATTGAGCGTGACGCCGGGATCCGCGCTGGTTTGTGTTACCGTGATGGGAATGACGCTGAATAGCAGATTTTGATAGGTGGCGGTGAGCAGATTTTGCGCGCTTTGGGCAATCGTGAGGCCAGCTTGCGCCAGACCAGGAATGCGGTTAATTTGTTCTAATAACGTGGGGCCATTTTTCAGCACATCGCTGTGTAGCGCCAACTGCGCAACGCCAGTGACCGGGTCGGTCAGGCTGGCATACGCGCCTGTCAAATTTAGCCCTGGCGGAATGTTGGCATTTTGCTGGAATTTCACGCCCGCGCCGATTATCACGGTGCTGTCCACGGTGGCTTGGCTGCCGATTTCAACGTGGCTGAGCGTTGCGCCCGCCGCGATATGGGCGGAAATCACAGCACCCGCATTGGCATCGCCCGCAATAACGCCTTTAACCACGCCGCCATTGATTTTGACCGCGCCGTTGAGGATTGCGCTGTCAATCACGCCTTGGTTGTTGATTTCGCCTGCCAGCCGTCCGCCGCCAGTGATCGTGGCACCGGATAGCACAGTGACGTTTTGCAGCAAGCCGTGGTTGATGATTACGCCCGCCACACTGCCGCCTGTGACGATCACATCTTGCGCGATTTCGCGGTTTTTTAGGGTGCCGGTGTTGGTTAGATTCTGGGTGATGACATTGCCCGCCACGGTTGCGGTGACTTGGGCGGTGTTGTTGGCGGGTTGGGCGTCGTTTTCCGCTGCCGATGCACTAACGCGCACGGTGACTGCGCCAATCACGCGCGGCTCTAGCATCAGGCTGGCGGTTTGATTTTGTTGATTGGCAAGGGCTTGCGTGGCTTGGCAAGTGACCACGCCTGCGGTTTCCACGCAGTCCACGCCTGCTATTTGGCCTTGCATAAAATGTACATCCGCTGGCAGTGTCAGGGTCAAGCGCGCTTGGTTGGCAGGATTGGGGCCGTTGTTGAGCAGCGTGGCGGTCAAGCGCAATTCGTCGCCCAATACCGGCGCAGCGGTTTCTTGGCGCAACGTTAAACTTAAATCCGCGTTGCCCACCACGTGGACGAGCGTGGTGGTGGAATTGTCCGCTGGGGTAGGCTCGTATTGGTTAGCGGTGATGGTGGCGGCGTTGTTGATTTCGCCATGTTGCTGCGGTGCAAGTTTAAGCGTAACTTGGGCGGATTGGCCTGCATCGAGCAAACCCAAGTTGCAACTCACGGTGTTGGCCGCCTGGGCGCATGGCGAGCCTTTGGACGGTGTGGCGGACAGCAATTGTGTGTATTGCGGTAACGTGTTGATCCAGGTAACGCCATTGGCTTGATCCGGGCCAGTGTTGCGCACGGTGAACACCAGCGTGACCGTTTCATTGACCGTAGCTTGGGTTTTGTCAGCGCTGACCGTGATATTTAAATCCGCCGTGGCTGCACGGAACGCGGCCACCGCGCTGTCTACCAGGCCCGCCACATAAAGCGAGCCGCCATTTTTAGAAACAATTACGTCCTGTGCGCCTGCCAGACCATCCACACTGTTTTCGCCATCGCGCACAAATGTGGAAAATGTCAATTTTCCAGCAGCACGGGTGAAAATGCCCAACGCGCCGTCTTGGCTGGCAGCGGTATAGAGCGTGTTGCCGTCCGGGCTGAGCGCCAGGCCAGTGACGCCGCCCAGCC
The DNA here is from genome assembly GCA_020720085.1 of Dichelobacter nodosus. GTDB lineage: Bacteria > Pseudomonadota > Gammaproteobacteria > Beggiatoales > Beggiatoaceae > DYPE01. Next base: position 4,559 of record DYPE01000070.1, on the reverse strand, counting down.
CAGTTTGGTTGCTCACCGTTTGCTGATAGGCCACGCCCGCGCTGTCCTGGCTAAAAATCGCCACCGCATTGGCGGTGCTGCCTGCCACATAGATGAATTTGTTGTCTGGCGCAACCACCACGGCTGCCGCGCCAGTTAGCCCGGTCACGCCATTTACGCCATCTTTGAACACTTGCGTTTGCGCCAAATTGCCTTGGTTGTCGCGGCTGAATACCGTGAGTGCATTGGCCCCCATTGCAGCGGCGTACAACTGGCTGCCATCCGCGCTTAAGGTCAACGCGGTGACGCCTTCCAAACCTTGAATGCCATTCGCGCCGTTACGGTAGGTTTGCGTGAGCGCGAGCAAGCCACTGTTATCACGCTGGAATTGGCTGATGGCGTGGTCGCTGGTAGCTGCCACGTACACTGTATTGCCGCGCGTGATGACATCGAACGGCGCGCCTAAGCCATCCACTCCGCTTTGGCCATCTTGCAACCATTGCTGGAACTCCAAACGGCCTGTACCTGCATCACGGCGCAATACCACCAAACCGCCGCCACCGCCATAGCCGGTGACGTACACTTGCGCGCCGTCGTCGCTTACCGTCACGCTGCTGGGTTTGTTCAAGCCGTCCACTCCGCCGGTCTTGTTCAAGGCTTGGACAAAGGTCAGCGCGCCTGTGGTAGCGTTACGCTGAAATACAGTCAATGCGTTGTCATTAAATCCAGCGGCATACACATGGCGTTCATCCGCGCTCATGGCCAGCGCGCTCGCGCCGGACAGACCCAGCGCGCCACTTTCACCATTGCGGTAGGCATGAATAAACATCAGCCGTTGTGGCTCAGTCACGCGGGTTTCCACCGATATTTTGGTTTCACCACTAGGCGCGTCAGCATCGGCTTCGTTGGCTTTCACACTGACACTGTGCAGCAGCGTGCCGGGTTGTTTGGCAAGTACGGTCACCATTACCGAGGCTTCGCCATCTTTGGCAATGCTGCCTAATTCGCATGTAATGGTATTGTTGGCTTGTTGGCAAGTCCCCTGGCTGGGCGTGGCGGAAATATAACTGGCTTCAGCGGGCAGGATATGCACCAGCCGCGTTTGCGTGGCAGAATTCGGTCCTTTATTTTTGATTTGCGCGAGGTAAACCACTTCATTGCCCACTGCCACCGGGTCTTGGTTGTCCGTAACGGTGAGTGCCAAGTCAGCGCTGGCCTTGGTCACGGTTAAGGTTGCACTGGCTTGGTTATTGGTGGCGTTTGGATCAAAGGAGGTGGAAGTCAGCGTGAAGGGGTTGGTGAACGTGCCGGGTTGGCTGGGAATCACTGTGATAGACGCGCCAGTGGATGCGCTGGCAGGAATATTCTGCAAGGCGCAGGTGACTGTGTTATTTTGCAGCGTGCATTGGCCTTGGCCAGCAATGGCTTGCTTGTAGGCGACATTGGCTGGCAGGGGATAACTAACCACCGCGCCAGTCGCGCCTTGCGTGCCTTTGTTGGTTACGGTCACACTAAATACGGCTTCCGCACCCGTGAGCAAGGCAGCGGGCGTGGCGGTGGCAGTCAATTCTAAATCCGTGGCAATGGTGGAAACCGCCACGGATTTGCTGGCCGCATTGGGCGTGTTGCGGTCGTACAGGCCCGCATCCACCGTGCCGGTGGCGCTCAAAGTCACTGTGCCCAGTTCGGTGGCCAGCATTTTGACTTGAATTGCGCTGCTCGCGCTTGCGCCTAGGCTTGCCCGCGTGCAGCTAAACGCTGGCCCAGTGCCACAAACCCAGCCTGGGTCAGCCACCACTTCCACCACGCTACCGCCCTGTGCGGCATGGGATATGGTTAATCCGGTGGCATTGCTTGGGCCTGCGTTGGAAACGGTATTGGTAAAAGTTACGGTGCCGTCTTTCAACACGCTGGGCGTGTCGCTTGTAATCACCAATGCTAAATCGGCTGCTGCGCCGGTGATGGTGGCGGTGGCTTGGCTTTGATCATTGGTTTGGTCGCTGTCAGTGGCCGCCGTAGCGATTTTTACCGTGTTTTTTAAGTCGCCCGGGATGAGGGCAGTACCGGTCACCGTGACCGCATAGGTGGTTTGACTTTGGGCAAAAGCATCCAGCGTGCCCAGTTGGCAGGTCAATACATTGGCGTCGCGTGTGCAACTTTTGGTGGGGTCTGCACTAATCCCCGCGCTAAAAGCATGGCTGGCGTATTCCATGCCAGCGGGCAAGGTATTGGCTAACGTCACGGACGGCGCGGCATACGGTCCATGGTTCATAATCTGCGTCACGAACGATACCGGTTGCCCCACGGCTTGCGTGGCAGGTACGGCAGTTTGTGCGGCCACGGCAATATCCAATGTTAGCACTTGTACTGGGATGGTAAGCGCGGTGGATGCGGGCGTTTGTGGATTGGGGTCTTGCTCGGCCATGGTGGTCAGCAGTTGTGCGGACAGTGTGGCGGGTGTGGTGGGCGTGGTCACTGTCACCGTGCGCGATATGGCATTGCCTGCCGCGATATTGCCCAATGCGCACGTGACTTTATTATTGGTCGCTGCATATACGCAGGGCGTTTCCGCTTGGACATTGGTAATAGCGGAATGCAGCCCGCTGAGTTCTGCGGTAACGCCGGTGGCTGCGGCTGGGCCGCTGTTTTGCACCGTGAGGGTATAAGTGAGCGGCGTGCCTACATTGGCGGGATTGGCATTGGCCGTAAGCTGCACAGCAATATCTGCCTTGGCCACAACCGATTGAATGACTGTGCTTTCCGTTGCCGTGTTGTTCGCCGCAGTTGGGTCAGGGCGCACAGCGCTCACTTGCGCTGTGGCCGAAACCTTGGCAGCAGAGGCGGGCGCTTTTAGGCGGATAGCCAAACTGTGTTGTTGACCAGGGGATAATTCTGCCAGATTTGCGCAGGACAATTGGCCGCCTTGCGCCACACAGCCAGCGGGCGTGGTTTGCAATTGCGCACCCACAGGCAGCGTATAGGTCAAGGCCACCGGGCCGCTGGCCGAGGGGCCTAAGTTGGTGATGATAATTTGTTGTTGAAATTCGCTATTCACTTCCACCGGATCAGAGGCATCGCTCATGGCCACTTGTAAATCCGCTGCAAAATTACTGAACAGCGACACCGCATTGCCGGTGAACGCGGTGGCGTAAATGTGGCCACTGTCCGGGCTGATCGCCACTGCGCTTGCACCATTGAGCGGTTGATCCGCCGCATCAGTGGATTTGATGGCCTGCGTCCAAAGCAAACCACCCGTGGTGGATGGATTGGCATACACATCAAACACGGCCAACGCACTGCTGATATTGCCAGTCACGTATACCCGCCCATTATCTGGGCTGATCGCCACGCCCCACGCGCCGCGTATGCCGCTGACTGAATTGACGCCATCTTGATAGCTTGCCAAATGGGTTAGCGCACCAGTATTGGGGTCACGCGCCAACGCCGCCAGGGTATGGCTGCTGCTGGAGGTTACGTATAACCGTTGATTATCCGGGCTGACCGCCACGCCATACGCGCCGCTCGCGCCCGCGCCCGTATACGCGCCCACAAAACCGATTTCGCCGACTTGCGGCGCGCGCTGGAAGATGGCCACTGCGTGGCTGCTTTCCGCTGCAACATAAATGAATTGCGCATCCTTGCTGACAGCGATCATGCCTGGCCCAGCCAGTGCGGTAACACCATTCACGCCGTGGGTTTGCGTGCCCAAATAAATCATAATACCGGTGGCTGGGTCGCGGCTGAACGCGCTTAGCGCATTGCCTGTGCTGGAGGAAACATACACCCTAGCGCCATCCGTGCTCATTGCCACGCCAGAGGCACCTTTCAGCACCACGTCATTTTTGTGCATTTCCAAATAAGTCAACGTGCCGTCCACTGGATTGCGGACAAAGCTGGACACGCTGTTGTCGCGGTACCCGGTCACGTATACCTGTTTGTCATCCGGGCTAACCGCAATATCATACGCACCGCCCAAGCCGTCTATGCCCGCCACGCCGTCTTGATAAAAACGTACAAACGTCAATTTGCCATCCGTGGCGTTGCGCGCGAACACGGCTAGACTATTGCTGCCAAATCCTACTGCGTATAAAAATTTGCCATCATGGCTCAGCGCAGCGTCATTCGCGCCGTCCAATCCCATCACTCCGCCTAAGCCGGATTGCCATTTTTGCACATAGCTTACCGCCCACACTGGCGACACGAGCCAAAGGGTCAGCCACAAGATAATAAAATTGCGAGTCATGAGATATGCGCTATTTAGAGACATGAAGATGCACGTAGTCTGTCGAAAAAAAATTTTTCATAGTGGTTTCTTTTATACTTCAGCGGGTTACAAATTAAACTTTTTATAACATTATCCGCTCTCTTGCGGCAAAGGTATCTACACATCTTTGACTTTCAGCCCCAGCGGGGCGAAATCCATACAACTTAAGGCGCAATACTTCGACAGGCTCAGTACATCGCGCCCTGGGTAAGCGGATTGTATTCAGTTTTGATTTTCAGCCCCAGAGGGGCGAAATCCATACAGCCCAGGGCAATACTTCGACAGGCTCAGTACATCGCGCCCTGGGTAAGCGGAT
>DYPE01000069.1:5007-16216 GCA_020720085.1 Dichelobacter nodosus | reverse complement strand
GTGGGTTGTGAGCAAAAATCGTCCGTCAATGTTTCCAAGCCTTTACGCGGTTAGCTCTTAATTCGCATTAAAACTGCTTCATCTTAATATTCAAAATCTGAATGCGGTAGCCGATTTGGCGTGGGGTCATGCCGAGTAGGCGGGCGGCTTTGGCTTGTACCCAGCCGGCTTGTTCGAGGGCGGCGACCACGCGCTCGCGTTCGTCAAGGTCGGGCTGTCAAGGTCAATTTTGTTGGCGGGATTGGTGGAAAATGCGGTGGGTTGCAGGCTGCTTTCCAAGCCGGTGAGGTGTATGGTGTGGGCATCAATGCGGTGGTCGGCGCTCATCACGGCGGCGCGTTCTAGGCAATTTTCTAGCTCGCGCACGTTGCCAGGCCAGTCGTAGCGCATCAGCAGGCGGATGGCGCTGTCGTCAAGTTCCAGCTCGCGCCCTTGATTGCGGGCGATTTTGCTGACGAGAAAGCGCACCAAGTCGGGGATGTCTTCGCTGCGCTCGCGCAACGGCGGCGGGTAAATGGGCATGACGTTGAGGCGGTAGTATAAATCTTCGCGGAACATGCCGTGTTGCACTTGCACTTCCAGGTCTTTGTTGGTGGCGGCGATGACGCGCACGTCAACCGTGTGGGTGCGGTTGCCGCCGACGCGCTCAAATTCGCCTTCTTGCAACACGCGCAGCAATTTGGCTTGAAATGCTGGGCTGATTTCGCCGATTTCGTCTAAAAATAGCGTGCCGCCGTGCGCTTGTTCAAAGCGCCCTTTGCGTTGGGCGATTGCGCCGGTGAATGCGCCTTTTTCGTGGCCAAACAGCTCGGATTCGAGCAGATTGTCGGGCAGCGCGGCGCAGTTGAGTTTGATGAAGGGTCCATTGGCGCGGGGTGAATTGTAGTGAATGGCGTTGGCAATCAGTTCTTTGCCGGTGCCGGATTCGCCGCGAATCAGCACGGTGGTGTTCCATTTGGCGACTTGGCGAATTTGCTCAAAAATCAAGCGCATCCCGCGTGAATGGCCGATCATGTTGGAAAAACCGTGTTCGCCGCGTACTTTGCGGCGCAAGGAATCGCGTTCGGTTTTTAACGCCAGTTGTTCGTCTTCAATTTTTTTCGCCAGGCGCACGCTTTGGCCGATTAAATTGGCCACCATTTTGACAAAGCGTTCTTCGCGTTCTAGCGAATATTCGTCGTGCGGTTGCGCTGCCAACACGCCTGCGGTGTGGTCGCCGATTTCAATCGGTACGCCGATAAACGGGCGGTGGCGGCTGTACACGCCCAGGCGGTCTAAAAAGCGCGGATCGTCGGCGATGCGTTCCAGCACCAGGGGTGCGCCACTTTCCAAAATCGCGCCGATAATCCCTTCGCCCGGTTTGTAACGCACGGAATGCAGCGGCGCGGGGTTTTCATCATGCAGGGCAATCACCAGCAAATCGCCGCTGTCCTCGTCCACCAGGCTGATCATGCCATGGTTGAGATTGGCGTTGTCATGCAGCACTTTAAGCACCGCCGCCAGGGTTTCGCGCAAATCCAGCGAGCGGCTGAGTACCTGACTGACTTGATACAGCGCTTCCAGTTGATTTTCTAGGCTACTCATAGCTTGCCTCTCCGCCCGCCAATGGCAAGCGTACACACACCCGGCAACCGCCGAGAAAATCGGCATCCATGTCAATGCTGCCGCTGTGATCAAGGACAATTTCCCGTGCCATGGTCAGCCCCATGCCCGCGTGGCCCTTGGGATTATGCCAACCGCAGAAAAAAGGTTCAAAAATTTTCAAGCGGTCGTGGCGGTCAATGCCCGGCCCGTTGTCCATGATTTCCACCAACAATTCGTCGTCCTCCAACGTGGTTTGCAGGCGGATTTCGCGGTAATCGCGCACACTTTTCACCGCTTCAATCGCGTTATCCAACAAATACTTAAACAAGCCGCGCAAGCCGTTTGCCTGTCCGAGCAGCGGCGGCAACACCGGCGCGGGACGCCAATCCACGACAATGCCGTTTGCCAGCAGCGCTGACGTGGATAATTTTAACACTTCATGCAGCAATTCGTTGAGATTGACCGTAGCGCTTTGTTCGCGCACCGGCACTGGCAGGGCGTGTTGCAAACTCGCCATCGCGTCTTCGCCGGTGGCAAGTGCTTGTTTCAGCACCAGTTGAAAGCTGCTGTGCTCGCCGTTTGCCGATGGCATTGCCAGCGCGGCTTTGATGATGTTAAGCGGCGCTTGCAACTTGAACATTGCCGCCGAGATCGCCTCGCGCATGGTTTGGTTCATTTGCTGTTCTGCCATGCTGGCGCGAATCAAATTGGTGCGCGCCTCTTGAATGCGCTGGCGGGCGGCGGTGATGTCGTTGGCAACCAACAGCAAATAGCAGCGGCTGGCGTTGGGGTGAAAATACGCCTGTGCGGCGTCGCTCAATTCCTCCACCCGCACCCCTGAACACGAAAACCAGCGCGGTGCGGCATTATGCGGCGGATCAAGGCGAATTTCTATATTGGAAAAATTGCCGCCGCCGCTGCATAAACAGTTGACATCCGCATTCAATTCGCGCTCCAAGCCGTCTAAAAACAAATGCGCTGGCTCAATGCCGCGAAATTCCCGCGCCAATTGCCGGTATGCTTGATTTTGCAACATCACTTGGCGTTGTGCGCCCAACATCGCCACCACCACTGGCGCGGCATCCAACGCCGCTTGGGTCAGCGCAGTTTGAAATTTTAGCCGTTGCTCCAATTGATGCAACTCGCTGATGTCGCGGTGCATTCCCAAAAAATAACTGATGTTGCCCGCGCCATCCAACACCGGCGAAATGGTCAACTCTGCCAAATATTCCGCGCCATTTTGGCGATGATTGACCAAATGCCCGCGCCACACTTTGCGCGCCTTGATGGTCTGCCACAAGTCCTGATACACCGCAGCCGGCGTGGCGCGGCTGGACAACACCGCTTCATTTTTGCCAATCACCTCATCGCGGCAATAGCCGGTGAGTTCTTCAAACAAAGCATTGACATACAAAATCGTCGCCGCTGGATCAGTAATCGAAATCGCCACCGGCGCTTGTTCCACCGTTGCCAAAAACAACTTGGGCGGCAAACAGGTCTTGTGCCCCTTGAAGTCAAACGCCTCTAAAATCTCCGCCGGCGTGCCTTCCGGCGGCGCGGCAAGAAAACGGCGGATGGTGTCAAGGAGGTCTGGCGTGGCGAATGATGGGGGAGGCATACACTCTCTCTACTGCAAAAAATTTCAGGCGGGAACACCAACCGCCGGAGTGCCAAGCCGTAGCTTGGCACGTGCGAAGACGGCTTCGCACGCCGCATAACGGCAACTCAACCCCAATTATGCCAATTGGCCGTGGCAATGTTTGTATTTCTTGCCCGAGCCGCAGGGACATGGGTCATTGCGGCCAATTTTGGGCTGTTGGCGCACAAAGGTGTGGTGGCTGCGTTGATCTTCTGCTTCCGGGGGCAAGGCGCGGCGCGGCGCGGCGGGTGAGATGGCATCGCTTTCTTCTTCACCGGTTTTGCCCGCACCAGCGAGCAGCGCGCTGGCAGGCGCGTGTTGGTAGTGCATGGGCGCGGGTTGGCGTTGGCTGATTTCTAGCATTTGCAAATCCGCTTCCAGCCGTCCGGCGGCGCGGAAAATTTCTTCTGTGACTTGTTGCAGCACGGTTTGCTGGATTTGTTGCAGCAATTGCTTAAACATTTCATACGCTTCGCGTTTGTATTCCTGCTTGGGATTCTTTTGGGCGTAGCCACGCAGGTGAATGCTTTGGCGCAGGTAATCCATGGCGGCCAGATGTTCTTTCCACAGCTTGTCTAAGGTTTGCAGCATTATGGCTTTTTCGTAGTGGCGCACTTGTTCTTCGCCCAGTTTTTGGGCGCGAGAATCATAGGCTTGCGCCAAAGTTTCCACAATGCGCGCGCGCAACGGGGCTTCGTGTAGCGTTTCATCTTCGTGCAGCCATTGCACCACGGGTATCGGGGCGAGGAAGGCTTTTTCTAGCGCGACTTGTAAGCCTTCAATATTCCAAATTTCATCTGGGCTGTTGGGCGGAATATATTCATCGATTAGTGCATTGACTTCATCGCGGCGGATATTTTGAATATTTTTATATACATTTTGCGCTTCCATCAATTCTCTGCGCATGGTGTACATGGCGCGGCGTTGATCATTGGCCACGTCATCGTATTCCAGCAGTTGTTTGCGGATGTCAAAGTTGCGGCCTTCCACTTTGCGTTGCGCGCGTTCAATGGCATTGGTGACCCAGCGGTGTTCAATGGCTTCGTCTTCTTCCATGCCCAGTTTCTGCATCATGGAACTCACCCATTCGGAGGCAAAAATCCGCATCAGCGGGTCTTCCAGCGACAAATAAAAACGGCTGGAGCCTGGGTCGCCTTGCCGCCCGGAGCGTCCGCGCAATTGGTTGTCCACGCGGCGTGATTCGTGGCGTTCGGTGCCGATGACGTGCAGGCCGCCTGCGGCCAGCACTTGGGCGTGGAGCTTTTCCCATTCTGCTTGTAGCGCGTCTTCGGAAAGGTTTTGGGTTTTGGCGAGCAATGTAGGATTGCCGCCGAGAATAATGTCCGTGCCGCGTCCTGCCATGTTGGTGGCAATGGTCACCGCGCCAGGGCGGCCCGCTTGTGCGATGATTTCGGCCTCGCGCTCATGGTGTTTGGCATTGAGCACTTCGTGCGCAATATTTTGTTCTTTCAGCAGGGTGGACAGCAGTTCGGAGTTTTCAATGGAGGTTGTGCCAATCAATACCGGCTGTTTGCGTTCCAGGCAGTCTTGGGTGTCTTGTACCACTGCCTTGAATTTTTGGACTTTATTTAAGTATACCTTGTCGGCATGGTCGATGCGGATCATGGTGCGGTGGGTAGGCACCACCACCACTTCCAGGTTGTAAATTTGATGGAATTCAACTGCTTCTGTGTCCGCTGTGCCTGTCATGCCGGCTAATTTTTGATACATACGGAAATAATTTTGGAAGGTAATGGATGCAATCGTTTGATTTTCTTGTTGTATTTCCACGTCTTCCTTGGCTTCCACTGCCTGGTGCAAGCCTTCTGACCAACGCCGACCTTCCATGGTGCGGCCCGTAAACTCATCCACAATAATCACTTGGCCGTTACGCACGATGTAATCCACATTGCGTTCAAAGAGCGTGTGGGCGCGCAATGCGGCATTGACGTGGTGCATGAGCATGATGTTGGTGGCATCGTACAAGCTGCTGTTTTCTGACAACAAACCTGCTTCGGTAAGATATTCCTCCACATGCTGGTGGCCTTCTTCGCTGAGGTACACTTGGCGATTTTTTTCATCCACCGCGTAGTCGCCCGGCAGTTCTTCTTCGTCGGTCTCCGCCATGCGCGCTTGGCGTTTGAGGCGGGGAATGATGGGGTTGATTTTGGCGTACAGTCCTGACGAGCCTTCACTGGGGCCGGAAATGATCAGCGGCGTGCGGGCTTCGTCCACTAAAATAGAGTCCACTTCATCCACCACGGCGAAGAATAATTCGCGTTGCACGCGGTCTTGAATGGTAAAGGCTAAGTTGTCGCGCAAATAATCAAAACCAAATTCGTTGTTGGTGCCGTAGGTGATGTCCGCCGCGTAGGCTTCTTTGCGCGTGGCAGGGCGGAGAGCGGGATGGCCGGTGTCATCTTCTGGCACGTATTCTGGATCGAACAAATAGGAGCCGCTGTCTGGCCCGGAACGGCCCGAGGAGTTAATCACGCCAGTGGACATGCCTAAAAAGTGGTACAGTTTGCCCATCCAGGCAGCGTCACGGCGGGCTAAATAATCGTTTACCGTGACGACATGCACGCCCTTGCCAGCCAAGGCATTGAGAAATACCGCCAAGGTGGCGACCAGCGTTTTGCCTTCACCGGTGCGCATTTCGGCGATTTTGCCTTGGTGCAGCACCATTGCGCCAATCATTTGTACATCGAAATGGCGCATGTTTAATACGCGGCGGCTGGCTTCACGCACCAGGGCAAAGGCTTCGGGCAAAAAATCATCCAGCACCGCGCCCGCTTGCTGGCATTGCGCGCGCAGTTGCGTTACCTTTTCACGTAACTCGTCGTCTTGCATGGCGCTGATTTGCGGCTCTAAAGCGTTAATGGCCGTAGTTTGCTTGCGCATTTTTTTGATCAGCCGGTCATTGCGGCTACCGAAGATTTTGGTGATAATCTTTGTAATCATTGAAAGTTGTGCCCTTAACGACGGTTAGTTACGATTACGGCAAGGCACAAAAGGCCCTGGCATGAAAAATTTTTCCACTTGGTGCGGCGGGAATAGCGCGTTATCCACCCTGTTGCCGCGTTGCCATTATTTGCTGCGCATTGAGCAGTTATTGACCACGTGCTGGCCAGTGGAAGTCGCGCCCCATGTGCGGGTGGCGGCATTGGCGGAGCGCAAATTGTTGTTGTGTGCGGACAGTTCAGCATGGGCTGCCCGCCTGCGTTTTTTAAGCCCTCAGATTATACAGTTTTGGCGGCGGGAAATGTGCAATTTTCCCGAGATCGACACGCTGCGCGTGAAGGTGTGCGCCATGCCCGCGCCCGCGCCCATCGCATTGGTGCATACGCCGCTTAGCCCTGCGTCGGCACAAATCATCGGCGAATGCGCACAAACCATTGCAGACCCTGTCTTGCAACGTGCATTGCTGCGCTTGGCTGGGCGGGCACGGCGGGGATAAACCATCGCCCCTACTGGCGGGGATAAACCACCGCCCCTACGTTAATGCGCATACAGCGGGAGAAATGCCCAGGTGGCGGATTCCGTTTTTTCATCCGCTGTGACCAATTCCCAAGCGTCTTGTTGGGCCAGCAATTGGCGCAGCAGCAAGTTATTCAATTCATGGCCCGATTTATGGCCATAGAACGCGCCTATCAAGCCATGCCCCAGCAAATATAAGTCACCCACTGCGTCTAACACTTTGTGGCGCACGAACTCATCTTCGTAGCGTAGGCCGTCTTCGTTTAACACGCGGTAGTCGTCCATCACCACTGCGTTGTCCAAGCTGCCGCCCAGGGCCAGGCGGTTTTCACGCAACAACTCGATTTCACGCAAAAAACCAAAGGTGCGGGCGCGGCTGACTTCCTTGACAAAGGAGGTGCGGGAAAAATCAATCTCCACTTGCTGGCGACCACGGTTGAAGGCTGGATGGTTGAATTGAATGGAGAAATTCACCTTAAAACCGTGAAATGGCTCAAATCTGGCCCATTTGCCATCCTTATGCACTTCTACCGTGCGCTTTACGCGGATAAAGCGTTTGGGCGCGGATTGTTCTTCAATGCCCGCAGATTGAATTAAAAATACAAAGGGGCTGGCGCTGCCATCCATAATGGGAATTTCCTCCGCATTGACATCTACGTAGGCATTGTCTATCCCTAAACCGCACAGTGCGGACAGCAGGTGCTCGACCGTGGAAATTTTTACATTGCGGTGTTCCAAGGTAGTGGACAGCCGAGTGTCCCCTACGTATTCCGCTTGCGCGGGGATTTCCAGCGCATGAGGCAAGTCTACACGGCGAAATACAATGCCCGTGTCTGGCGGCGCGGGGCGTAGCGTGAGCAGGACCTTTGCACTGGTGTGCAGCCCTATGCCGGTGGCTTGAATGCTATTTTTTAGTGTGCGTTGTGGAATCATCGGAACACTCTCTTCGGGTTGTGATGCGGATGGTGGTGTTAAAGAACCTTAACCGAAAAACGCGGTTGCACGGCGGAAATGCCATAATGCGCGCCTGGCGTTGGCTGTTTTTTTTTTTGCGAGATTGGACAAAATAATATTGCGGGTTGTTGGATCATGCGTGCGCCATGCAGTGAATGCTGGCGCACGCTGATCCGTGCTGGGTTAATCCGCCTGGCGGCGCAAAAACGCGGGAATGTCCAAGTAGTCGGAATTGGCAGTTTCCGGCAGAGAGGAGGGCTTGGCCTCGGTTTTGGGGGGGGGCATGGTTTTTTGGTGGCGTATCATAGTGGGTTGATCGAGTTTGGTATAATCGACTTCACCGCCTGGGCGAACCAAGTGCGGCGTGACTTTAGCCGCAGTTGGCTTTTCTTCTTTTTTCACGTTGGGCGTGACGCCTGTGACAATCACGGTCACGCGCACTTCGTCTTGCATTTCTGGGTTAATGGCAGTACCGACCACCACGGTGGCGTTTTCCGAGGCGAATTCTTCAATCACGGCACCCATTTCTTCAAATTCGCCAATGGTCATGTCCAGTCCAGCGGTCATATTCACCAAAATGCCACGTGCGCCGCTAAGGTCAATGTCTTCCAACAAGGGGCTGGAAATGGCGTCTTTGGCGGCTTTACGCGCCCGACCTTCGCCGCTGGCGCGTGCAGTGCCCATCATGGCCATGCCCATCTCTTGCATCACGGTGGTTACGTCCGCGAAATCAACGTTAATCAGTCCAGGGCTGGTGATGAGTTCGGATATGCCTTGCACTGCGTTGTACAACACGTCATTGGCAGATTTAAACGCGCCGAGCAAGGAGACGTCGCGCCCAAGCACGGACAATAATTTTTCATTGGGAATCACAATCAGTGAATCTACGTGCTGGCTAAGTTCTTTAATGCCTTCGTCTGCAATTTTGGCGCGTTTGCGGCCTTCAAAGGGGAATGGGCGGGTGACCACGGCAACCGTGAGTATGCCTTGCTCTTTGGCGATTTGCGCGATAATTGGCGATGCACCAGTGCCGGTACCACCGCCCATGCCAGCAGTCAGGAATACCATATCGGTGCCTTCCAGCACGCTGATAATACGCTCGCGGTCTTCCAGTGCAGCTTGTTGGCCAATTTCGGGATTGGCACCCGCGCCCAGGCCCTTGGTGAGGTCGGTGCCCAGTTGCAAAATGGTGCGCGCCGAGGAATTGCGTAGCGCTTGGGCATCGGTGTTGGCTACAATAAACTCAACGCCTTCAATATTCCCTGCCAGCATGTGCTCTACTGCGTTGCCACCGCCGCCGCCAATGCCGATTACTTTGATGATCGCGCTTTGGCTGTATGTATCCATCAATTCAAACACTGTATAACCTCCCGGCTGGACCTTGAATTTGGGCAAAAGTACGGATCCAAAAATAGTTGGTAAACGTATTGTTGTTCTTTAGAAATTATTTTCATGCAATAACTTGACCAGAGGTCATTACCTGCTGGAGGATAAATTTTTGCGGTCATCATATCTTAAACAAAATCATAATAAAAGCCGAAAAAAGCAAGGTTGTGTGATAATTACCCGCAAGATCGCCACGCTACACGGCCTTGCGCTGCAAACAGGGCATGGGTTGTGAGCATTCAATAATTCCCCTGGAACCATCCGGTTATCCGGTGAAAAAATGCTTTTATCCCGCTGCTGCTGGTAATGTCGGTTACTGGTTCATAATTGTGCTGCTGGCTAAATGACAACAGGCCCACGCCAGTGGCGTAAATTGGGTTTTTGATAATGTCCGTCAATCCGGCCACGTTGCGCGGCATCCCTAAGCGCACAGGCATGTGGAATACTTCTTCTGCCAAGTCCACCACACCATCCATTTTGGCGCTACCACCGGTGAGTACCACGCCAGCGGCAATCATGTCTTCATAGCCGCTGCGGCGGATAACGTCCAGCACCAGGGTGAAAAGTTCTTCGTAACGCGGCTCGACCACATCTGCGAGGGTTTGGCGTGCAAGCAGGCGGGATGGACGGGAACCTACGCTGGGCACTTCAATCATTTCTTCGGCATTGGCGAGTTTGGCCAGCGCGGAAGCGTATTTGATTTTAATTTCCTCGGCATATTGCGTGGGTGTGCGCAATGCCACTGCGATGTCATTGGTGACTTGATCGCCAGCAATGGGAATAACCGAGGTATGGCGGATGGCACCCTGGGTAAAAATTGCGATGTCGGTGGTGCCGCCGCCAATGTCGACCAGGCATACGCCCAGTTCTTTTTCGTCCTCAGTCAGCACCGCTGCGCTAGAGGCGAGTTGTTCTAGAATTATGTCATCCACTTCTAAGCCGCACATGCGCACGCATTTGATGATGTTCTGCGCTGCGCTGAGCGCGCCGGTGACAATGTGCACTTTGGCTTCTAGGCGCACGCCAAACATGCCAATCGGCTCGCGCACGCCTTCTTGGTTGTCAATGATAAATTCTTGCGGGATAACGCGGATAATTTTTTGATCCGCAGGAATAGCCACGGCACGGGCTGCGTCAATAACACGTTCAATGTCGTTTTGAGTGACTTCGCGATCACGGATGGCAACAATGCCATGCGAGTTGACACTGCGAATGTGGCTACCGGCAATTCCAGCGTACACGGAGTGAATTTCGCAACCAGACATCAGTTCAGCTTCTTCTACTGCGCGCTGAATGGAGTGGATGGTGGAGTCGATATTTACAATGACGCCTTTTTTCAGGCCGCGCGAGGGATGTTGGCCAATACCGATGATTTCGACAAAGCCATCCCCCACTTCGCCGACAATGGCAACCACTTTGGAGGTGCCAATGTCCAATCCAACCAGCAGTTTTTTTTCTTTGGCCATTGAGTAAACCGAACTTATTTTATTGTAATGCGAATCCGTGGCGGTAGCGCAAGTCGATTCGCGTATATGGGTTTTGTGCGAAAACAGCGTTAAGCTGTGACAGTTTACGCAAATCAGCGCTGGAATGTAAGATGACGGTGCGTTGATCGGTAAATGTTACATAAAAATCACCCTCTTTCGCTGCCAGTACCGCGATGCCTGGCGCGGTGGGCGGCAACTGCGCACGCATGGCGAGATATTCTGCAATCATCCGTGTGCGTTGCGCCCGTTCGCCTGTAAAAATAGGCAGTTGTATTTGATTACGCGCCATGCGCAATATTTTGCCGTTGCGCGTGAGCACTGCGCTACGCCCGCGTTCCGGGCTACGCCCGCGTTCCGGGCAATTTCCCCCGGGCAGCGGGCATTCGCCCCACCAGGCCAATGGCACCTCCTCGCGGAGGGTAATGCGCAGCCTATCCGGCCATACCCGCCGTGCGGTGGCAGCAGCCACCCACGGCAAGGCTTCTGTTTCGGCACGAATGGCGGGTAAATCTGCGTAGAAAAAACCTACGCTGACCAAACTCAGCAAGCGCTGCTGCAACAACTGCGTGTCCACAAAACGTAACGGGACAGGCTTGCCGTGCAATTCTCCCGCCACTTCCACGTGGCGGATCGGCAAGCGCGTGGGTTCGGCCCACCACGCCAGCGTTCCTGGCCACGCCAG
>DYPE01000069.1:0-4907 GCA_020720085.1 Dichelobacter nodosus | reverse complement strand
GTTCCTGGCCACGCCAGCGTTCCGCCCACTGTGGCCAACAAGGCCAGGCCCGCCCACCAACGCTTCATCGTGCAATCAAAGGCCGCACACGCTAACCCGGCGTGCGCACGCCAGCCAGTATTTCCACCAGCAATGCGGGGAAATCCAATCCTGCCGCCTTGGCGGCCATGGGCACCAGACTATGATCCGTCATGCCCGGAATGGTATTGGCTTCTAGCAGCCAGCATTGGCCATCGCCATCGCGCATAATGTCAACCCGCCCCCAGTTTTTACCGCCTAACGCGGCAAAGGCTTGCAGCGCAAGGTCTTGCATGGCTTTTGCCTCTTCTGCTGCCAGCCCGCAAGGACAATGATACCGCGTGTTTGATGACAGATATTTGGCGTGGTAATCATAAAACCCGTCCTCTGGCTCCAGATGGATAATGGGCAATGCGCGGCCATTGAGAATGGCTACACTGTATTCCTCGCCAGCAATGAACCGCTCCAGCAGCACGCGCGTGTCACGCACAGCGGCTTGCTGCCAGGCAGATTCCAAATCCTCCGCGCGTGTCACTTTGGTAACGCCCACGCTAGACCCCTCGCTTGCAGGTTTAATCATCAGCGGCAAGCCGCCCAATTGGCCCGCCAATGGTGCCAGCGGCAGCGTTGGCCCGCCGTGCGCGGCGCGCGACACCACAAAAAAATCCGGTGTAGGCAGGCCGCAACCGCGCCACAATTGCTTGGTGCGGATTTTGTCCATGGCCAACGCACTGGCCGCCACGCCGCTGCCGGTATAGGGAATCCCCAGCGTGTCGAGAAAGCCTTGAATCGCGCCATCTTCTCCGCCACGGCCATGCAGGGCCAGAAAAACACAATCCGGTTGGTAGGCTTGTAAATGGTTTAATAAACCATCCCGCGTGTCTAAGCCCACCGCGTTCACGCCAGCAGCCAATAAGCCTTGCAGCACTGCCTTGCCGCTTTTTAGCGACACTTCGCGCTCTGCGGAATCTCCGCCCATGAGCACTACAATAACGCCAGTGTTCCTGGCTGTACCTAATTCATTGGGATGAATGGTCATGATATGGTTTCGGTTAGTGGCCAGGAACGCTGGCGTGGCCAGGAACGCTGGCGTGGCCAGGAACACTGGCGTTGTAAGTAAATTGCGAGTAGTAAACCGTGGTGAGTGGCCAGTTCACTAGCCACTCCACTAACCACTATCTACCAGGTTCTCGCCCCAAATTTTAACTTCAGGCCGCAACCAAATGCCAAAACGCTCGTATACGCGCTGTTGCACCCACTGCATCAGTGTTTCTAAATCAGCAGCACGGGCGCGGCCACGGTTTATAATGAAATTGGCGTGTTTTTCAGAAACATAAGCATCTCCACACGCCAAACCCTTTAACCCGGCGCGCTCAATCAGCCCGCCAGCGTACTGTTTGACCGGATCGCCACCGTGTTCGTTTGCATCAG
Source organism: Dichelobacter nodosus (assembly GCA_020720085.1). Taxonomy (GTDB): domain Bacteria; phylum Pseudomonadota; class Gammaproteobacteria; order Beggiatoales; family Beggiatoaceae; genus DYPE01. The sequence goes on along the minus strand of DYPE01000069.1, from coordinate 3,458 downwards.
GGTTACGGAATACTGAACCGCAGTTGAACGTGCCAATAGGCTGAGTTTGCTTGCGTTTTTCCAACAAAGCTTGAATGCGCTGCCACGCCAGCGCTGCCTGCGGTGCATCCACAGGATGCAAACGCAAAATGGCAGCCACAAACACCTCACCTGGCGGCCCCAGCACGTGGCGGTAGCCAATAGTGAAAGCGTCAGCGCAGCGCGTAAAGCATTGGCCCCAGCGGTTCACGGTTTCCACACGCTCCACCCACTCCCACATTTCGCCGCCAAACGCACCCGCATTCATGGCCAACGCGCCGCCCAAGGTGCCGGGAATGCCGGCCAGGAATTCCACACCCGCACACCCGGCGCGCACCGTAGCGCGCGCCACCTTGGCACAACTCGCACCCGCTTCCACCCGCCAGCGGCCATCGCCCAGCGGCTGCATCGCATTCAGCCCCACACGAGTCAGAATCACCGTGCCGCGCACACCGCCATCACGCACCAGCAAATTACTGCCCAAGCCCAGCCAGTGCAATGGCTCGCTGCCAGGCTGCTGCGCCAAAAATACCTGCAATTCCGCCAACGAGGCAGGCGCGAATAACCGCTGCGCTACGCCACCGGCACGCCACGTAACGTACCCCGCCAACGGTTCATCATAGCGCAGGTCAGACCAGGAACACTGGCGTTGCCAGGAACACTGGCGTTGCAGGGAGGCATCGTTCATGGAGGGAGTCGCGGCGGATATAAGATAACAGGCAGGCAAAGTTAATTAGTATCCCATCGCTATAATCCCCCTGTCAAATCATGAAGGCCAATAATCGTTAATCTGCATCCAGGAGGCGTGCTTGGGGGGAATTATCGTGCGGCTGGCCCTGCCCTATCCCCCAATTTTTGTATAAAATAACGCTTTCAAGCTAAAAAAGTAACATGATGCTAAAAAACGATTTTTTGTAAAATTCGAATGAACTGAACTATGACACTGAGCCACATATTGCGCCATAAAAAATTGTCCCCATTATCGCCAGAGTTATTGGGAGGACAAAACGCAAGCGTGTAGGGGGATTCCAGTGATGTCTGAGCAGGTGAGTTATTTATTTTAATCAAGTTATAAAAATTCATGCAGTACCTGTTGGCGCGGCCAACCTAAACAATGTTTAACATTCAAACACTTTATAAATAGGATAGATTTTTGTGCCAAGCATTAATTCTAGAGGGAAAATCGGTGTATACGTGGATGTGGCCAATGTAAACCGCAATGGCGGTTATGGTATGCATTACGACGTGTTGCGCGAGTTCGCCTGTCGTGACGAATACGAGGCCATCCGCCTGAATGCCTATGCCAGCTTTGACCCAGAGCGCAACCGCGAGGATATTAATTACCGCAAAGGGATTAATGCCTATTTTTCGGTGTTGCGCGAGTATGGGTTTAAGGTCATTCAAAAAAATGTGAAGTGGTATGAAGATGATAAAGGCAACCGCTTTGGCAAGGCCAATTCTGATTTAGATATGGCAGTAGATGCGCTGATGCAGTCGCGCCACTTGGATCGTGTGTTATTGGTGACTGGCGATGGCGATTTCGTGCAAGTGGTGCGTGCGCTGCAAAATTATGGTTGTCGCGTGGAAATTATTGGTTTTGATAATGTTTCACAAGACCTTAAACGCGAAGCAGATATGTTCGTATCGGGCTACCTTATTCCCAATTTATTGCCAGTCAAACGCCAAGACCATGAAGAATGGGGTAAAATTGGTTCTTATGCGCGCGGCTATTGCTACCATTACGATGAAGAAAAAGGCTTTGGCTTTATTCGCTACATGGAAGCCATTGGCCCAGGTTTATGGATTACGGATTCGCGCAACCATGGTTCGCCGTATCGTTCCATTTTTTTCCATACCTCGCAATTGCCGCGCGACTTTAATACCAATGTGCTGCCCAGCCGCGAAATTACCTTTGAATTCAAATTAGACCGCCCGCGCACTGGCGGCAATCGCGTGCCAGTGGCGGGTAATTTGCGTTTGGTGAGCGCACAGATTGCCTCTAATCCATTTTACCGCAAGGATTATCAGCGCGATGACACGACAGAGGATGGCGATAATGCGCCATTTGATGAGTATGCCCCCCCAGACGTAGAGATGCTGGAATACGCCACCCAAGCACCGCCCAAAGGCGAGTTGTCGCCCATGGAGGAAGCGGAATCTGCCGGGCACACATCATCTGCCAGTGTTGACGAAGCGGCCCAGGAAGCGGCGTCCAATCTCATGCCATGAAAATCCTGTTGATTTGCAAGCGTTATTACACTAACAAAGACTTATTATCCGACCGTTTTGGTCGATTGTTTTATCTGCCAGTAGAATTGGCCAAGCACGGCCACGAAGTATGCGTAGCAGCGGCAGATTACCGCAACCGCCACGCGCATAGCGAAACGTTGGAAAACGTAGCGTTTCACATGCTGCCTTTTCCAACGCGGTTTTTGTGGCGCACGTTGGCGTTGGCGCGCCACATGCGGCCTGACCTCATTATCGCCAGTGCGGACAGCCTGTACGGCGGCATCGGCCTGGCATTGGCGCGCTGGCTGGGCGTACCGCTGGTGTTCGATGTGTACGATCAATACCTGGCATTTGGCTCTAACCGCATTCCGGGCATGAAAACGCTGTATTTTAAAACCTTACGCGCTGCCGCGCTGGTCACTTGCGCCAGCATGCCTATGGTGGAATTCTGCCGCGCTTATAATGCCAACGTGCTGCTGATTACCAACAGCATCGACCCGCGCCGGTTCCATCCTAAACCCAAGGCCGAGGCCCGGCGTGCGCTGGCAATCCCGGCGCACGACACGGTGGTGGGTTATTTTGGTTCCATGGAAAAAAATCGCAGCGTAGACACGCTGATCGCGGCCTGTGCGCAATTGGTGTCAAGCAACGCCAGCGTTCCTGGCCACGCCAGCGTTCCTGGCAATGCCAGCGTTCCTGGCCATCCGCGCCTGCGCCTGCTGCTGGCGGGCCGGGTGGACACAGCGGCTGGGCTGGATTTGTCCGCGCCGTGGATCGATTACCGGGGCATGGTGGCGCAGGAGTGCGTGGCAGACATGATCAACGCCGCCGACGCGGTAGTGATTCCCTATTTGCAAGACACGCTCATCGACATGGGCTGTTCCTGCAAAACCGCCGAATACCTAGCGTGCGGCGCACCCGTGGTCAGCACCAAAGTAGACAATTTTCTTGCCACCTATCCGCAAGCCAGTGCGGCCATCGCGTTATGCGCACCGCGCAACCCCACCGACATGGCCAGGGCGATTAGCGAACAATTACGCAATCCGCGCGTGGCGGAGTTTCCACCCGACTTGACTTGGGCTGCGCAAGGAGAAAAGCTAGCACATGCCTTGGAACGGATTAAAAAAATGGCATGATGTCCAAACACATGGGTTCATCAGCAATTCCCGCCCGCCCATTTCCATAGTAGAATAATGGGGAATAAACCATAA
>DYPE01000068.1:1931-16236 GCA_020720085.1 Dichelobacter nodosus | reverse complement strand
ATACTAAATAACCTATTGATATAAAATCCTTTCACGGAGTTCTGCGAGTTCTGCCTATGAAAACGAATCCGAACAAAATTTGTCTAGTACGTCATCGCGAATATGGCAAAGACCCCCGGGTACGGCGTGATGCTGAGGCATTGATAGAAATGGGTAAGCACGTGGATGTAGTCTGCTTACAGGGCACGGGCGAAGCGCCGTTGGAAACTGTCGCGGGGGTAACGTTGCACCGCTTGCCTGGCACGCGCAAGCGCGGTGGTTTACTGCGTTATTTGTGGGAATACATCAGCTTTGTCATGGCAGCGCAAATTAAGGTAACGCGCCTATTTTGGCAACACCGTTATGCCGTGGTGCAAGTGCATACCATGCCTGATTTTTTGGTGTTTTCTGCATTTTGGGCTAAATTGCTGGGCGCTAAGGTGGTGTTGGATTTACAAGAGGCCACGCCGGAGTTCTACCAGTCTAAATATGGCGTAGATGCCAAGCATCGCCTGGTACGCGCTGCGGTTTGGGTAGAATGGCTCAGTGCAGCGTTTGCCAATAAATTGATAACAATTCATACCACCATGCAGTCGGTATTTGTGAGCCATGGCATTCGTCGTGAGCGCATGACTTGCATCCACAATGTGCCGGATGAAACGATTTTTGCGCCCAACGTCCATGCCGCTGCTGATCCGCGCCGGGGCGAGCCAGAGGTTCCGCCGTTTGTATGCGTTTCCCATGGCAGTATTTTGCAGCGCTATGGCTTGCACATTGCAGTGCAAGCCGCACATTTGGCGCGTGACCATATTCCAGGCTTAAAAGTACAAATTGTGGGCGAAGGCGAATATTTGGATGCGGTTAAGGCGTTGTGTGATGCGCTGCAAGCGCATGACGTGGTGGAGTTTTTACCATTTCGCCCCGTTGAACAATTGCCGGAATTAATCAGTGCGGCGCATGTGGGGTTAGTGCCCGTATTGCGTGATATTTACACCGATTTAATGCACGCCAATAAAATGTTTGAATATATTGCCATGCTGCGTCCGGTGATTATTTCGCGCGTCAATGCGGTCAAAGATTATTTTGACGAAACCGACATGCTATTTTGCGAAGCGGGCGACGCCCAAGCGCTGGCTGACGCCATGATCCAGCTCTACCGCACGCCGGAATTGCGCGATCAACTGGCTGCACGCGCCTACGCCAAGTACCAGCCTTTGCGCTGGCGTGAGCAAAAGAAAATTTATCAAGCGCTTATTCAGGAACTCGTTGAATAATATTGTTTTATTACATTACGCTTCATTCTGCCAGCCAGATTAAGCTGGCCATGCGTCCAGTCACGCCATCGCGGCGAAAAGAAAAAAAGCGCTGCGGTTCGGAATAGGTGCAAAAATCGCCGCCATACACTGCGGTTACGCCAACTTGGCGCAGATTCAAGCGTGCGATGGCATATAAGTCTGCCAGCCAATGGCCAGGACGGTGGTGAGCACGGAATGCAGCGTGGGTGGCAGGATTTCGGTCTGTGAAGGCAGCGCGCACTTCTGCGCCCACTTCAAATCGTTGCGGCCCAATGGCTGGCCCCAGCCAAGCCAATAAGTCTGCTGGTGCGCAGTCCATGGCGGCCACCGTGGCTTCCAGCACGCCTGCGGCTAAGCCGCGCCAACCGGCATGAGCCGCAGCTACGCGCGTACCACGGCGGTCGCAAAACAAGACCGGCAGGCAATCAGCGGTTAATACTGCACATACTTGGCCAGGCGTGTTTGTCCAGGCAGCGTCAGCCTCTGCTTGCTCTGCGCCAGGCAGGCGCGTGCAGGTGGTGCCATGGGTTTGATTGAGCCAGGCCGTTGTGTTCGGTACGCCGTGCAGGCAAGCACGGTTGGCAGCCACGGTCTGGGGATTATCACCCACGTGCATGGCGAGATTGAACGATTCATACGGCGGCGCGCTGCATCCGCCTTGGCGGGTGGTCGTTACGGCGAGTACTGTAGCGGGCGCGGGCCAGTTAGGATAAATGCCAACGCCGCTACCGGCATTGGCTATGTGCAGGTTATTCATGGGCATTCCCAATCACCTGTGGGGATTATGGGAGTGGCCCTGCGCCAGCTTGGCCCAATCCTTACGCCGCGCCAAGGTTTGTTGCACAATCCAAACGCCTGTGGCATTGAGCCAATCTGCTTGGCGGGCCACTTGCTCGGGTGTGGAACACAGCACCATTTGATGCGGTGCTGGTTCTTCGTTGCGCGCCACCAGCAGTGTCAAATCCGCGCCTTCTGTCATGGGTAGGCTGTGTAACCGCTCTAATGTCAGGAATCTGGCTAAACGACGGCGCAATCCAACCAAATCTTCGCGGCTGAGAAAGGCGGCGGGAATCCAAGCGGCGATGGTTCCGCCTGGAGCCAACATGCTGGGAATTTGGCGTAAATACAAGGCGTATCCCGGCGCGCCATGTGCGTAACCACGTTGGCGCGCTTTGCCGCGTTTGCTGGTGGATGCGCAATCCGCTTGCGCCAGCGGCCAGGCAGGCGGCGCAGTCAGTACTGCCGCGAATGGCGTGCTGCGGTCAAACGCGCTGGCAACCGCGTTGCCGGTGGTGCCAGTGGCGGCGTTGCTGCTCCAGTCGTGCGTGGGCGCGTTGTATTCAGCAGGCGGCTCAAGTAAGCTGAATTGGTGTGCGCCTGTGCGTTTGGGCGGCGCGCACAGCAGTTTGATGTGGCGGACTTGCGTGTGCAAAAAGCGCAAATCCAATGTGGTGTTGGGCGGGGGCTGGGCATCGGGGTCTTCCAACAAGGCCAAGAGCAAAGCAATGCGCGTGGCAACGATGGCCAGCGGATCCGCGCACGCGCCCCACACGGTATGCTGTAGCCAGCGTAGGCGTTCGTCAAAATGCAGGTATTCCGCGCCGCGCCGGTTACGGAGCGGAGCCAGTCCGCGTTGCACAACAGGTGGCGTGGATTGCGCGCACAAATCCTGCGTGTGACGATGCAACGCATTGTGATGCAACGCATTGCGATGCAATAATTCACGATAGGCTGCCGTCAGCATCATGCCCGAACCGCATAATGGGTCGCATACGCTGACGGGTTCCGCTGCCGGTAGCTGCGCCAGCGCAAGATGCGCGGCATAGGCCGCGCTGCCTGGCGGCCAGCGCCGGGGGCCGCCCGTGGCTTGCGATTCGGGACGTTCGTCTAGGCGCAAGCCGGACGACGTATAGCGGATGCGCATGGCCAGGGTGTATTCCCAAGCTTGTTCGAGTGCGCCGACGGGCAATACGGAAAGCTCCAGCGGGCAGTGCGGGTAATAGCATTGTTCAAGCAAGGAAGCCAGCAACGGCGTGGCAATTTCCCAGTGTTCTGCCTGTACCGCTGGCGGAAGGTTGTCCACGGTGATCGCATATTTGCCGCGCAAGCCGTTAAGGTACGCCAACCACGCCTGCCAATCCCCTGCGGCATTGCGTTGCAGGCTGCCATAAGGCTCCATGCCCAGGTCTTCTAAGCGCCGCAACGCAATGATTTCTAACAGGCGTTGGTAGCCTGCGTAATCTAGTTCACTGGCTGCGTACTTTATGCCGACAACGTTGCTATTGGCCCAAGATTCGGCCAAGCGTAACCGCCAGCCATTGATGAAGTCCGCCAGCCAGCGCGCACTGCGCTGCGTGTCCGCCACGGCGGCACGACGTGGCGCGCACCATTGGCGCAGTTGTGCAGCCGCATCAGGGCTGTCCAGTTGCCAATTTGCCAGCAATGCGGAGCCAGTCCGCGTAGCGGATGCAGACGATGCCTCGGGGTATTTCGCGCCATCATATACCCGCCATTCCATGCCATTGGTCAGAATGGCATGGGACAATCCTGCGCTCCAGGCATAACGGCGCAATTGGTAAACCGCTTGCCGCGCCTGTGTCAAGGGCGAGTCCGGGCGGCGTACTTCTAGGTAACATTGGCGCTCGCCTTGGTAAAACAACGTATAGTCTGGCCCTTTGGTGCCGGGTGCCTGACGCGCGTCATCTTCCCGCCACCAGCCCGTACCCTCCGCATTTACAGTTGCAACGGGTGCGCCCGTTGCAGCCAGCAATGGCTGGATGACTTCAACGCAGACCCAAGCTTCTTGATCCGTGCTAGATTTGGTTGGCGGCGGTGCCCATGGCTGGCTAAATTGCGCTAGCAAACCTAGCAGGTCATGCCCGCTGGCAAAGGACGGCAAGGATGGCAATGGGTTGGTTAGCGCCAAATGGGTCATGGCTCATTGAGCTTATAAAAATCAAAAAGGTTAGGCCGGGGACTGCGTCTCCTTGGCCACTTCATCTTGTACCCACTGGTAACTGCGTTCGCGGTCTAGCAATTCAATGCGCGCGCGGTATAGCGCCAGGGCAAAGTAAAAGAATTTGAACGCCAACGCCATGATAAGCAATGAAATCAACATTTCATCGGCCAAAGAGGGCTTGGCCAATTTGGTGATGGTCGCTGGCTGATGCAAGGTATTCCACCATTCCACTGAATAATGGATGATGGGAATATTGACCACCCCCACTAAGGCCAATACAGACGCAGCCTTGGCGGCATTGCGTTTGTCCTCAATGGCTGAGGACAGGGCGATGATGCCTAAATATAAGAATAACAAAATTAATTCAGAAGTCAGGCGCGCGTCCCATACCCACCAGGCACCCCACATGGGCTTGCCCCATAGCGATCCTGTGGCCAGGGCCAGGAAGGTAAAGGATGCGCCAATGGGCGCGGAGGCGGAAATCATGACATCGGCGAGTTTCATCCGCCAAATCAAGGCGATACCCCCGCTAACCGCCATCACCATGTAAATAAACATGGACATCCACGCAGCAGGAACATGCACATACATGATGCGCATACTTTCGCCTTGCTGGTAATCGGGCGGGGCAACCAACAGGCCAACATACAGCCCAGCCAGTAACAACAGCAATGCGCCCCAGCTTAGCCATGGAATCAGGTAGCCAGAAATTTGATAAAAGTGCTTGGGCGAGCCTAGGCGGTGAAAAAAAGTCCACATTGGTAATGATTCTCCATGAATAAAAATGCTTACACCATCTCGCGCACATGCGGCTCAGCACGGCGGTACAGCACCCAGGCGGGGCCGAGCAACAGCGCCCACCATAGCAGGGGACGCCACAGATTGCCTTCGGTCCATGCCATGCCTTGCAAGTGGCCGTGCAGGAGCGCCATCCAATCGGCAAACGGATTGAACAGCATAAAATCGCGCATGGCTTCAGGCAACATTGTCGGCATGTACAAAATCGGCGTCAGGTACAGCAATAACGTGATAAAAAATGGGAAAATCTGGCCTAAATCTTTGAGAAATAAGCCACCGACCGCCAACACATAGCAAAATGGCAATAGCCACAGCGCCAAGGCCAGGTACAGCACCAAGGCCATGGGCATAGCGGCCGCGCCTTGCAACACGCCAGCAGCAATTACGCTGACCAAAGTGTACATGAGGGTGGACAGCAGCAACGGCACCAAGGGCAAAATGGTGAGAGGGAACAGCGCGCGGCGATAAATTCCTGAAAATTCTTGTAAAATATTCAAGCTGCGCGATAACACTTCGGAAATGAACAGCCAGGCCAACATGCCCAGCAGAAAATAATTCACAAACGAAATCTGGCCAGGCGCGCGGATTTTCAGCACAATATCGAGCAAAAACCAAAAGCCAATCAATTGCATAGCAGGCTGCAACAACAGCCAGCCCATGCCCAACAGTGTACCGGAGGTGCGGCTAATTACATCGCGCTTGAGCAGCAACAAAATCAAGTAGCGGTGGCGGTAGGCTTGCAAGAATGGGTCGGTCAGGCCCAACCAAGCGGCGCGCGGAATTTGGCGGAGATAATAGATCAATGGCTTCACTAAGGGCGTCCAAGCGTGGGGCGGAATGGTTCAAGGTGGATCAACTGGGGCCATCCCCCCCGGAGTTTTTGGCTTCGAGCAAAACGATGTTGAGTTCCAACACTTCGCAGTCACCATCGCGTTCCATGTGAATTTTAACTTGGTTGTCCTCAATATGCACGTATTTGCGCACCACTTCTAGCAATTCACGTTGCAAGTTAGGCAAATAGTCCGGCGCGCCATTTCTAAATTTGCGTTCATGCGCGACAATGATTTGTAGCCGTTCCTTGGCCACCGAGGCACTGCTGCGGTTTTTGCGGGCGCGGAAATAATCAAATAGTCGGGTCATGTTAGCCCCCGAACAACCGGGTTAAAAAGCCTTTTTTGTTGGGTTCCAGGAAGCGGTGCGGGCGTACTTCGCCGAGAAAACGTCCCACCGCGTCTGTATACGCTTGACCCGCGTCGCTGTTAGCATCCAAAATCACGGGCACGCCCGAATTGGAAGCTTGCAGCACAGATGCAGATTCAGGAATAATGCCCAGCAGGGGAATGGCCAAAATGTCGCGCACGTCTTGCTCGCTGAGCATGTCGCCGCGTATGACCCGATCTGGCGCGTAGCGGGTGATGAGCAAGTGTTCCTTCACAGCGGGCAAATTTTGCTCGGCACGGTAAGTGGTGCTGCTCAGCATACCGATAATGCGGTCAGAATCGCGCACTGAAGAAATTTCGGGATTGGTAACAATCACTGCCTCGTCCGCGCAATACATGGCCATAATCGCGCCGTGCTCTATGCCAGCAGGCGAGTCGCATACAATGTATTCAAAGCGTTCTTTTAATTCTGCAATCACCTGCATTACACCGTCACGTTGCAGGGCATCTTTGTTGCGCGTCTGCGAGGCGGGCAGCACATATAACGTTTCTACCCGCTTGTCTTTAATTAAGGCTTGGTTCAGTGTGGCTTCGCTGTGGATAACATTAATAAAATCATAAACTACCCGCCGTTCGCAGCCCATAATCAAGTCCAGGTTGCGCAGGCCCACGTCAAAATCCACCACCACGGTAGCATAGCCGCGCAACGCCAGGCCCGTGGCCAAAGCTGCGCTGGTGGTGGTTTTCCCTACACCGCCCTTGCCAGAAGTGACAACGATAACCGTGGACAAAATATTCTCCTTTATTTTAAATGGCCGCCATGCCAAAAGGGGCGATAACCAATTGTTCTCCATCCAAATATACTTGCACAGGCTTACCCAATAACGCATCTTCAAAATCTTCGCTGATTTGGTATTGGCCTGCAACCGCCACTAATTCAGCGTGCAGTCCATTACAAAAAATGCGCGCTTGGGTGTCGCCGTTAATGCCTGCCAACGCACGGCCACGTAGCGTGCCGTACACATGAATGCTGCCTGAGGCAAGAATTTCAGCGCCAGCGCTGACTGTGGATAATATCACCAAGTCACTGTTTTTAGACATAATTTGCTGACCAGAACGCACGGGCGTGCTGACCACTTGCGCTGGTGCGGCAACCACCGAAACGGCTTTTTCAGCGCGCTCCGGCTTAGCTTGCGCAGGCGGCAACAGTTTCAAACCAGATTCTTGCGCTTCGCGCCGGTGACGGGCATTGCCGCCGCGCAGGCCAATGGGCGCAAAGCCGTGCTTGCGCAAATCCACCAGCAATTGTTTTACATCCAAGGCAGGCCGTTTGCGCTCGACATCCTGCAAATCCAGCACCAGCGGAGATTGTTGAAACATACCAGGCGCTTGCGTGACTTTTTCCCGCAAACGGCAGGCGATTAAATCCGTGTCCGTGATTTTCAAGCGCAAAACCATGACCGTGAGCATACTGCCCTTAAGATCAAAGGCGGTGTAATGCGTGTCGGCGACTTCTGCGTTCATGAAAAATAGTGTCCCCTGGGTGAGCGGGTGAATCCCTGCAAATTTCTTACCATGCGCCGAGTGCCTGGCGCAATTGCGTGGCATCATAAAGAATTCATGCCCAGCGCGCAACCTGGCACGCATCCCGGAACCCAATGGCAGGCACCACCTGCATTCCATTGGATTGGGCAGGCCGTTATGGTTTTTCCATGCCCTTCATTCGGTTTTAGGGTGTGCGCTGACCACGGCGAACACTTGTATGCCTTCACCACGGCCAAAATCGGTCAGTGCCTCGCCGCTGGTGGCGGTGATGCCTACCGCACTTGGCAACAGGCCGAATAGCGCGGCAATGGATTCACGCATTTCATGGATTTTAGGGCTAATTTTAGGCCGTTGGCATTCTATGCTAATGCTCACGTGATGGATTTGGTATGCGCCCAAATGATTGAGCGCTTCTTGCAGGTAAGCACGGCTGTCAGTGATGCCTTGTTCCAGACACATGGCATCAGAAACCGCGCCGAGAATGTTGATGCCAGTGATGCCTGACACCGCATTGGTGAGCGCGTGCAGCACTACATCCGCATCGCTGTTACCTGCCAGCGGCAATTCGTTGGGAAAGGGCACCCCCCCGAGCATGAGCAGTTTATTGGGATGTGTTTTATCAAAGCGATGGCTGTCTTGGCCCAATCCTGTGCGTGGATACATGAATCCTGTCCTTAAAATGAATTTTGTCTAACGCGCCGATTATCCCACGCGCACGCGCAGGCGTTGCAGACGTTGACGCAGACGCACGGCGGCCTGTGGGCCATCGCGCAACTCTACCATCAACGTCAAATGGTGCAGTGCTTCGATATGCTCTGGACACAAATACAACGCACGGTTGAAGCTCACTTCTGCTTCCGTATTTTTGCCTTGCGCTTGCAAAATCAGGCCATTAAGAAAATGTGCTTCGCCATCATTGGGATTTTGTGCCAAATATTCGTTGCAATGCGCGCTGGCTGCCAGCAACTGGCCTTGGTCTGCCAATTTGCGGGCCAGCTCCAGCAGTGCGTAGCTGGCAGGTGGCTCGGCAGTGTCTTGTTCAGCCAACGGCGCTATTTCAATCTGCTTAGGCGGCACAGCCGCGACGGGCAGCGGCGCAATTTTATCTACGGGTAATGCAAGCACTGTAGGCAGCGGCAATGGCAGGGATTTACGCTTTTTCAGCCGACACGCAAATACGCCTGGCTCGCGCACTTGCTCAAACGGTTCGCCGCATATTAGGCCGCGTTCGGCGTGGCCTAAAAATAATATGCCTTCTGGCGCGAGCAATTGCCGTAATTTGGCCTGGGCGAGATTTTTGGCATTTTCTGTAAAATAAATTAAAAGGTTACGACAAAATACAATGGGATAACAAGCAGATTCCAACCAACGGTGCGTGAGCAAATTGGCCTGCGTAAAACGCACTGCTTGGCGTATTTCTGCGTGGATACGGTATACATCCATGCCCAACTCATTGCGTACAATAGAAAAATAGCGTTGCTGAAAGCTGCGTTCCATGTTGCCGCGAAATGCTGCGCTGAAGTACTCTCCAGTGCGCGCCACCGCAAGGCCGTGCTCGCTGATGTCCATGGCATCCACTTGAAAACGTTGAAGCGGAATCCCTGCGTCAAGCAAGGTCATCACAATGGAGTAAGGTTCCTCACCCGTAGCGCAAGGCACACTGAATACACGCAATATTTCTGCTGGCGCGGAACGTGCTAACCATTCACGCGCGATGCGCGCCAAATACAAAAAAGCTTGGTGATTGCGGAAAAACCAGGTTTCCAACACCAACACGGATTCGACAAGGCGTTTTTGTTCTGCCGGGTCTTGCCGCAACAGCGCCACATAGGCCGAGCCATGCACGTTGCATTGGTGTTGGCGGCGTTGGCTGGCTTGCAACAACATATCGCAGCCCACGCTTTCAGTATTTAAGCCAATGGCATCGCGCAAGAAATGGAGAATTTCCTGTTCAGCGGGCGCAAGCGCGGCGAATGAGGTTAGTGGACTGGCCATTTCACTCCCGCGCCAGTTGCGCCATGTGCGGACTTTCCATACCAAGTAAGCCCTGGTTGAGAAAGTCCAGGTGATTCACTAATTTGTCGAGGTTAATACATTGAATCATATCTTCTCCTTCCATCATGAATTCATCCAAATACGGCGTATTCTGGAATTCTACACCCGCCTGGGCAAAGGATTCTTTGGGTTTGCGCACAGCCTCGGTCACCCGCTCCGCGATGAGGCCAAGCACCCGTCGTGTGCCGTCCATTTTAGCAACATATTCCACCAGCAGAATGCGCGTACTCAATCGCATACGGCACGCTTCGCCTTGAATCAGCAAGCGCAAATCCAATACCGGCACTACGTCTCCGCGATAGCTGAAAAAACCGGCAAAATAGGACGGCATATGCGCGGCCCGTTTAAGTTGCACCATGGGCGAAACTTCGCGTATGTGCTGGTGTTTGATGATGTACATCACTTCGCCCAAATAAAAAACCAATACTAGCATATCGCGCTCCGTTGCGTGGTTTCGTGAGTAAAAATGTCCAGCGTTGCGCGCTGGTGCTGCAATTTATACTGTTCATGCGCCATAATGCCGCACCGTTTGGATAGACACAAGCGCACAGGCCGCTCATCGCCAGGATCACGCCCGTGATTGCCGCCAGTCTGAAATGCAAGTTACAATAATAAAGATTTAGGAACCATCCATAGGCCAATAGTGGTGATGGGGCAGGCATAAAACCTGCCCCTACGAAACGCGGATGCGGCGGCGCACAGGGGCACGCTGGAAAGTTTATCACCCCAAATATATTAGAAAATAAATTGTTATGAACGGAGGACACTAGGAATGGACATTTCATTAATTAGCAAATCATGGGACTCGCTGGCTGGGCGGCATGATGAATTCGTGCAGACTTTTTATGATAATTTTTTTGCAAAATATCCCGATTTTCGCAATAAATTCCCTGATTCGCTGGATCACCAAATGGAAAAAATGGTGGAAACTTTGGGGATTGTAGCCCGAGTTTCAGAGGAAACCGAGGTTATGCACCCGCATATGATGCGCATGGGCAAAAAACATGCAAACTATGGCTTACAGGAAGATGACATGCACAAATTCAAGGACGTATTTATTTCCGTGCTGCAAGAATATTGCAATGAGCATTGGTCGGAAGACTGCCGTAATGCGTGGACAGAAGTGTTTGATAAGCACATTATTCCCTATATGATTCAAGGCATGGGAAAAACCATTCACTAACCCCGTGCGGGTCGTGTTTCCCCGTGCCAACTGCGGGCGGGAGAAACATGTCTATTTTTGATTGGTATTATCTTTTTGCCATAATTAGCCGTTCTAGGCGGATTGGCCGCCCACCCATGTCAGGATGTGCCATGATGATCCGATGTTCCTCATTTACACGCCGAGCCTGGGCTTGGTCTTCAACTCTATTTCTTCTTGTTTTTCTTGTCGCGAATGAGCGGTTGGAAGCGCAGTCGCCTGATAAAAGTCAATTAACTGCCGCGTATTTGCATAATTTTTCTAACTTTGTCACTTGGCCTGATGAAGCGCTTTCGCCTAAAAAAGAAACGCTGGTGTTTTGCATACTTGGCAAAGATGAGGTATTTGAACTGCTGGAATACATTACCAAAAAAAATAATGAACAGCGCAACGTAAACCAGCAACTGCACGTACCTGCCAGTTTGGATGTCCTCCACGACTGTCACATTTTATATATCAGCGATAGCGAGGCCAATCGCGTGCCAGTCATTTTGCAAAAAGTAGGCAATTTGCCTATCCTCACGGTCAGCAGCTTGCCCGGCTTTGCCCGTGCTGGCGGGATGTTAGAATTTTTCATGGAACAAGAAAAGCTTAGATTCTATCTAAACCTAGAAGCCACTCGCGCTGCCGGGCTGGTGCCTGACGCCAATTTTGTCAAGCTGTCACGCTTAGTCAATTAACTATTTTTCGTATCTTTGATTCTCATTAACTCGGCTGGAGAAATTTCATGAGTATTTTAACGGTATACCCCAACGGTGATGTCCAACACGCCAGTATCATTATGGATTTTAACGATATTGCCTCGGCAATAAATGGCTTGGGGATGCGTTTTGAACGTTGGGAAGCCGCACAGCCGCTGGACGCGGCCAGCAGTCAGGATACGATTATCGCCGCTTACCAGGATGCCATTGACCGACTCATGCAAGAACGCGGCTTCCAGTCAGTGGATGTTGTCAGCCTAACCCCAGAACACCCCGATCGCGAGGTGCTGCGTCAAAAATTTTTAGGCGAACACACGCATGATGAAGACGAGGTGCGTTTTTTTGTGGAGGGTCGCGGACTGTTTTACGTGCACATTGAAGACAATATCTATAGTTTACTGTGTGAACAGGGCGATTTGCTGAGCGTTCCTGCGGGCATCAAGCATTGGTTCGACACCGGGGCCTGCCCTTCATTCAAGTGCATTCGCCTGTTTACCCGCCCCGATGGCTGGGTGGCGCAATTCACTGGTTCATCCTTACCGCAACAATATCCTTTGCTGGAGCCAGCATGATTCGCGCGATTGTCACCGATATTGAGGGCACCACCACCGCGCTGACCTTCGTGCATGACGTATTATTTCCCTATGCCCGCGCCCATCTGCCTGCTTTTGTGCGCCAACAGGTAGCAACAACCGCAGTCGCCGCCCAATTGGACGCAGTACGCCAGCACTTGGGGCAGGTAGACGCTGATGTGGAAAGTGTGATTCAAACCCTGCTCGTTTGGATTGCCGAAGATCGCAAATTGGCCCCGCTTAAAACGCTGCAAGGCCTGTTGTGGGAATTGGGCTACCAACAGGGCGAATACACCGGGCATGTGTATGCGGATGCCGCTGATCAACTTACTGCCTGGGCGCAACGCGGCATACGGCTGTATGTGTATTCCTCCGGCTCGGTGTATGCACAAAAATTGCTGTTCAGCCACTCCAGCCACGGTGATTTAACCCCGCTGTTTCAAGGCTATTTCGATACGCAAACCGGCCCCAAGCGCGAAGCCGATTCTTACACCGCCATTGCCCAGGCCATCACCATGGCAGCAGCGGAAATTTTATTTCTCTCCGATCAATGCGCGGAGCTAGAAGCAGCCAGCCAGGCGGGTATGCACACGGTATTACTCGCCCGACCAGAAAATCCAGCCACGGATTGCACCATACCTAGGGCAAGCGACTTTCATGAAGTGACCGCGCTATATGGAAAGGATTTTGCGTAACTTTCCATAACATTATAAAAATAACAGCGGCGGCAAAACCTGCGCAAAGGTGCGCACAGGCAAACCATTGCACCACAACATTTCTTTTATAGCCAATAGGTAAGGATACATCATGTCTAACACGCAATCCCCAACTGCCTTTACCCCCATTCCGCTGCAATTCACGGGTACCGCGTGGGAATATTTCCGCATTTGGCTGGTGAATTTACTCCTCACCATCATTACCCTGGGCATTTACTCGGCCTGGGCCAAAGTGCGCACCACGCAATATTTTTATGGCAATACCCAGCTCGATGGCAGTCCCTTTGAATACGATGCCAGTCCCATGGCAATTCTCAAAGGCCGCTTGATGGCCATCGCGGCGTTGTTTGGCTACAGCATTATTACTTCGGCTGTACCCATGACTGCACCAATTTTTTGGATCGCATTTCTTGTGCTATTGCCGTGGCTGATGGCACGCAGCCTGGCATTTCGCAATCATTTTAGCCAATACCGCAACGTGCGTTTTCGCTTTACAGGGCGATATATTGAATCGGCTTGGATATTCGTGCTAATGCCGATTTTAACCGTATTGTCATTGGGTTTGCTTACGCCTTCCCTGGCCTACCGCCGCCGCCGTTTTTACATTGAGCGCTCAGCCTACGGCACCGCAACATTTTCCTATACCGCCACCTTGGGCATGTTTTACCGAGTGTTTCTTGAAGCCGTATTGCTGACATTAGGAATTTTGCTCTTGATGGCAGTTAGCGGGTATTTTTTACTCCATGAAAATATTGAAGCCATTCAGCTTGCCATTCAAAGCCCTGACGACGAGTCCTCGCAAATGGCTGGATTTTTATTGGTGCAAAGCTTATTTTTCTTCTACATCTCGTTATTTTTGGTGGGCATGTGGGTCTACGCCTTTATCCAAGCGGAATTGACCAATTTATTCTGGAATCACGCCCGTTTGGGCCAACACCGTTTTGTGTGTGACCTAGGCGCTGGGGCTTTGTTCGTCATCCTAGTGACCAATGCGCTGGCGATTTCAGTAAGCTTTGGCCTGTTGATTCCCTGGACCCAAATCCGCCTGGCGCGTTACCGCGCCAGGCATTTCACCATGCTGGCGGCAGAGCCGTTGGATCAATTTGCTGCGGCCACGCAGCAAAAAGTCAACGCGCTGGGTGAGGAACTGGATGATGTTTTTGACTTGGACATGGCCCCGGGAATCTAAACGATGGCCTTTCCACCGCTCACTGCCCATTGTTACCCGCCAGGCGCTTCGCGGCGCGAAACCGTCACACTGACCATAGATGGCGACGGGCGAGTGGAAATACATACCCAGCCACCGCACCCGGAACACGGGCGT
>DYPE01000068.1:0-1831 GCA_020720085.1 Dichelobacter nodosus | reverse complement strand
AACGCCCGTGTTCCGGGCAACGCCCGTGTTCCGGGCTGGAGCTGGGCGCACCGCCTAGAATCGCGGCTGCATTACGTCGTTGGCGTGGTGCTGGTCGGCATCTTGGTCAGCGCAGCACTGCTACATTACGGCGTACCATGGTTGGCTAAAGGCATTGCCTACCACCTGCCGCCGCAAATTGATCAACAATTGGGCCGCGACACCTTGCAACTGCTGGACGACTGGCTGTTGCAACCCACGCAATTGGCAAAAGAACAGCAGCAACTCTGGCAGCAACGCTTTGCCAGCCTAGTTACACCACAGGACGGCATCCATTGCTGCCAATTGGAATTCCGTGCGGGCGGCGAGATTGGCGCGAACGCACTGGCCCTGCCATCGGGCATTATTGTGGTGACAGACGAATTGATCGCACTGGCGCAACACGAACATGAAATTACTGCGGTGCTGGCCCATGAAATTGGCCATATCCACCAACGTCATAGCCTGCGCGCCTTGCTGCAACACTCGGTGGTGGCGCTGGTGATTATCAGCGTCACTGGCGATGCGTTTTCGCTGACCAACTTATCGGCTGCCTTGCCCGCTGTGCTGTTGGAAGCCAAGTATTCGCGCGATTTTGAACGCGAGGCGGATGCCCATGCCGTACAATATTTGCGCAAGCAAAAAATTCCGTTACATCATTTTGCCAATATTCTGCGCCGCTTGGATCAGGAACTGGACACCCGCGCAGCGGGCTACCGCTATTTGTCCTCGCACCCGGAAACACAGGAACGTATTGGGTATTTGGCCGAAGCGGATTTGATCTAACCCAAGAATTAACCAACAGGACACCCACATGCCAGCCACTGCCGCTCAACCCGCGCCCGTTGCCAATCGGCGAGTCGAATGCCCGCAATGTCATGCTCGCTACGCCATTACCCCCGCTAAACTCCAGGCAGGATTACGAGTGAAATGCAGCAAATGCGGCGAAGTGTTTGCGACGGCGGAACACGTATTCCCGCCCCTGCCGCCAGTGCTGGACGAGCAGGTGGTGCATGATGACGAAGGCGCGGTTGCGGCACGCAAAAAAAAACGCACTTCGACAGGCTCAGTACACCGCACGCAGTCGTCCGGGGCCACGCGCCAAACTGTGGCGGGCGTGGCGGTAAGCCTGCTCATGGCGCTGGTGCTGACCGCCGCACTGGTAGGGCAATATGCCTGGTACATGCAACGCGACTGGGTGTTGCAGCATCCCACCTTGCGGCCTTGGCTGGAAAGCGCGTGCCAACTTGCGCAATGCGCATTGCCCGTAACCCGCAATCCCAGCGAATTCAGTGTAGAAAAATCCTTTCTTGAAGCCCACAGCCAAACACCGGATGCGGTACTCATGCACTTTACGTTTAGCAACCGGGGTAGTTATCCGCAGCCGTATCCGTGGCTGGAAGTCAGTTTTGCGGACGAAAACGAGCGCGAAGTAGGCGTGCGCCGGTTTGCGCCTGCCGAATACCTGGGCCGCGCCAATGTAGCGCAAGAACTCATGCCGCCAGGCGGCCAAGCCCATGTGAAACTCGAAATGCAAAATGTGATTGAAGCCATGCACAGCGCGGCGTTTCATATTCATTTTCTATAAATCCTCTGCCAAGCTACGGCTTAGCACTTCGCCCGAGCCTACCCGCCCCCGGATTTGCCGCGTTGGCGGGTAATGATCCGAACGTCCCGGCGTTTTTCTTTGGAGAGATGAACATGCTAACCGAATTGTGCAGGACGGGGCGAGTTACCACTGGAGTAAAGTGGTAATAGATACTGTAAACGGTCACAAACTGCGTTTTTTCACCTGTGGAGTGCCAGCCCCGAA
>DYPE01000067.1 GCA_020720085.1 Dichelobacter nodosus | reverse complement strand
CGCGTTCCGGGCCGCTAATTTGGATGGATACCTGTGCGGGCAGGCCGATGATGGAGTAACGCCCCCACTTTTCGCCGCCTTGTACGGATTCCAGCAAAAACGAACGCGGCCCGGCAGCGACTTTAAGATATGCGCTTAATGGCGTATCTAAATCCGCTAAAATTTCGCGCACTACTGGGATGCGGTTATATCCTTGCTCTGCCAGTGCGGCGAAGCGTTCTAGGCTCATCGGTTTCATATCATTCATCCAGTTATCAATAAGTTCATTTCGCCCAAGGGAGTGATGCCGCCGGGGGCAGTGGGCAAAGTAGTGCAAAATAGCAATACGCAGTAGCGTACTGGCAAGCTGTGTAAAAATGCAAGCAGCGCGCGCTTCACGGCGCAGATGGGCCGGTATACGGCGTGTTTTCATGCCCTCTTGCGCGCAACGGCAGTGCGTTGCGCCGTGCCATTGGAAAATGCGGCATTTACAGTTATCATGCCATGGCAACTTGACAGCAACGGTCGGAAAAGCTAGGACATCTACAGGGAACTTGGAATTTCATTTGAGAATCCAATGGTTAATCATGCGGCGGTTGGTATAACCGCCTTATTTCGCGCAAGAAAGCGCACGGAGCAGAAGGGATGAGCAATCCATGGCAATGGCGGGCGGGCGTGCTTGCAACGGCATTGGCGTTGGCCACGGCCTGGCCAGCCAAGGCTAAAGAGGAATTTACCTTGGCGGTGTATCCGTATCTTACGGCGGAGGCGGTGGTGGAAAATTTCGCGCCGCTGGCAGAGTATCTGCGCGCACAAACCGGCACTGCGGTGCGCTTAAGCGTTTCCGCCAGTTATGCTGATCATCTGCACCGTATCGGTCAGGGCGAATTTGATTTAGCCTACCTGTCGGCGTCGTTATATGTGGCGGCAGTGGAAGAGATTGGCCCGCTGCCGTTGCTGGCGCGAGTGGAAATCAACAGTAAAAAAACCATGCGTGGCGCGATTGTAGCTAAAAGCAACGCGCCAATGCGCACACTGGCCGATTTGAAACGTAAAACCATCGCATTTGGCCCATTGGAATCCACCATGGGCTATTGGATGCCGCGTTACACGTTGATGGACGCTGGCGTTTTGCCGCTATTGGCCGGCGAAGAGGTGCTAAGCCACCATGAAAGTGTGGCATTCAGCGTGTTGCTGGGCCAATTTGATGCAGGCGCGTTGCGCGAAGACGTGTACGAGCGCTACAAAGAGCGCGGATTGCGTGTGCTGGCGTGGACGCCGGAAATCACTGGCCAACTGTTTATAGCCAATCCTGCCTTGGACGAGGACAGCTTGCACCGCTTGCGCGTGGCGTTGTTAAACCTTTCCCAGCACGATGTGGAAAAAAAGATTTTATCCGCCCTACTACCGCAGGCGACTGCGCTGGCACCGGTTGAAGATTGTGATTACGACGCGCTGCGCACCATGATGCGCCAAGTGCGTGAAAAAGGAGCGCATTAGACTATGGACAGTGACCTGGCGCTGCGGGAATCCCCGCCAGCAGAAGCCACGGCCCCCAACCTTCTGGCGTTGGATCGTGCACAACTGGCCGCCTTTTTTTTGTCTTTGCAGGAAAAAAGCTTCCGCGCCCCCCAACTGTTGCAATGGATTCACCAGCAAGGCGTGACCGATTTTGCGGCCATGAGCAACATCAGCAAATCCTTGCGTGAGCGCTTGCAAGTCAAGGCCACCGCGATCGCGCCGCAAGCGACCATGAGTGAAAAATCGCGCGATGGCACGCGCAAATGGCTGGTGCGCGTGGATGAACAAAATCAAGTGGAAACCGTGTTTATCCCGGATGAAGGACGGCAAACCTTATGCGTGTCCACGCAAGCGGGCTGCGCGCTGCATTGCAGTTTCTGCGCCACCGGACGGCAGGGATTTAACCGCAATTTAAGCGCGGCGGAAATTATCGGCCAAGTATGGCTGGCGGAACACGGCTTGCGTGCTGCGGCGCGCGCGCTTGGCGCGCCGGGCGATCAACGGCTGATTTCCAATGTCGTATTCATGGGCATGGGCGAGCCGCTGCTCAATTTTGAGAATGTAGCGCAGGCTATCCGCATTTTGATGGATGACTTCGGCTATGGGCTGTCCTGGCGGCGTGTGACGGTGAGCACGGCTGGTGTGATTCCCGCCATGGATCGTCTGCGCGAGGAGTCGCCCGTTGCGCTGGCCGTGTCCTTGCATGCAGCGCGCGACGAATTGCGCGATGTGTTAGTGCCGCTTAACCGTAAATATCCCATTAAAGAACTCATGTTGGCCTGCCGCCGTTATTCAGCGGGCGCGCCACGGCGGCGCATCACGTTTGAATACGTATTGCTAGACGGCGTCAACGACAGCGTGCAAGATGCCAAGGAATTGGTGCGCTTATTGCGCGATATGCCCGCCAAGGTAAACTTAATCCCGCTGAACCCTTTTCCCGGCGTGCCTTTTCAGCGGCCTACCTTAGCAAGCATTGAGCGTTTCCGCGATATTTTGGTGCAAGCCGGAATTATTACCATCACCCGCAAGACACGCGGCGATGACATTGCAGCGGCCTGCGGGCAATTGGCGGGAAAAGTGCGCGACAAAACGCATCGCCAAGCGCGTCATGCGCAAGCCGTGCAATAATATTTCTACCGTAATGAGGTAAAACTGATGCAACGCATCCCCATCTGGATAACCCTAGTCCTGCTGCTGTTGAGCGCTTGTGGCAACAACTCGCCTAAATCCGCTGGCCAAGAAATGGACGCTGGCATGAAAGAGCGCGCCAAGGCTATGAAACAGCTTGAAAAAGAACAAACAGAACGGGAAAATGCCATCACCCCGCCGCCAGAGCCAGAACAAGCCTCAGCGGTCAACACGCAATTGGGCATAGAATACATGCGCCAAGGCCGCAACGACATTGCACTGAAAAAACTGCTCAAAGCGCTGGAGCAAGACGACCGCAACGCGGAAACGCACAATGCCCTGGGGGTATTGTATGAACGCCTAGGACGCTTGGAAAACGCAGAACATCATTACGTTACCGCATTGCGCATTGCCCCAGGCGATTCATCAGCGCACAATAATTTTGGCAATTACCTATGTCGCCAGCAACGCATTGGCGAAGCGGAACAACAATTCGTGAAAGCAGTGACCAATCCACTGTACAATACACCGGAATTGGCCTACACCAATGCGGGCAACTGCTTTATCCGCGACAACCAACTGGAAAAAGCCGATTTGTATTTGCAAAAAGCACTGCGTGCCAATGCTCAATTCGCGCCAGCGCTGTACCAACAGGCCGAATTACGCTTTCGGCAGAAAAATTATATGGAAGTCCGCGAATTGCTGCGCCGCTACGAAGGACTCGCGCAGCATACTCCGCAAACCCTGAGCTTGGCGGTGCGCAATGAGCGCGCCTTGGGAGATCATGACAGCGAGGCCAGCTATGTATTGAAATTGCGCGCCATGTATCCTGATGCCGAGGAAACCAAACAACTGACCACAACCCGCTAACCCGCCAGTACACTTTATGACCAACGAATCGCAAACTGATTACGACGCCCCTTATGAAACGCTCCCGTTGCAGGAAGATGCCCTCTTCCGTCACACGGAGAGAGATGGATTGGAGGAAGTCGAGCGCGAGAATAGCGCCCCGCCCGCAACCGCGCCCGTAACGCACGATGGCCCGCCAGGACTGATTTTGCGCGCCCAGCGTGAACAACTCGGCCTTACGCCGCAGGAAGTGGCGCGTGAACTGTATTTGGACATCAAAATCGTCCATGCCCTTGAGCAAGAAGACTTTGGCAGCTTGCCCGCAGTATTCGTGCAAGGCTATTTACGTTCCTATGCCAAACTGTTAAAACTCGATCCCGAACCGCTGGTGCAAGAGTATTTGGGCACACAGCCCAATATGCAGCCCAGGTTCACCCCCAAATTTAACAAACCACAACAGACCAGCACCAAAAGTCCATGGGTGCGGGCGCAAACCTATGTGCTGATTTTAATCTTGATGTTGCTCATGGCATTATGGCGACAAACCTCAGTGGATTCGAGCAATATCCAATCGCTATGGAATGATCTCACCACGGGCGGCGAAACTTCGCCGCCCAGCCCTGTGCCCACAGCGCCGGAATTAAGCCGACAGGACATCATGCTGCCGCCGCAAGGCTATGTTCCACCAGTTGAAACCAATGGCGAGGAACCACGCGCTGGAGTAGACGTCGGCCCCACGCCGCCTGCGCCCGCCGTGGCTGTGGCACCGCCCGAGCCAACACCGCCGCCAGCGCCACCGCCCAATCAAATTTACATTCGTTACAACGAAAGTTGCTGGACATCAATTGTGGATGCTGCTGGCAAATCGGTTTATTCCAAAACCGCACGTAAAGACGAAGAAGTGATTATCAACGACGGCAAACCGCCCTACCGCTTTTCGTTGGGCAATCCCGGCGCGGTGGCGGTGCTAGAAGTGCAAGGCGTGGCGCAAGATTTGACCAAATTCTCTGGCACAGTGGCCAAGTTTACAGCGGGCCAAGCTCCGCAAGAAGCACCGCAATGATAGCCCCACCGCCCATTGTCCGCCGCAAATCCCGGGCAATCCGTGTAGGCCGCGTGACTGTGGGCGGCGGCGCGCCCATTTCCGTGCAAAGCATGACCAACACCGCCACCACCGATGTGGCCGCCACGGTGGCGCAGATTCACGCTTTGCAACATGCCGGGGCCGACATTGTGCGGGTCTCCGTGCCAGACATGGACGCAGCAGAAGCCTTTGGCGCAATTCGCGCGGCGGTAGACATTCCGCTGGTGGCAGACATCCATTTCGACTATCGCATCGCGTTGCGTTGCGCGGAACTGGGCGTGGACTGCCTGCGTATTAACCCCGGCAACATTGGCCGCGAAGATCGCATTCAAGCCGTGGTCGCCGCTGCCAAAGATCACGATATTCCCATCCGTATCGGCGTCAATGCGGGATCGCTGGAAAAAGATTTGCAAAAAAAATACGGCGAGCCAACTGCCGAAGCCCTGGTCGAATCTGCTCACCGCCACATCGAAATTCTGGACAGACTGAATTTTCCCAATTTCAAAATCAGCCTCAAAGCCTCTGACATTTTCATGACTGTGGCCGCATACCGCATACTCGCCCGCCAAATCGACCAACCCCTGCATCTGGGCATTACCGAAGCGGGCGGCCTGCGTGCGGGTTCGATTAAGTCTGCCATTGGTTTAGGCATGTTGCTGGCAGAAGGCATAGGCGACACCATCCGCGTCTCACTCGCTGCGGATCCGGTGGAAGAAATCAAAGTAGGCTTTGAAATTCTCAAAAGCCTGCGCCTGCGCAGCCGGGGGATCAACCTCATTGCCTGCCCGTCGTGCTCGCGCCAAAATTTTGATGTCATCACCACAGTAAACCAACTCGAAGAACGCCTGGCTGACATTACCGCAGCGCTGGATGTGGCCGTGATTGGCTGCATCGTCAATGGCCCGGGTGAAGCACGAGAAGCGCACGTGGGACTGACCGGCGGTAGCCCATTGCATCTGCTGTACGTGGATGGCAAACCCGAAAAAAAATTGGACGGCACGGGCTTGCTTGACGCCTTAGAAACGGCCATCCGTGCCCGGCTGACCAAGGAGCACGCCGCATGAAACGCAGCTTGTGGGCGGCGATTCTGTGGCTGGTCGCGCAACCGGCCTGGAGTGTGGACTGGCTGCCACACGTGGAATACGCGGATCGCCATTTTGAATACACCTCCGGCCCAGGCCAATTGAACGGCACGACGTTCTCGCTGGGATTGGGACTGACCGCCACGCACGAACGGTTTTACCTTGACCTAACCGCCGAGCGCAACTTCAGCGCAAGCGAAGAGTCCACCTCTGGCGATTTAATCCCCAACAGCGTGGCAGACACGGTAACCTTTGACCGTCGCGACACCGCGCTCACTCTGGGCTATGGTGTGTCCGAATTAACCAGTGTGTTTGCAGGCTACAAATCCGGTAAAACCACCATCACTGCTGCGGGCAATTCTCCCTTTGTGGGCAACGCCATCAGCCTCACTGGCGCAGGCCCGTTCATTGGCGCGGGCGCAGGCTGGAAGGTACGCGATTGGGGCATTCTATCGTTCAGCGCAGCCTACGCCGATTTGGATGCCGAATACAGCAGCCCGGTTCAATTGGCGCAGGGCCAAGCCAGCGGCACCAGCCTGGCGCTGCACTGGAAAGGCGAACTCTTGCCGCGCCTGCAATACCGCATCGCCCTGAGCCGACATGACTATGATTACAAAAATTTTGACCAATTCACCGGCAGAATTTCGGAAAATATCCTCAGCTACACCCTGGGCATTTCCTACCGTTTTTAACGCCTATGCACGTAGCCAAACCACCCCATGCCCACTATTATGCCCTTGACAGCGCGCCCAGCCTAGATCACGATTATACCTGCGTTCGCCCCAACCACAGCGACAAACCCATTGCCACGCCACTGCCATTAAGCGCCTGACCTTGGCGCGTGGGAACGGAAGAAGGTCACACGCAGAGTAAAAAATTATGAATAACATGATATTCTATATTGAAACCCAGCAGGAAGCCGATGGCGGTGTTGGCTGTAAGAATGGCAATGATGCGCCACATGCGGTTACGGATATAATTTTACCTGTAAAAATAACATAATGGACAACCTCCTTGAGTAAGAATCTGGTCATTGTTGAATCGCCTGCCAAGGCGAAAACGATTAAAAAATATCTGGGTGCGGATTTTGAAGTGGTGGCTTCCTATGGCCATGTGCGTGATTTGCTGCCCAAACAAGGCGCGGTGGACCCGGAACGGGGGTTTGCCATGACCTACCAAATTATTGAAAAAAATGCCAAGCATGTGGAAACCATCACACGCGCGATGAAAAAAGCCGAGGCGCTGTACTTGGCCACTGACCCAGATCGCGAAGGCGAGGCGATTTCGTGGCATTTGTATGAAATTCTGCGCGAGCAGAATATTCTTAAAAACAAGCCAGTACACCGCATTGTGTTTCATGAAATCACCCAACGTGCCATTGGCGAAGCGCTGGCACACCCACGCGCGTTGTCCACGGACTTAATCAATGCCCAACAAGCGCGCCGCGCGCTGGATTATTTGGTAGGCTTTAATTTATCGCCCTTGCTGTGGCGCAAAATCCGCGCTGGACTGTCCGCTGGGCGGGTGCAAAGCCCAGCGTTACGCTTGATTGTGGAGCGCGAAATTGAAATTGAAAGTTTTAAAACGCGCGAATACTGGAGTATAGAAGCAGATTTAGAAAACTCACCCAAAGATCGTAAAAAACCGCAGCCGTTTAGCGCTAAATTGACGCAATTTGCAGGTAAAAAAATCACCCAGTTCAGCGTCACCCACGCCGAACAAGCGCAGCAAACGCGCGACGCCTTGCTGCAAGCCGCGCAAGGCAAACTGATTGTCACACAAGTAGACAAAAAACAACGCCGTCGCCAACCCGCACCGCCGTTCACCACCTCCACCTTGCAGCAGGAAGCCGCGCGTAAACTGGGTTTCACCACCCAGCGCACCATGCAGGTGGCGCAACAGTTATACGAAGGCGTGGACATTGGCAGTGGTGCGATTGGACTGATTTCCTACATGCGCACCGACTCAGTGAACCTGGCGGACGAAGCAATTGCGGAATTGCGCGAGGTCATTGCCGAGCGCTATGGTAAAGACAACGTGCCACCCAAGCCCGTGGTGTATAAAACCAAAGCCAAAAACGCCCAAGAAGCGCATGAAGCCATCCGCCCCACTTCAGCGTACCGCCATCCCGATGAGTTACGGCCTTACCTAAAACCCGAACAATTAAAGCTATATACGCTGATTTGGCAACGCACTGTGGCATGCCAAATGGTTCATGCCACGCTGGACACGGTGGCTGTGGATTTAGCCGCTGGTGAAGACAATCTATTTCGCGCCAATGGTTCCGTGATCACCCATCCCGGCTTTATTGCCGTGTACCAAGAAGGCGTGGACGATCCCAAAGTGGGTGCGGAAAGCGAGGACAGCAAAATGCTGCCGCCGCTGGAGGTGGGTGATGTCATTCCCTTGCTGGGCATACGATCCGAACAGCATTTCACCGAGCCACCGCCGCGCTATTCCGAAGCCAGCCTGGTAAAAACCTTAGAAGAACATGGCATTGGCCGACCATCCACCTATGCTTCCATCATTTCCACTTTGCAGCAGCGCGAATATGCCCTGCTGGATAAAAAACGCTTTGTGCCCACTGACGTGGGTCGAGTGGTGAATAAATTCCTCACCGAGCATTTCACCCAGTACGTGGATTACGATTTTACCGCATTGTTAGAAGACGACCTGGATGCAGTGTCACGCGGTGAAAAGGCGTGGGTGCCGCTGATGGAGGAATTTTGGAGTAAATTCAAGCAACAAGTGGATTTGAAAAAAGAAACCGTGTCGCGTCAGGATGTCACTTCGGAAACCTTGGACGAGTCCTGCCCGCTGTGCGGCAAACCCTTAACCTCGCGGCTGGGCAAGCGCGGCAAATTCATCGGCTGTTCTGGCTACCCGGAATGCACCTACACCCGCAATGTCAACGGCGAAGCCTCCGCGCCCGCTGAGGCAGAAGTGGTAGAAGGTCGCACCTGCCCGCAATGCAGCTCGGCCCTGCACATCAAGCAAGGTAAGTATGGCAAATTCATCGGCTGTTCGGCCTACCCTACCTGCAAACACATTGAGCCGCTAGAAAAACCGCAGGATACCGGCGTGGTTTGCCCACAATGCCACAATGGCACGCTGCTCAGGCGCAAATCGCGTTTTGGCAAAATTTTTTACTCGTGCTCAACCTATCCGGCGTGCAATTACGCCGTATGGAATCCGCCGCTGGCGCAAGCCTGCCCGCAATGCCACTGGCCGGTGTTGACCATCAAAACCACCAAGCGGCGCGGCACAGAAAAGGTTTGCCCGCAAAAAGGCTGCGGCTACGCCACGCCTGCGCCCGAATATGCGCCAGCCCAAGAAGCGGTGACCACTGGCTAATTCCGCCGTGCCTACAGCCAGCGGCGACGGCGAAACCAAATGGAAAGCCCCAATGTCGTCAACAACATGGCTTCCCAGATGAGCGCATACCCATACGGCCAAGCCAGCTCCGGCATGTTCTCAAAGTTCATGCCGTAGATGCCAGCGATCAGCGTGGGCGGCATGAAAAAAATGGAAAATACCGTCAACACCTCAATGATTTGATTGGTGCGGTGCGCTGACAGCGCCAACTGCAATTCCAGCAAGCGGTGAAAACTGTCATTAAGACGCTCTGCATGTAGGTACAGCGCCTCGCAAGTTTCTTCCAAATCCTTGAGCAAAGGCGCATATTCTGTAACCACTGGCATTTTTTGCAAGGCTGCCAGAGTTTGCCACAACAAGCGTTTTAACAGCGCCAGACGGTGACGGGCTTGATGCTTATCGCGCAACGCTTGCGCGATGTCAATGTGCTGCAAAATGGCGCGCTCATATTCTTCCAAGTCGTCCTCAATGCGTTCCAGCGGTGCCTCAAAGCTGAGCAAAGCGGCCTTAATCACCGCAAAATACGGCGGGCAACGCAGAATAGACGCCTCATCGTGCACATACTCCGCCGCCGTTTGCGCCAGCAACGCCAATGGGCGGCTGTGCAACGTAATCATCCAATGCGCGTTGAAAAAAATGCCGATTTTGCGGGTCATGCCGCGAATCGAATCCTCACGGCGGGCATGTTGTATATCCTCGCTATGGTCATAGACACGCACAATGAGAAAGGTATACTGCGCGAATTTTTCCACCTTGGGCATGTGGCGCGGCTGCATACAATCTTCAAGCGAAGACCAATGCAATTGATACTGCTCAGCCAACGCCTCCAATTCGTCCGCCTGGATATCCATGCCATCGTGCCAGCTATATTTTGTGTATTGCAATAGGGTATTGAACATGCCGACTCCATTCATTTTTTATACAATAGCCCAGATTCTGCATTGAGCGCGGGTGGGGTGTATACCTCCGCGATCCGACGTTGTCTGCCGCGCTGGCTGTTGTTATCCTTGCGCCTGCCGCTGTATAAATACCAAGCACACCGCCTGTTACGCAAATTGAAGCAATATCAAATTTTGGTGGAAATGCAATTAGTTATGACTGATAAATGGTGAATTATGAATTCACCATTCACAATTTATCATGCACCATTCACAATTTACTGTGTCAAACGCGCAAACAAGCGGGTGAGTTGTTCGGGCAAGCGCGCCACGCGGTCGATGACTAAATATTGCTTGCCAAAAATTTCGCCCACATAGGTATCGGCGTTGGCGTCTAGGTTGATGCAGAATGGATAAATGCCTTGCTGGGTGATTTCCTGTATTGCTTTGCGGGCGTCTTGAATCAAGAGGTTGCTGTCTGGCGTGTCAATGTCGGACGGTTCGCCGTCGGTGAGCACCAGCAGCAATTTTTTCTCTGCATTGCGTGCGGCCAGGTAATGCGCAGCGTGGCGCAGCGCCGCGCCCATGCGGGTGGAATAGCCAGCTTGCAGCGCGGCCAGGCGCGCTTTCACACGGTCATCCCACGGTTCGCCATAGCCTTTGATGTGTTGGTAACGCACTTCGTGGCGGGTGTTGGAAGAAAATCCTGCAATAGCGAATTCATCCCCCAGCCGATCCACGGCCCATCCCAGCAGGGCTACGGCTTCCTGGCTCAGTTCTAAGATGGTTTGTGCGCAGCCCGGCGGTGTGGCAGCCAGCGATTCGGATAAATCGAGCAAGAGCATTACCGCGATGTTGCGGCCATCGTGGCGGTGGCTCATGTTGATGCGCAGATCGGGCGTGGCGCCGCTTTTCAGGTCAATCAGCGCGCGGATGGCGACATCTAAATCCAGTTCGCTGCCTTCTTCCTGGTAACGCAAGCGCACGTATTGCTGCGGTTTGAGCAAGTCAAGAATACGCGCTAAACGGCGGGCCACTGCGTCGTGTTTGGACAGCAGCAGGTCGATGCGCATGGCATCGCCCGCTGGGTGTAGGCTTTCGTATAAACTCACCCAATCCGGGCGGTAGGTTTGGCTGCGGTAGTCCCATTCAGGATAATGGCGTGGCGGCAGGCCGCTGAGCATCTGGGTTTGCGGTTTGCTCTCGCGCGGGAAAAAATCCTCATCATCGCTGTCTTCAATAAACAGCCATAAATGGCGGTTGTCATCGCGGTAATCCACAATGGTATCAGTAAAATACACATTGGCGCTTAAATCGCCAGGTCGGCGGGTGCGGGCGATGAACGCCACGGCCAATTCTGCCATGGCCGCAGTGGAGCTGCGATCATGCGCCATCATTTCATGAAATCGCTCAGTAAATTCCAGTATATCCGGGTTGCGGTAGTCATGGCTTAAACGCAGCACGGCGCGCGAGAACAGGGTCAGGCGGTGGCGAATGCACGATTCTTGCGCAGGGTTGCAGGCATGTTCTTGCGGCGCGGGATGCAGTGCTGACCACAGCCGCCGCAGGCCGGGGTATTCGCGCATGGCCAACCATTCCACCCGGCAATCCTCGAAATGTTCAATGGCGATGCGCTGAAACGGGCTAAAGTTGTCGGCAATCATCGGCGTGCTCCAGCGTTTGTGCGCGGCCACATGGGCCAGCAGCGCGCGATAGCGGTCTATGCCGTCCACACCCGCACGGTGGCCGTACACATCGGGCAGGCGTATGCCATGGCTGTCAAAATACGGCATGGGCATATGCTGTTCACTGAATGCCTCGGAGTACGGTGTCAAATGCTCCTGGCATTGCCACAGCGCGCGCAAGTACAAATCCAACTGCCGTTCATGGTCAATAAACAAGGTGCCGTGGCGCGCGCGCAGTAGCACTGTGCGGCTGTCTGCGGCGCGTAGGCTAAAGTATTCGCGCTGCTGCTCAGGATGGTGATGATAATTGCGGATGCCGTACTCTATCCATTGGCGTAAGCCATCCAACGACAATTCTGCGAGCAAACGCGGAACTTGGAGAAGCATTTCCGGCAGTCCCGGGCTGGGAAAGGTGGCCGCTTGGTTGCCGTGAATCGAGGTGCTGGTGCGTTCGAGCAAATCGAACACCAGTTTAATGTAGTGAAACAGTTGGTCATAAGAACCCAGCCGCCGTGCGGCTTCGGGCAGGGTGTGCATGAAGGGCGGAATGGAATTGCCATTGGGACTGCGCGACATTTTCCACACTGATTCCGACACCAGCGACAGGCTGGCTTCGCCCAGGCGCGCTGCAATGCCAGGCATTTCTTCCAAATAGGCCAGCACTGGTTCTACGCCACGGCCAATTTTGCACACCAGAGACGCGCCATCCAGATATTCTTCAACCCCTGGCGGCGATAAGACCACCAGCGCTTCGGCCAGGCAATCGGCGAATACTGCGTCAATTTGCGGAAAACGGCAGCTTAATTTACTGCGATAGGCAGCCAGTGTTTCCGGGGTAATGGCATTCATTTCAAGCAGGGTAGGATTGGATTGATTCATCATGGCCGGTGTATTCTGGCGTGCTACGCGCCAGGCGTTCGCTTATAGTGGAATGTTACGGCGGACTATCCGCCAGGTTGTGGCATGGCATTTTCCGTCACCATAAGGCGCATTCTATCCACCTTGCCATTAGGCAGCAATGGTAAGGCGGTGACCACGCGCACTTCATCTGGTACCGCGCGGCGGGGCAGTTGCGCAAAACAATGGGCGCGCAAGGTTTCTGGCGTGGGTTGGCAACCTTGGGCAGGTACGCATAAGGCTATCAATTTTTTGCCGCGCTCGGTGTCGCCATGCGCGACCACCGCCACTGCCTCCAGGTCTGCCAAGATTTCCAAGGCTTTTTCCACTTCCGCGAAAAACACCAGCAAACCGTCGCGGTTAACACTGTGGTCGCTACGCCCAAAAATTTCGACACAGCCGTGCACGTCCAAACGGGCAATGTCCTTGGTATGAAACCAACCTGCATCCAAATCCGCACCCACGGCCAACGCCTGGCCCTGGCTGTCTACGTACCCGCTGAAGCCGTATTCACGTTTGCACCACAGTGCACCGTCCTCACCCAAAGCGGTGGCGCGCACTTGCAATTGCACATCCGGCATGGGCAGGCCAGCCGTGCGGCGGCGGATGTGTTGCGGCCAATCTGGCGCGCCGGCGGCAATCGCGCCCAGTTCGGTGCTGCCGTATAGCTGCACCACTGGGCCAAATGCCGCTTCATAAGCGTCAAACAACGATGCGCGGCAACGGTCGCCCGCCGTCACAGTGAGGCGATAATGGCGCTGAGATTTACGCGCTTTCAGCAAGGTGGCGCAAAACGAGGGCGTCATGAACGCTACGTTGGGGTTGAACGCGCCTTCGCGTTGGATGAATTTGAGCAAATTTGCGCCTTTTTGCAAATCAATGGACGCACCAGCGGCCACGGACGGTAAAAAAGCTGCGCCCAAGCCGTACATATGAAAAATAGGCACCGGAATGGCCACGCGGTCAGCGGGCGTGAGCTGAAAACGCTGTGCGCAATGGCGGACATTGCCTAGCAAATGGCTGTGGGTATGCACTGCCATTTTCGGCGTGCCCGTGCTGCCCGAGGTGCGCATCAGCAGTTTGGGCGTGTCCATTTGCCAGGGTGCGTCCTGCCATGCGGCGTGGCTGGAAATCTGCAAAAATTGCGCTGGATTCAAAGTTCCGTCCTGCGCGCCCGCACGCAGGCCATAGCGGCCAAACGCGATGGGCCAGGGCGCGTCCGCGCTGAGCAGCGCCGTGGGTACCAGCAAAAAGTTATGCCCATGATCCAACAAATACAATAAAACCAACGCCGAGGGCACAGTGTTTTCCGTAGCCAACACCACCACATCCGCCGCAGTTACGCCTTGCGCTGCCAGCCTTGCGCCAATGGCGGCGAAATAGCCGGGCAGTTCGTGGTAATAGACAGAATGCGCGCCGTCGCTAATCTCGTTGCGCGCAATTGCGGCGTGATGCAGTTTTGGCACAAACCTGTAATTGGAGTCAACCATTGGAATCCCCAAAGCGCGGCACAGCGAATCGCGCGATTCGTTGTGCTACATTAAAATGCGAATTAAGAGCTAAATTTAATGTTTAAAAATCAAAGCATTATGATTTCAGGTTTTTGCCCACTTGCAAAGTGAAATTTTTGACGTATTGATTTTATTGATACAAGAATTTTTAGCTCTTAATTCGCATTAAAACCAGACCAAAAAAATGAACTATGGGGTTATTTTATACGCCAGTGGGCAAGCAAAATAGCACAGGGCGGGATACGCGCGTCCGCCGCACATGGGCGGACAGGCGCGCATTACAGTGAATTGAGTTGCGTTTGCAGCGCAGGCATGAGTCTGCTGAGATTGACCGTCAATTTTTCCTGCCAGGCCACATGTTTCCAGCCGATAACCAGCACAGTGAGCTTCATTGCCTTAACATCGCCGACGTGCATCACGAATTTGGTCATCATATTAATTCCTGAGCTATTCAAGAATTTAAGGTTGCGCAGGTCTATCGCCAACTGGTTGGGTTCTTGTTCCTCGGCAGCTTGCGTGAGCATGTCCAAAATTGGTTCATACGCAGGCGCGCCATTGAGCAACAGCGACCCTTCAATCCAGACTGTGGCGGCATCTGGGTCATAACGGACTTGGTACTTCTCGTCGTTGAGTATTTTCATGGCAATCCTTATGGGAAGCGAAGAGGGAGGTCTTGGGCATTCGGGTCGATAAATTTTGTTAGTCAGCGCTCAGGTTTGCAACGTAACCATGGTCGTCACAATGGCCGTTTGCATATCCTCTGGATTTGGTTCAATTTTCCAACCCAGCTTGGCTGAGTAATCACAAATCATGCTTAACAGCCCCAGGCCAGAACGCCCCCGGTTCTCGGCCCTGGCACTGGCGCGCATGGCCGCCACGTACAATTCGTGCGGATCGTGTGCGGTCAATTCGGTGATGAAATCCAGGAAGCTTTGCGCTTGCGTTTGCTTGACGCCATTGGTGACGCAGAAAATCAAGCGATCCGTGTGCAGGGAAAGCACCATTTGCGCGGTGAATGGCAGCGATACATCCTGAAATTTCATGGCATTTTCCAGCAGTTCGTTGGAAATGTATTTTACGGCGTCGCGCAAATTTTCCGTAGTGTATTCATCGGTTACATCGCCCAGGCCTTTTTCCGCTTGCCTTCCGACATAGAAGGTTTTGAAATAATCTGCAATAAAATCAGCAGACAGGCCATTGTTTTCCCAGCGCCGTTTGAGCGGCGTATGGCTGGGCGAAAATACCATGGTGAGCGATTCGCCGCGCTTGGGCGTAATCTCCTCGTAGTCGCCAAATGTTTGGGGGTGCGTCACTATGCTCATGCGTCATGCCCTTGGTCAATGGTGATGAAAAATGTAGCGCTGGGCAAGCCACCCAGCCATTTTTCCATGAAATAGGCCGTGCTTTTATAAACGGGAAAAATGCCTTAGAGACGATTTTTTTTCAAAAAATAACCATTCACGGGTCTTTTGGCGTGGCTTTCGCGCCGTGCAGACGAGTATTTTTTTCTGGCAACCGTTTTATTTACAGCCTACCCGAATTTTGTGACAGGTGCTAAAAAGCAGATGTATTTTTTTTGCAGAAGAAGTAATTGCAAAATTCCAGAAAGCGCGGGAATTTCCCGCATATAGCTGCGGCAAAAAAACAAAACCACCTGTCCAACCTGTTGTAACATGTTGTTTTTCAAAGATAGTAGGTAGTAGGATGAATGATACCCTGAAAACCCGTTTGCTGCAATTCAGCACTTTTTTGCAACGTGACAGACTGCGACATTGGCTGCAATGCTTCGACAAGCTCAGCACAGGAAAGAACAGCCAAGGCTACAAAGAAACCTGGTGCGGCTACAAGCTGCATATACTTCGACAGAGCTTCAGCACAAGTCGCCACGGCGGACGGCGATATTCCGGTGTCGGCGCTACTCAGTTCAGCCTCAATGCACGACAGCGGGGCGATGTCAGCAATTCCCGCCCGCCCATTTCCATAGTAGAATAATGGGGAATAAACCATAAAGCCCCCCTCAAGTTGGCAACAACCAATCCAAACGGACACAACCATGCCCAAAGCCTTGCCGCCGATCCCGCCGCGTGACACGTTGAAATCGTCGAACTTGTTTTCAATCAAGCCGTTGCTCAACATCATCCGTACCGTGTTTACAACTATACCCGACCGACGCACAGGGAAATTTCGCTATAGCCTGCCTGATGTCTTGATGTCAGCCGCAGTGGTGACTGTTGCACACGCACTCATGCCAACGGCACGCAGGAATTTTACCACCAACTGTTGGTCGCGGTGG
>DYPE01000066.1:3700-16351 GCA_020720085.1 Dichelobacter nodosus | reverse complement strand
TTGGATGGGGAAATTCCTGACTAAAGTGAAGGGGCTTAAATTGAGAATTGCTGCCTGGGCGGCTGTACAAAAAGGGCCGCGTTTAGGCGCGCAATGCCAATTCCGCCAAAGGCCAACGTGGACGGGCACCAAACGCCAGCGAACCCGCCCCATCCGTTGGATTGGCTGCATGTTGCAGGCGCAAGCAACCTGCCAGCGCCACCATGGCGCCGTTGTCAGTGCAAAATTGCAATTGCGGGTAGTACACGCGGGCTGGCAAGTCAGACAAGGCTTGGCGCAATCTATGGTTGGCGCTTACGCCGCCCGCCACCACCAATTGGCGCAAACCCGTTTGTTGCAAAGCGCGGCGGCATTTCAGCTTGAGGGTTTCTGCCACAGCTTGTTCAAATGCCAGGGCTATGTCAGCCTTATCTTGTGCAGTTTGCGCGCTGGCTTGAAATGTGTGCAGGGCAAACGTTTTCAAACCGCTGAAGCTGAAATCCAGTCCCGGGCGGTTGGTCATGGGGCGCGGAAATTGGTATACCCCAGCGCGACCTTGGGTGGCCAGTGCGGCCAGAGCTGGGCCGCCGGGATAGCCCAGCCCCAATAATTTGGCGGTTTTATCAAAGGCTTCGCCCGCAGCATCGTCTACGGATTCCCCCAACATGGTGTAGCGGCCCAGGCCATCGGCACGCAATAATTGGGTATGTCCGCCGGAAACCAGCAGGGCGATAAAAGGAAAACTGGGCGGTTGTGGTTCAAGTAGCGGCGCAAGCAGATGCGCTTCCATGTGATGCACACCAATGGCGGGCACTTCCCAGGCCCACGCCAAGCTGCGCCCCACAGCCGCGCCCACCAGCAATGCGCCAATCAGGCCCGGGCCTTGGGTGTAGGCCACCGCGTCAATGCCGTAATGCCAGCGTTCCTGGCGGCGTTTGCTGCTGGTGTCCGCGAATGCCAGCGTTCCTGGCAATGGTGCAAGCAGGTGTCGGATTAACGGCACCAATTTGCGCACGTGGTCGCGCGACGCCAATTCCGGCACTACCCCGCCGTGTTGGGCGTGCATGGCCGCTTGGCTATGCAGCGCATGGCCAAGCAAGCCGTGTTCGCTGTCATATACGGCCACACCGGTTTCATCGCAGGAAGTTTCAATGCCTAACACCCGCATGGCGCTATGCCTGTCTATCCTGCCAGCGGCAGGGTGAAATAAAAATGGTTGCCCGATGGGCCGGATTCCACGCTGAATTCGCCATTGTATTTGTCAATGATTTTACGGGCGATAAAAAAACTCAATTCATGGCTGCCGCTTTCTTCCGGCAAAATATCACGGTACAACGCGGCTTGGTCGGCATCGGTCATGGGCGGGCCATTGTCCGCCAGCCAAAAACGGCCATAGCCTGAGGGCATGGCTTCCCCCCCCAACGTGATGCGCGGTGCCGGGCCTGGGTGTTGCAGGCTATACGCCAGCAAGGTCTGCCATACGCGACCAATCCAGGGCTTGCGCCCGAGTACGCGCGGCCAAGTGTCTGGCCATTGAATGGTGGTATGCGTGCGGTTGAGCAGATAGGTGAAATGGCCCAACGCGGTATTCGCTACTTCGGTCATATCCACGTCTTCGGTGTCCATGGTTTCGCCGCGCAATTCTGCCAGCAGCAACACTTCCTCCACCACGGACAACACTTGCGCGCGCGTGGCGGCAATGTTTTCCAACCGGCGGCGCGCCTGCTCGGGATTGGCCCAGTCCGGTGCTTGGATTTCCACGCGCATGTTGAGTAAGGGTTGTTTGAGTTCGCGTTGCACAATGCCCGCAATGGTTTGAAATTCGACCTGGTGCTGTTCCAATTGGCGGGTATGTTCGAGCAGAATGCGGTTTAATTCTTCCTTTTGCAGGGTTTGCTGTTGCAAGTCGCGCATCGCGGCGCGCAGTTGCAATTGCGTTAGCACTCTGGCCAGCACTTCTTCTTGCTGAAATGGTTTGGTAATGTAATCCACGCCGCCCGTAGCGAATGCCCGCACCTTATTTTCTGTTTCAGTCAGCGCGGTCATGAAAATAATGGGAATGTCCAGGGTCGAAGGTTTGTTTTTCAACCGGGCGCAGGTTTCAAAGCCATCCATGCCGGGCATCATGACGTCGAGCAAGATTAAGTCTGGCGGGTCTTTTTCTGCGGTGCGCAAGGCGTCCGCGCCATCGCGGGCGACCAACACGCGAAAATTATTTTGGGTAAGAAAATCGAACAGTACGCCAATATTTTCGGGCATGTCATCCACCACCAGGATGGTGGCGTAGGTGGTATCCGGGGTTGTCATCATATGGTACTCCGTCTTAATTCGGATAAGTTGGGCTTGGCTGGAACGTTTATCTATGGTTTTCGTATAGAGGTTCGTTGCATACGCCTTGAGTGGTTGCAAGAGTTTTGCCAACCGCTGGTTGCCATGTGCCGTCCATCTCCCCGACCTGGCGGGGAACTTGGGTAGTCCGGGATTATTGCATCACTGCCATTAAGTCTGACAAATACATGCCCTGAAAGGGCATAATATTTAGAGCCTTGGGCAACGCCCTGGGTCAAAGTTGGTTGTTTTAATCGCGCCCTGTACTTGTACTGAGCTTGTCGAAGTAAGGGCGACACAACGCTATCTGCACGGAACGTTATCTGCACGGATTTTGTATCGCCCTTTCAGGGCTTAGTCCGAAATACGTACCCAGCCCAGGGCGTCGCCCTAGGCTATAATATTTCGCCCTTTCAGGGCGTTAAGATGCCAAATTTAATGGCAGTGGATTATCGCATGGGGGCAGCCCCAGGCGGAACGCCTTGTAAAAATGTACGTAACCTCTTGGTTTCAAATGCCTTGGCCAAACGTTTCACTTCCTGGCAAAATCCACGGAGCGCGGGCTGGTAGTGCACCAATTCATCCGCATGGCGGGTAAGCCCCATAATATCGCCTGCATCCGCCAAATGAATCAGTTCTTCTAGTTGTTTTTCATCCGGCACAGCAGTAATCGCTACCGGTTCTTCTCGGGCGGGCGGCGCACCACGGTAAATCCATTCTAAATCCAGCAGGCGCGCCAGCATGGCGAGCAAGTGCGCTTCTTGAATGGGTTTGGCCAAAAAATCAGTGCACCCTGCGTCACGACTGCGTTGGATGTATTCTGGAAATACCGTGGCAGAACAGGCGATAATCGCGCTTTCTGCCATACTTGGCAAGGCGCGCAAGGCTTGGGCGCAGGCAAAGCCGTCCATGCCCGGCATTTTTAAGTCTAGCAGCACCACGTGCGGGACTTTTTGTTCAGTAACCATTGCCAACGCCACTTCGCCACTGTCCGCTTCCCACAGGCGAAAGCCCAGCGGGGCTAGTAAGTTTTTCAAAACTTGCCGATTTTCCCACTGGTTATCCACAATAAGCAAGTGAATCACCGGCATGATGCCATTTTTGGCTTTGAAGCCAATAATGCCCTGCCCTGGGCTATTTTCTTCCGTCAGCAGTTCGTTGGTATTGGTGGCGGGCAGGCGCACGCTAAACCAAAAAGTAGAGCCTTCGCCAGGATGGCTGCGCACTTGCAATTGGCCACCCATCAATTGAATAAACGTATTGGCAATGGCCAGGCCCAGGCCGCTGCCTTCGGTGTGCTTGGCAATATTGCTGGCTTGCTCAAACGGCTGGAAAATTTTATCCAGTTGATCTTCTGGAATGCCCACGCCCGTGTCGGCTACTTCAACCCGCACAAATTCGCCCTCAGGCCGCACGGTAAATTTGATTTGGCCGTGTTCTGTGAATTTGATGGCATTGCCGAGCAAATTTATCAATATTTGGCGCAAGCGTTTTTCATCGCCATGTACCACTTCAGGCAAAGCCAGGAACGCTGGCGTTGCCGGGGGCGCGTCCCAGACAAACAGAATTTCCTTTTGCGCGGCACGCATTTTGAACAGGTTGGCAATGTCTTGTAAAAAATCATGGAAACGGAAGGAACTCGACACAAGTTCCAATTTGCCGGCCTCGATTTTTGCCAAATCCAGCACGTCATTGATTAATGTTAATAAATGGTCGCCGCTACGTTTGATGATGCTCAATCCTTCGCGTTGGGATTCTGACAGACCAGGATCGCGCAGCAAAATTTGCGCGTACCCGAGAATGCCGTTCATCGGCGTGCGCAATTCATGGCTCATGTTGGCAAGAAATGCGCTTTTGGCTTTGTTGGCGGCTTCCGCTTCCTCTTTGGCGCGTTTGTGCAGCACTGCGTCGCGCACTAAGGTTTTGATGGTTAAGTGGGTGCGGATGCGGGCCATCAGCTCGTGTTGTGACACGGGTTTCACTAAGTAGTCGTTTGCGCCCGCTTTGAGGCCAGTCACTAAATCTTGTACCTGGCTTTTGGCCGTAACCAGGATGATGGGCAATTCATATAACGCCCAGCGTTCACGCAACTGGCGCGTGACTTCGTAGCCACTGAGTTGCGGCATCATGACGTCCAGCAAAATTAAATCCGGCGTGCGGCCTTGCGTAATAAATTCTAGGGCTTGCTGGCCGTTGGATGCTTGTATGACTTCAAATTCTTCGCGGGGCAGGTAAGCAGACAGTACATGTAAGGTTACCGGTTCATCGTCCACGACCAAAATGATTGGTTTGCCGCTTTGTTCAGTTGTGTCGTCCGCACGCGGAGGTCGCGCAACTGCGGGCCATTTCACAGTATCAATCTCTGGCTTGACACTGTGCCAAGCTGCGGCTTGGTACTCCGCAATGCTGGCGTTACCAGGAACGCTGGTGTTATCAGGGACGCTAGCATTGGCGGATAGCGGTGCCACTGGCAGTGTGAATAAAAAATGCGCGCCTTGCCCGGGCGCGGAATCAAGGAAAATCTCACCTTCTAGGGCTTCCACCAATTGCTTGGAAATAGACAATCCCAGTCCCGTGCCTTCGTAATGACGGCTGCCTTCGCTGCCCACCTGCTCAAAGGCATGAAACAGCTTATCATGATATTCTAGCGGAATGCCCATCCCCGTATCGCGCACCCACATCGCAATGCACAAATCAGCAACGCCAGCGTTCCTGGCAACACCAGCGTTCCTGGTATCGTCGTTGGCAGTGCGCACCAAGCCTGGCAGCAATTCCACACGCGCCATGTGGCGCGGTGATTCGCCTGGCAAGGGCGGGCGCGTTCTGGCCAGGCTTGCACCCACGCGGATGCGGCCTTGCGCGGTGAATTTCACGGCGTTATACATTAAGTTGTGCAACACTTGCTGCAACCGATTTTCGTCCGCCAGCACTGGCGGCAAACTAATTGGCACGTCATTATGCAATTGCACTGGCTTGTGGCCTAACAGCGCTTGATACATCAACAGCAGCGAATGCACCAGCGGATGTAGGGGAACCGCAGTGCGGCGTAGCACCAATTCCTTGTGCCTGAGGCGCGTCTGGTCAAGCAGGTCGTCAATCAAGCTGTTGAGGCGCTGGCCGCTGTACTCCACCACCGTGACCCATTCGTTTTGCTCTGCGTTCAGCTCGCCTGCCTGGCCGTTTTTCAAATTGCCCAACAAACTTAACATGCCCTGCAACGGGGTGCGCAATTCATGGCTAATGTCTGCCAGCAGCAGGCTGGCGTGCGTGTCCAATTCCGGCGTGCCCATGGATTCTTGCAACAGCCGCCGGTTTTCCTGAAAGCGATGTATGGCATCTTTGGCAATGAACTCGAATTCGCCTGGCAGCCAAGGTTGTTTAAGGCAGCGAAATAAATTGGCGTGGTTGACGCAGGACAGCAGCGCTTCTACGTCAATTTCCGCGCCATATAGAATGGTGACTGTGGCGGGAAAGGCGTTGTGGATGTGCCACAGCACCTGGTCGCCCCGCAAATCAGGTAGGGCATATTCGCAAAATACCACAGCGGCTTCAATGCCCTGCTCATGCCAATATTCTAGGCGGGGCAGGGCCTCGCGGCCACATTGCAGGGTTTCCACGGTGTATTCGCAATGCAACGCTTGTTCTAGCGCATGGCACATGTCCCGCAAAATCACGGGGTCTTGGCCGATGCAGAGCAAAATAGGCTTATTCATAAGTTGCGCGCCATCCAACCTAAACTAAACAAAACGCCGCGTTTCACCCGCTGCGGTGGTGACATTGGTGACGCAGCGCCCGCACAGTTCCGGGTGTTCGGCATGAAGGCCAACTTCCGCGCTATGATGCCAGCACCGCACGCATTTGGCGTGCGGTGAGGGCATGACCGTCAACCATAGACCCTCCACGCCAGCGTTTCTGGCGTTTTCTGGTTTATCCGCCAGAGAATGGACTCGGGCGTTGGAAGTAATGAACAAAAAGTGTATTTCATCTCCCAGCGCTTGCAACACATTTGTCCATTCTTCTGTGCCGTAGATATCCACCTCGGCGTCGAGTGACGCGCCAATGGCCCCGCTGGCGCGCAATTTTTCCAGCTCTTTAGCCACTGCTTCGCGCACATCAAACAGGCGCTCCCATTGGTTCAAGCTTAATGTTTCGCTGGCGTCCAAGGCAAACAATCCGTCGTACCAAGTTGTGGTAAATACTGTATTTTCCTTAGGGCCAGGCAGATATTGCCAGATTTCGTCGGCAGTGAAACTTAAAATCGGCGCAAGCCAGCGGCACAGGGCATGGGCCAGGTGGTACATGGCGGTTTGCGCGGATCGCCGTCCCAGGCTGTGGGTGGGCATGGTGTATTGACGGTCTTTAATGATGTCCAAGTAGGCCGCGCCCAAATCAATGCTGCAAAAATGATGAATCTTTTGATAAATCAGATGGAAAGCGTAGTCATTGTAGGCTTGGATGATTTCTTGCTGCACCTGGTGCGCACGGCCCACCGCCCAGCGGTCTAGCGCCAACATTTCTTGCGGTGCCACCATGTCCTTTTGCGCATCAAAACCGTGCATATTGGCCAATAAATAGCGGGCCGTGTTGCGCAGGCGGCGGTAGGCATCGGCAATGCGTTTGAGAATTTCATCCGATATGCTCATTTCCGTGCGGTAATCGGTGGCCGCCACCCATAGCCGCAAAATGTCCGCACCCAATTTTTTCATCACCTCCTGCGGCGCGACCACATTGCCGATGGATTTGGACATTTTCATGCCTTGGGCATCCACGGTGAAGCCATGGGTCAACACTTGGCGATAAGGTGCTGCGCCGCGCATGGCCACCGCAGTGAGCAGCGAAGATTGGAACCAGCCACGGTGTTGATCCGAGCCTTCCAAGTACAAATCTGCGGGCACCCGCAGTTGCGGATGGGGTTCCAGCACGCAGGCGTGGGTAACGCCGGAATCAAACCACACATCCAAGGTGTCGGTGATTTTGCTGTAAGCGTCTGCGTCCTGGCCAAGAAAATCAGCAGGGGCAGCGTCGAACCAAGCATCTAGCCCATGCTGTTCCACCTGTTGTGCGACTTGCTCCATCAGCGCCTGGGTATTAGGATGCAACGCGCCGGTTTTGTGATGTACAAACAAAGGAATCGGCACGCCCCAATGGCGCTGGCGCGACACACACCAGTCGGGCCGGTTGGCGATCATGCCAGTAATCCGTTCTTTGCCCCACGCCGGAACCCACGTCACCGTATCAATCGCGCGCAATGCCTGCTGGCGTAGGCCGAGTTGTTCCATATCAATGAACCATTGCGGCGTGGCGCGGAAAATAATCGGCGTTTTGTGCCGCCAGCAATGCGGATAACTGTGGCGTATGGCCATTTCACGCAGCAACATGCCTTTGGCGCGCAACACATCCACCACGCGCGGATTGGCGCTGAACACATGCTCGCCTGCAAAAAACTCGGTGTCCGCCTGAAACCGTCCGTCGCCACCCACCGGATTGTACACAGGCAAGTTGTAGCGGTTGCCCACCAAATAGTCGTCCAGGCCGTGGCCAGGCGCGGTATGCACCGCGCCAGTGCCTGCCTCGGTGGTCACATGTTCGCCTAAAATGATCGGCACTTCGCGCGAGTAAAACGGATGGAGCAACTTTTGCCCCTCCAGTGCCGCACCTGGGCAGTAGGCAATTACGTGATAATTTTCAATGCTATAGCGCGCCATAGCCTCATCCAGCAACGCTTGCGCCACCACCAACCGTTCCGCGCCCGCTTCGCTTTCGCATTGCACCATGGCGTATTCCAATTCGGGATGCAAGCATACCGCCTGGTTGGCAGGCAGTGTCCAGGGCGTGGTGGTCCAAATGACCACAGACAATGGGCCATGGCCGTTGTGATCCGGCGCATGATGGCAGGCTTGCAGAAATGCTTCCTCGTTGAGCACGGGAAAACGCACATCAATGGCAATGGAATTTTTTTCTTCGTATTCCACCTCCGCTTCCGCCAACGCCGAACCGCAGTCTATGCACCAATGCACCGGTTTTGCGCCGGGTTGGACATGGCCATTGGCCACAATTTTGGCCAACGCACGTATAATGTCGGCCTCCGTGTGCGGGTTCATGGTCAGATAGGGGTTGTCCCAATCGCCCAACACGCCCA
Organism: Dichelobacter nodosus; assembly: GCA_020720085.1. Taxonomy (GTDB): domain Bacteria; phylum Pseudomonadota; class Gammaproteobacteria; order Beggiatoales; family Beggiatoaceae; genus DYPE01. The sequence goes on along the minus strand of DYPE01000066.1, from coordinate 7,905 downwards.
AGCGGATAAAGTCGCTGCGTTGACGATTCACCTGGCGCTGCGCATACTCGCGGCACGCAGCGCGGAATTCGTTGGCGCGGAAGTGCTTACGTGCAACGCCAGCATTCCTGGTCGCACCCAATTCTTTTTCCACAGCCAGTTCAATCGGCAGTCCATGGCAATCCCAGCCAGGCACGTAGGGCGCATCATAGCCATTGAGCGTTTGCGATTTCACAATAAAATCTTTGAGAATTTTATTCACTGCATGGCCAATGTGAATGTCGCCGTTGGCATAGGGTGGGCCATCGTGCAAAATAAATTGCGGCTGACCCGCACGGGCTTGGCGGATTTGTTGATATAAATTTTGTTCTTGCCAACGTGCCAAAGTTTCCGGCTCGCGTTTGGCCAAATCACCGCGCATGGGAAAATCGGTTTGCGGGAGGTTGATGGTATTTTTATAATCGGTCACGAAAAATCCTTACGCTTAATGATTATCAGGAAATCGTAGGGGCGGTGGTTTATCCCCGCCCACCATTGCTTACCTCATTATGGAGGCGGGGATAAACCACCGCCCCTACTATATGGTGGGCATGGCTGAAAGAAACGTTTTGTCCGCCCTACTGGGAATTTTTAAGCCATTCGCCAATGCGGTGGCCTTGGCTGTCCAGCAATTCCACGGCCAGCGGCATTTTACCCAGCGCGTGGGTGGCGCACGACAAGCACGGGTCATAGGCGCGTATTGCCACTTCAATGTAATTTAACAAGCCTTCGCTGAGCTTGCGTCCATCCAAATAGCGCGCCGCCACTTGGCGGATCGATTCGTTCATGGCTTGGTTATTGTTGGTGGTGGACACAATCAGATTGGCTTTGGCAATGGTGTCGTCGTCATTCACAATATAATGATGAAACAACGTGCCGCGCGGCGCTTCCACCACGCCGATGCCCAGCGCTTGCCGGGTGCCGTTCACGGTCAAATCCGTGCCCAGTGTGGCGGGGTCTTGCAACAATTGCTCGATTTTTTCCGCACAATACAACAATTCAATCATCCGTGCCCAATGATACGCCAGCGTGGCCTGTTGCGGTTTGCCGCCAGCCGCAGCGACAAACAAGCGCCGTTCCTGCTCAGCCAGCGGTGTGGGAATGAAATCACAATTGTTGATGCGCGCCAGCGGCCCCACGCGGTACCAGCCGCGCTCGCTGCCCAGGCTGCGCAGGAAAGGGAATTTCATGTAACTCCAGGATTTTACTTCTTCCTGTATGAATTCGCCGTAACTGCGGTAATCGATTTGATCGAACAGAAGGTTGCCATCCGCATCCTTGGCGCGCAAACCGCCGTGGTACAGTTCAAATGCGCCATCCGGCCCAACCAGGCTGAGCATGTTGGAGGCAATGGCAGCAAATTCAGCGTGGAACCCTACATTTTTCAAATACAAATCGCGCGCCAAGCGCACGGCATCCAAGCTCCATTGAATGACTTGGCCAATTTCAGTGGCCAACAAGGCTTGCTCGGCGCGGGTCATAGCTTTGTTCATGCCGCCAGCAATGGCTGCGGTGCCATGCACGCGCTTGCCGGAAATAATACGGATAACTTCCTGGCCGAATTTGCGCAAACGCACGCCGCGCAGGCCGATGTCTGGGTGATCGGCAAGTACGCCGACAATGTTGCGGTGCGCTACTGCATCTTCAAAACCAAACAATAAATCAGGCGAGGACAGGTGGAAAAAGTGCAGCGCGTGCGATTGCAGGGTTTGCCCCATATGCAGCATCAGGCGTAGGTTATGCGCCGCAGGCGTAAGCTGCTCCGGCGTTACGCCGCTGATCATGTCCACGGCTTTGCCTGCCGCCAAATGGTGGCTGACCGGGCAGATGCCGCACAGCCGTTGCACCATAACCGGAATTTCCCAGTAGGGACAGCCCTGAATGAATTTTTCAAAGCCACGGAACTCCACAATGTGCAGCCTGGCTTGGTGGATATGCCCTGCATCGTCGAGCAGCAGAGTCACTTTGCCGTGGCCCTCAACGCGGGTTACCGGTTCAATGGCGATTCGTTGCAGGGATTCTGGATGTGCGGCGGTTTCTAAGCCCATGGCGTATTCTCCTGGTTGCTGGACGATGGCGATGGGTAGAACTATACCATGGCGAGTGGCGGGGAGGGAGAGAGGGCGTTTTAGTGATTAAAATTCAATAAATTATACAAACCGGCAATCAATCGTCAGTATTGCCCTGGATAGTGGGTTTAGCGACAAACGTTAGCGGCTGAGTGGCGGGGGTCTCGTCGCTGAAAAAAGGCCGATCCGGGTTATCCACGCCGCGCGCTTCCAGCAGCTCGCGCTCGTGGGCGGCAATGAGGCGCAGGCATTGGCGGATGTCTTCCACCAATTCGTTCGACAATGGGTATGGCTGACCTGGCGCTGGGGTAAGCTCGCGCACCACGCTGGTGAGCACTCTGCGCATAATCAACATGATTTTCTGTTCTTTTTCAATTGGTTGTAGTTCATCCGCAGTCATTGGCATTTCCTCGTTGTAAACATTGCAATTGTTCTTCGGCTTGGCTATCCAGCGTCACCGCTTCAATAGAAATCGTTTCTGGCAAGGATACCGTAAATATGCAACCTTTGCCTAACTCACTTTCCACACTGATGTTGCCGCCCATCAATTGGCAAAAACGCAGGCTAATCACCAGCCCTAATCCCGTGCCACCGTATTTGCGTGTGCTGGAGTTGTCCAGTTGCACAAACGGCCTGAATAGCCGCTTTTGTTGTTCTTGGCTGATGCCAATGCCGGTATCGCGCACCTGGCAAGAAATCCACGGTTTGTCATCAACCATATAGCGTCGGGCCGTGAGGGTAATTTCGCCATTTTCCGTAAATTTATTGGCATTGCTCAGCAGATTGAACAGCACTTGGCGGATGCGCACTTTATCGGCGTACATCTCCTGGATACTGTCATCGCAATCTAAAATAAAACGGTTCTGGCGCTCCTCCACTAGGGAGAACATCACATTAACCACCTCTTTAATTAATTTGCGTAAATCAAAAAGTTCTGGGTTAATGATATTTTTACCTGTCTCAATTTTAGAAATATCCAATACATCATTAATTAAATCCAATAAATGGCGTGCCGCAGCAAGAATCCTCTTTAAATCATCAATGATCATCTCATCCACTTGCTCATCTAAATCTTCCTGCAATATTTCAGCATAGCCAATAATGGCATTGAGCGGTGTGCGCAACTCGTGCGACATATTGGCAAGAAAGCGGGATTTGGTGCGGCTGGCTTCCAACGCTTCATCGCGCGCGGCCAATAATTCTGCGGTGCGCTCTTCTACCCGTGCCTCAAGTCGCTCGTTAGAATTTTTCAATTGCAGCAGCGCACTGTCTAGCTCCCCCTGTTGCCGAACAATGCGCCGCACCATTACCAAAATAATGAGCAAGCACAAGGCAACTGCCAGCACGTTTAACAGCAGCATTTGCTGGCGCAAGCTTTGGTAATCCAACGATGCGTCTGCCACCGACTGTTGCGCGAGTTGCTGTTGGCTCTCAATCATAGCCATCAGGGCGTCCAGTACCTTGGTGTTTTTTTCCACCGCAGCCGCCAGTAGGGCGTGGGCGTCTTCTTTGCGATTTTGTCTAAATAAATCAATAACATCACTTAATATTCCATACGATTCCGCCAAAACTTCCTTTTGCCCTTCTAGTTGCGAATATTGTTGATCCGAAACGCCTAAGGCGTATAGGCGTTCTCGTGCATCAATAAACACGCTGGCATATTGGCTAAAACGTTCCCATTCCTTTTCTATTTCAAACGGATCTTGCAGTTGGGTGATGTTGTACACCGTCAACATGCGCTCGCGGATAACATCGCGCATTCTATGCATCAACATCATCTTGACGTTATTATCTTTGACCAGGGTTTCTAGGCGCTGATTCACTGTTCCCAGTCCAACCAGGCCCAAATTCGTGATTAACATCAATACGCTAATCACCAAGCCAAACCCAACCAAAATAATCGCGGCATAGCGCGTTGCTGAACTTAAGGGTGTTTTCATGGATTCATCATCGTAATTAAGGTTATAAAATAATTTTGATTCTAACCGGTTCTAGCAAAAGCTGCTATTTTTTTAAAGCATCAGCATATTCTAATAAACTAATGGTTTTGTGCCAGACAGGGGGGCTGGCACGGTTATACCCAAAGCATAAGCAATATACGTCCCCAACTGGCGGAAA
>DYPE01000066.1:0-3600 GCA_020720085.1 Dichelobacter nodosus | reverse complement strand
CACCCAACCGCCACCCATAGTTGACAAAATTTAGCGGGAAATAGGGGGGGGATAAAACTGATTTGTTGACCTGCTGCTATCTTGGCGTCACCAAAACGAGGAAAAATTGCGGATATTGGCGGTGAAAAAACTGAAATTTCAGGCGATTAGGCACGGCAACGCCTTCCCTGATGAGAATGCGATAGAAAAGGTGTGTAATCGGCCAGCAATTCCCGCTGGATTGTCAGCGCTTGTAAAATTAGGGTTGTAAATCAGCCATTTTATGGCGTGTTTAACTCGAATGGCATAGTGGCATCAAGCGGGAATTGCTGCGGGCGTGAAAGTGGGGCACGATTCAGAAGCTGCTGGCAGCACGCTTGTGGCATGGTGTTTAGTCACCAATCTTGACGTTAAAGTGCGACGCAAGTACCTGATGGCGCAAGCGCAAGGCGGGGGATGCGAGTTTCCAATCTTGGATGGGATCGAACGCAATGAGCGTTGGTTCAATGCTGCGGCCTGCTACCAATGCGCCGAGCAGGTACGCATCTTTGATGAACAACAGTTGGTCAATCGTCAGGTCGCGCGGCGCATATTCCTGTTCCGCTATCATGCGCGTTATCATCTTGTGCGCGGATTCTGCCATTTTTTCCGCGTCGCGGTGCGCCACCTGCAGCATCAGGTTCGCAAAATCCTGCGCGTATCCCTCGCCAAGCGTTGGCAGACAGGTCAATGAGGCGGTCGCGATGGCTACAGCTTCATTCCGAGGATACGCCACGAGCGCTCCGCGCAATAAATCGAATGCGCTTGCGATCCAGGCTGCCTGGTGCGTTGTGCGCTGACAATCGCCCACAAAACTGGCAAGCACGGCTAACTGGCGATCCTCTGGTTCTGGTTGCCCCCCTTGTAACATGGCCAAGAAGTCTTGAACAGGCAGGCGGCTTGCGCCGCCGCTCGCGAAAGCGTCAAGGTTCCAGCCATGGGGGCCAACCACAAGCATCTCGGCGATGGGAAGATCCGTTATCGCAAACTCAGACAATTGCGTGGCACTTGCGTTTGCGAAGCGATCGCGCGGCGCTTGCAGCGATACAATCGGGAAATAATCAGAATTGATGCTGACAGGATGAACCCGATTGTATGCCGCAAAGAGCTTTTTGTCTGCGCGCACCAGACTCAGAATATCGTGCTCCGACGCAATGCCGACTCGCGACAGTTCGGCGCGCAGAGGCGCAGAATCGATTGTAGCGAAGCTCGGAGCACGAATTGGGCCGTCGAACGACGCAATAATGAGCATGTCATTGTTGCTCCGTGTCTGCGGCGACATGAGGATGTAGTCATCCGCGACGCGATCCAGGGCCAGGATAATGGTGCGCAGTAAATCGGGATGTATTTCGTACTGCTGAAGCCATTGCACCAAAACGCCACCTGGTTTCACACTGCCTTTAACGAAGCGGTAGAACTCCTCGGTGAAGAGATTTGCCACGCCGCTGATCCACGGATTGGACGGTTCCGAGATCAGTGCGTCTAGTTTGGTTGCTCGTCCAGTAAAATAGGCGCGAGCATCGTCATAAATAATGATGCTGCGCGGGTCGTTGAGCGCACGGCTGATCCTATTTTCAAATACTCTGGCACCTTCTACAACGAATGGTTCGATTTCGACGGTCTCCACACGTTGCACAGCATTGCTGCCGAGCAGCGTGTGGGTAGTGAGTCCCGAGCCAAATCCAATCGCGCCCACCACCTCGGGCGAGTTGGAAAACGCCAGGGCAAAGGCCGCCAACGCAATCATGGTCGGCTCGTCGGCGGTCGGTTTTGCCGTCAGTTCCTTGGTCAGAGCGGCGTCGGGCTTGCCGTTATTGATCAATTGAAACACGTCAACATCCTGCTCTCTTTTTTTCGGAGTGCGCGCGATTGCAACCGATGTTGTTTTGCCATCGCGATAGTACGAAATCTCATCCTCCAACTCGGCGCGTCCATAGCGAAATGTCCCTGCCGCAGCACGTTCCGGCTGCAAGTCCGTGTAGGCCAGCACCCACACCAGCGTTGCGCTAGCAAACGCCACTGCCGCCCATTTAGGGTAGATCAACCAACCGCTGGAGAATCGCGCGAGTAAATACAAGCCTAACACCACATCCAAAACAGCGGCAACCACAAGCGTTTCCCGCAAACCCATGAGCGGAAGCAGAACATGGAAGCCCACCATCACGCCGAGGATAGTACCGATAGTGTTGGCAGCATAGATTTTGCCAATCGCCGCCTCGCCGCTGCCCGCACGCAAGATGCCTACGGTGAGCAACGGGAGCGTCATGCCAGCAAAAAAGGTGGCCGGAAACATTACCAGAATCGCCACGCCAGCGGTGACAACATTAAATACGTCGTAGCCGTTGTCGTTGTGCTGCAAGGTGTGCATCAACCAGGCGACCCAATCAAAAGACGCAATGAAGATCGGAACCGTGGCCAATGCCGCCGTTCCCATAAGGACTTGAACGATGCCAACCGCAGCGAGTGGCCGGGAAAGGCTGTCAATACGCTTGCGAATGTAGAACCCCCCAAAAGCGATTCCGCTGATGAACGCCGTCAACATGATCTCAAACGAATGCATTGTAGAGCCGAACACCAGGCTCAAGGCGCGAATCCAAGCAATTTCGTAGATAAAGGATGCAGCACCGGTCAACAGTGCGGCAATCATGATCTCAATGCCCAGCAGGGACATTCGGGAGCTGTCAGGCTCGGCGGCCAAGGGCGGCGCTGCATGAGTTACCTTACTGACCAACCAAGCGATCAGCGCAATTGCAACATTGATTAGCCCAGCGATTAGCATCGATCCTGGCATTCCCATCCCTGGCAGGAGAATGAACACCGCAAAGAGCGCGCCCATGGCGGCCCCCAGGCTGTTGACGAAATAAAGAAAACTGATGGTGGTGCCTGGACGATCGCGATCCACGCGCCACATCGCGGCGACCATCAAAGGAAAAGTCGCGCCCAGCAGCATGGTTTGGAGGACGATACTCCCGGAGGCGAGAAGCCAACGTGCGGACTCCCCGCCAAACAGACCATCAAGGCCACTCACCTTAGCTATCAGGGGTAACAACTGCGTATCAAAGAAGGAATGATAAGCCATGCCCATTAGACCCAGACATAGCTCGATCGCTGCGTACCATAATAGGGGGGTAGTAGATCGACTGCTGTATCGCGAGGCAAACCAAGCACCCGCAGCCATCCCGCCCATGAATAACATCAGCACCAACGACTGGGCATGGGCAGAGGAGCCGAGTATCAAGCTCAAATACCGTACCCACAACGACTGGTAGATGAGCGCAGCCGCGCCAGATAAGAAAAACAAGGGAGTGATAATCGTCAGGATAAGCGCGAATGGGAGCAGTGAGTGCGTCTGGCTACGCAACATGGGTATATCTCTCGTAATGGGGCGGAACCCGTTACCGCTGTGGTGACGGACTGAAGGGTAGAAAGGAAGAACGGCAACAACGAATGGAACATAAGGAAATCCATGCGCATTTGTCTGAGTATAAGCGGCTGGCCACAATCGACGCAACCCGTACCCATGCGATGAGGCTGTAAAAATACCCACACCACACAGCCCCCAAACCGGTAAAAACGCCAAAA
>DYPE01000065.1:11349-16518 GCA_020720085.1 Dichelobacter nodosus | reverse complement strand
ATGAAACTTCAGACGCTGAACCAAAAACTAAACCAAAATATGAAACTTCAGACACTGAGCCAAAAACCGAACCAAAATATGAAACTTCAGACGTTGAGCCAAAAACTAAACAAAAATATGAAACTTCAGGCGCTGAACCAAAAAATAAAACTTCGGATCAGGCAATAGATAAAATAGATACTATTATAAATACAAAATGTAATGAACAACGTCATGCGGGTGGTCTTAGGGGTGGAACTTTTAATGTAGACACTAGTCAATCTTGGGGGACTTTTGACATCAGCTACACCACCTATACAGTTCCAGACGCTTTTCAAGTTGAATACGAGGGTAAAGTAATAGCTGATATTGGTTGTGTTGCAACTGGCGGCACAAAGGAACGTCCCATTTGGCACACCAAAACAATAAATTATTTTGGACATTCTAATAATGTGATAGTAAAAGTTAATGGAAACTGTAGCGGGAGTTCAAAAGGGAATAGTACCGAGTGGGCATTTGTTGTTAAATGTCCAAAACCAGAATGTGATTTTGCTAGTTCAAAAGACATAAACATACAAAAATGTTTTGGTGCTATCGGGAATCAGTGTAATGACCATAAACCAATTATACATTTTGATAAAAACCAAGAAACATGTGAGATTCAAGGTGGAATATCGTCTGGAAGTATTTTGCATGATATGTGTTGCTATAGAAATGGGGGTATAGGGGTTCAGTGTGGACAGCCAGGAACTGCTTGCTCGTATGTATGGGATTTAGCTGTTGCAACGACCGCGTTTTATAGGGAATTTATTTGGATGGGTAAATTTGGTCCATACTATAATGGTGCAAAACAAGGTGACCCAGTTAGCATTGAGTCAATAGTCAGTAAAAATCCTGCTCCAGATGGCACTTATGTTACAAACCCATCGTACTGCAAGTCTAAGTCTTATTCTGGAAAAGGGGTAATTAAGATTGGTATATTTCTTCATTTACCAGTCACATATTATATATGTGGAAAGAAAAAGAACTGATTAAAGGGCACCTCTAAAAACCAATACAACCCGGAACAAATCATGCGTGAGAGTCATTTAACACATCCGTCGCTCGCCTATCAAAAGGTTTTCTAGTAGGCTTCTGAGCAATCCTCTCAACTTAACGTAATATATTGATTTTTATTTAATTATTTTTTGTGTGAACCCATCGCGGAGGCATGCCGTCAGGATACACCAAGGTTCTATACCGGTGTGTCGCCACTTCATAGCACCCTTAACGCCAGGAGATTTAAATAAATATATTTATAAATCAATTGACTGTTGCTAAGTTGAGAGGATTGGGCTTCTGAGCGCAGTCAGCCAATGAATCCCAATTTTCCAATATTTAGAGGGATTTTTCTCTATAGTTTCAATAAATTTGTGTTTTCGTTCTACTGGATTTTCACTATCAAATTGCTTGGGGGTCTTAGAAGCTGTCGCTACTCGAATGTAACCGTTCAGACCCATCCTGGTTTCAAGGCCAGAAAAGCCCATTGCGCCGTGTAACTTGTTGATAGCCTGCGTAGCCCAACACGCAATGCCACGATGCCGCATTTGTTGGGCTTCGCAAAAAAACGCTCAGCCCAACCTACGCGGGCTTCAAGATAGCAAGTCGCCCGCATTCCGCTATGCTTCATCCGGCAAATTAAAACGATTAGATGCGTTAAAAAATGACTGTTCTGCAAGCTAACGCCAATATCGCTCATAGTCTTTACGCACTTTATGAGCATTACCTGATGCCGTGCAACGTGAATTTCTCAATGAGTTGTGGCAAAAACAACACCGTTGACACGCGGGTCATCTATGTTGGCAAAATGGGCTTTGAATCCATCAAGGTTGGCTTGCATCGGGTATCTCCTGTAACACTTTGTTTTTATATGGGATATATTAAATTAGCCCGGAATGCTGCTTGTAGTGCGATTGCCCTGTGCTTCTCGTGTTACTGTTGTGCCTTTCGCGCACGGGCTAGGGTATACTACCAATATACAGTTTGGCAGCACCTTGTCACCCTTCAGCCATGAGGACTTTTACTTGAGCGCATCTCCTTACCTCACCTTTCAAAATCTTATCCTAGCGTTGCAAGACTATTGGTCCAAGCAAGGCTGTGTATTGCTACAACCTTTTGACATGGAAGTGGGTGCGGGGACTTTCCATCCAGCCACGTTTTTACGCGCCATTGGCCCAGAACCGTGGAGCGCGGCGTATGTACAGCCTTCACGGCGGCCCACCGACGGGCGTTATGGCGAAAATCCGAACCGGTTGCAACATTATTACCAATACCAAGTGGTGATTAAGCCCTCGCCCATAGAGATTCAGGAATTGTATCTTGGCTCGTTGCGCGCATTGGGCATTGACCCGTTGGTGCATGACATCCGTTTTGTTGAAGACAACTGGGAATCGCCCACGTTGGGTGCGTGGGGGCTGGGCTGGGAAGTGTGGCTCAATGGCATGGAAGTGACGCAATTCACTTATTTTCAACAAGTGGGTGGGCTGGAATGCCGCCCGGTCACTGGGGAAATTACCTATGGTTTAGAACGCATTGCCATGTACTTGCAAGGCGTGGAAAACGTATTTGATTTAATTTGGACCGATGGCCCGCTGGGCCTGATTACCTATGGCGACGTGTTCCACCAAAATGAAGTGGAGATGTCCACGTATAATTTTGAAAAAGCCGATGTAGACGCTTTGTTTGGCTGGTTTGACCACTGCGAGCGCGAATGCGGCAAACTGATGGAGGCCGATTTGCCATTGCCTGCTTACGAAATGGTGCTCAAAGCGTCTCATGCGTTTAACCTGCTTGACGCCCGCCACGCCATTTCTGTCACTGAACGCCAGCGTTTTATTCTGCGCGTGCGCCAATTGGCGCGCAAAGTGGCAGAATCGTATTATGCCAAGCGCGAGGCGCTGGGATTTCCCATGTGCGCGGCTTCAGAACGCGCAATAAGCGCAAATTCACAATGAAATCACTGTTTTTTTTACTATGACAAGGAGCACCACAATGTACCCAATGACTCGTATTGCAGCGGCATTTGCCCTGGCAGGATTTAGTTTTTCCGCGTCTGCGGCCACGCTGGTTGAAAGCCAAGGCGCACAGGGCGGCATCACCACGACCTTCATTGAAGGGGGCAAGGTGCGCGTGGAATCGCAGCAAAATCCCGGCAAATACATGCTTATGCTGATGGATGAAGAAAAACAGTACGCCGTAAATCCACAAGAAAAACTCATCCTCGACTTAGCAGCCAAGCCCAGCGACGCACCGCAGCCGCCACCGGAAATGGCTGGCATGGCACCACCCAACCCGGCGAATGAAGTGAAAGCGGAATTAAAGAACATGGGCGATGGCCCACAAATCGCGGGTTACCCTACGGTACATTACCAAGTCGTGGCCAATGGCCAGGTGTGCTCGGATGAATATATTTCCGCCAAAGCCGCTGAATTGCCAGACATTAAAGCCTTTACCAGCGGAATGCAAAAGCGCCAAAAAGACGCGCCGCCTGCGCCGTTCATGCAACATAATCCCTGCATGGCAGCAGGGCATCAACTCATGAAAGAAATGCTGGGGTTGGGTATGATTCTGCGTAGCGAAGCCAACGGCAACGTGCGCCAAGAAGTCAAAAAAATTGAAACTGGTGTAGCCGCATCCACGCCAGAGCCATTTGCCCTGCCGAAAGACTATGAAATCACCACGCCGTTTGCATTGATGAAAAAACGCATGGAACAACGCGCCGCGCAAGGCAACGCTCAACCCGGCATGGCACCGCCGCCCGGTATGGCTCCCCCACAACCCAGCATGGCACCACCACAGCCGGGCATGGCGCAACACGCCATGCCTCCAGCGGGCGGTCAACCGCCTGCCACGCCACCTGCCAATCCATTTTCCGCGCCCGCCAAACCGTAGTTTGGCACACGCAAGTGCAAGCTACGGCTTGACACTTGCGCGGTGTCCTGAGCTTGCCGAAGGGTAGATTTGCTTGGGGTCTTTTACCACCGGTTCCGCCACGATCCACGCGCCGTTGTGATAGCGTTGGAAAAAACAATGCTGGCGGCCCGTGTGGCAAGCGATGCCGCCAACTTGTTCAACTTGCAACAAAATCACATCATTGTCGCAATCCAGGCGGAGGTCGCGTACATGCTGGACATGGCCGGATTCCTCGCCTTTATGCCACAACTTAGCACGCGAGCGTGACCAATACACGGCCCGCTGCAACCGCACGGTAAGTTCCAATGCCTCGCGGTTCATCCACGCCAGCATCAACACCGTGCCGCTGTCCGCATCCTGGGCGATGGCTGGCACCAGGCCGTGTTCATTCCATTTGACCGCATCCAACCAAGCTTCGTCCGTGCGATTCATTGTAACCGCACCTCAATGCCGCGTTCGGCCAAATAACGCTTGGCATCGCCCACTGTGTATTCGCCAAAGTGAAAAATACTCGCTGCCAGCACCGCATCCGCCTTGCCTTCCACAATGCCATCTGCCAAATGCGCCAGCGTACCCACACCGCCCGAAGCGATGACCGGAATGTCCACCGCCTCGCCCATAGCGCGCGTCAACGCCAGGTCAAAACCCGCTTTGGTGCCATCACGATCCATGCTGGTCAACAGAATCTCGCCTGCGCCCAACTCTGCCATGCGCTGCCCCCACGCCAACGCATCCAGCCCTGTGGCCTTGCGCCCGCCATGGGTGAATACCTGCCATTGCCCAGGCGCAGTTTGCTTGGCATCAATCGCCACCACAATGCACTGCGCTCCAAAATGCGCAGCCGCCTCGCCCACGAATTCAGGCGTATGCACCGCAGCGGTGTTAATCGCCACCTTGTCTGCACCCGCATTGAGCATCCGCCGCACATCGTCGAGTTTGCGAATGCCGCCGCCCACAGTGAGCGGAATGAACACCTGACAAGCCACTTGTTCGACCACCTGCACGATGGTGTCGCGCCCGTCGCTGCTGGCTGTGATGTCGAGAAAAGTAATTTCATCCGCACCCTGCTCGTCATAGCGCTTGGCAATTTCCACCGGGTTACCCGCATCGCGGATGTCCACAAAGCGCACACCTTTGACCACTCGCCCCGCATCCACATCCAGACAGGGAATAATTCGTTTTGCCAATCCCATAAATAAATTTCCTCCAACACCGCCGTTGACGGGAACACCGTCGTTG
>DYPE01000065.1:0-11249 GCA_020720085.1 Dichelobacter nodosus | reverse complement strand
CGTTGACGGGAACACCGTCGTTGCTCACAGCGTAAAACGATGCTGTGTATAACCTAACAAAGATTAAGGTAAATCTCTATGCTTAAATAACCAAAACCCCAACCCCGCGCACAGTGTTCCCAGGATAAATGGGTAAGCAAATGCCCAGATTAAATAACCCAGATGTCCAAAATTATCGAGAATGACATACGCCGAAGGGCCGAGCAATACCAGTTGCGGGTCGAACAACGACATGGAGGCGGTGCGGAACACTTGCAACGGGTTGGCAAGCGCAATGCTGACGATGGTTTCTACCGGCAGTTGCAGGCGAATCAGTACGCCGAGCAGAATCAAATCCAGCAACAGCAATAACACCAGCCACAGCATGAACGCAGCACCTTGCGCGACATCAACACTGCGCGCCAGGGTGGACAGCAGCATGGCGATACCGAGAAAACACCAAGCCAAAGCGGCCAACAAGCCGATATAAAAAATGACTTCGCGCCAGGGAATTGAAAAACCTTGCCACGCCGCCCAGCCCAACGCCAAGCTCATGGCCAGCACAACGGGCAAAAACACGACAATAAAGCGCCCGAGTAATTTGCCCCAATACCAACCGCCCAATGAAATCGGCAAGGCCAGCAGGTATTCGTAAATCCCGGCTTCCCGGTCACCCGCCACGGAGCGCACCGTGCTAATTAAAATAAACACCGGCAAAATCGCCATGCACAGTTGGATATAGGTGATTAACAGCCGCGACAAGCCAGTAAAGCCCATCACCCGCGATTCGGTCAGGCCGAATACCAGCAGCAGGGCGACGATGCCGCCGAAAATCAGGCTGTAAATCAGAAACCAATAAGTGCGCAGGGATTCGATGACATCCAGTTTGGCGCTGAGGTAGAGGTGTTTGAGCATTATTTTTTAGTTATGGTGATGGTGATGTTGGCTTTGCGCATCTTTTCCGAGAATAGCGGTTTTAGCGGCGGCGAAATCCAAAGTGTTGTCAGACGGTTGCGTTGTCGCACCCAAGCCGTAATCCATCGGGGTATTTTGCGCCGGAAGATAAAAGGCGGTACGCGCATTCAGCCAAGCGCCGCTGTGGTAATCATTGACCCAAATGTGCGTGTCCGGCGCGTCTTTCCAGCTTTGTTGTTCCAGCCAAATCACCGCGCAGCCCAGATCATCGAATTTGAACACCTGCTGGTGTTCGCCGCCGCGCCCAGACTGACGAACAATTTGCGCCGCATAATGGCGGTCGCTAAGCACCATGCGGCAGCGCTCGCAGGCATCACGATCCCAGGTGACGTTGGCGGGGCCGCTATTGTCGCCAGTGCCGCAGGCGGTAAGCAATAACCCGAAGGTAAGCAGTAAAATCCTTTTCATGGTGTTTCCTCCAGATGTAATGCACTGATAATCCCCGCATAGCGCGAAATCATCCCCAAAAACCGTAGCCTATCCGCGCCAGCGATTTCACCCTGCCAGTGTAACAGCGCGGTTTCACTAAATTGCCAATGTTTCAAGCTATTGATACATGCAGCTTCAGCGCGATTCATTGACAAGCGGCAAACCAAGCGGCTATTGATGGCAACCGTATCCGCCACATGGTCGTCCAGCGCGACTTTGCCCTGATCTAATTCAATGACGCGATTGACCAGTGCGGCAATTTCGTCAAGGCGATGGCTCGACATCAGCATCACGGTTTGCGGCGGGCGATCTGCTAACAGATCGAAAAAAATCCGCCGTGCTTCCGGGTCGAGGTTGGCGGCGGGTTCGTCAAGAATCAGGATTTCGGAATCGCGCCCCAGCGCAATTGCAATCAATAATTTTTGTTTTTGCCCGCCGGATAATTTAACGAACGGTTTATGCTTAAATTGCGCAATGTCTAATCCCAGTTGCTGCGCCACCGCAACCATGTGTGCGACATCGCTGTTGCATAAATCCGCCGCGAATTGGAGCAACTGCCAAACCGGCATTTTCAGCGGCGGCGGCAATTGCGGCACAAAGCCCACTTTGCCCAACACTTTTTCGCGCTGGCGGCTGGAAATACCGTTGATTTCGATAGTGCCCTGATAGGTGTATTCGCCCAACAGGCAACGAATCAGCGTGGTTTTACCCGCGCCATTCGCGCCGATTAAGGCAATCCGCTGGCCTTGCGGAATATCCAGACTGAGATCGTCCAACACGCGATGGCGGCGGAAGGTTTTATGGAGGTTGGCGACGTGGATCATTCGTAGTTCTCATCATCATCGTCGTCTTCATCCCAGTCAGGGTATTGGCGTGGTGGCTCGCCATACTTTTCGAGTATTTTGCTGATTTTCTGTCTTTTGTCGGGCGGGTTAATCGCTTCTAATATCATGTCGAAGTGCCAATCGTCGCCGAAATCAAAACGAAACAACACCGCGCTACCCGCTTGTAAGCCAATGTCACCGACTTTGACTTCATCGGCAAACGGTGCTTCCTCCCGCTCAATAAATACCCGGCTGCCAAAACGATCTTTATATTCAAAGTTGAACAGGTGACCGTCGTCATCGAATTCAAACGCATCTAATATCGTGTAAGCAACATCATGCCAGGTATGGCTGGCGGGAATCGCAATCCGCCGCCAAGCATCGCCAAGCGAAACCTTAAAGATAAAAATGCCTTCTTGGTAAGCGGCTGCTGGGAAAGTCAGGTTATTTTGCCATGCAGGGAAATAAGGCTGAAACAGCGGTTGCCACTGGCCGAAATGTGGAGATTCTTCCTCGTCTTCCGCCTGCAAATTATCAAGCTTGGCACGATAGGCCAAAGCAATTATTGCAAACGCCAAAGGCGTCAATGTTATAGCGCGTATCCCCCAGTTGCCCGTGGTGGTTGGCGTAGTATGGATAATCTCGGCAAAGCCGAATAACTCCATCAAGGCTAAAAAATGCAGCCCCGGTTGATACTTTAAATATTCCAATAACACCTTATGGTCAGAAGTCTTCTCGAACTTTTTGGGTTCGGATAGTAAGCGCACACCTTCGGTAAGATCGTTTAAATTCATACATGTTCCCAAAAAACCACGGCTTTCACCGATGATTTCAGGAACGGCATGTAACAGCCAGATTTCTAATAAGGTAAAATATTGCTCGGTAGGATTTAAGGCGTGCCAACTTGCATATTGCGCGTCATCGACTTGCAGATACGGCTTTTTTCCTCGAATATCGACACTGACCACCGTCGAGGCACGCAACAACCAATACAAGCCATTGATATGCGGATAGGATTTTTGTATTGGGCGTTTAAGCGCCAATTGAACCGGTTGCGATAATAACTGGTTGATTGCTTCCAGCAACTTCATCGGCAATAAATGCTGGCTTTTGCTCACTTCCGGTGGTTTCTCCCGCACAAACTCCAGCAGCCGGTTAAAGTCTTGCACAATGGTGCCGGGCTGTGTTGCGCTGATGACGGTTTCCTTAAGTGTCGAGATAAGGGACTCGGGTATTTCTTCGCGTAGCAATTTACTAATGTCTTGAATCATGGCGGCCTCAAAGTAACTTATTCAAACCCGCTACATCATACCGCAACGACTGAGTCGGACAAATATCCACGCACAACCCGCAACGGGTGCAATCTGCGCCCAGCGCCACTTCGACATCCGGGGCGCGGCCTTTTTTCACGCATTCCAGCACATGCGGCACCAGGCAAACTTTGCGGCATTCGCCTTCGTGTTGGCAGTCAATCGCATTATATTTAACGCGCAACGGCGAAATCGAACCGACGATGCCGTAGGTCATGCCAATGGGACAGGCATAGCGGCACCAGGCACGGCGCGAATAAAAAATCTCGATCAGCAGCAGAAATGCTACCCACAACAACGCCAGACCGCCGCCGTAAATCAGCGCACGGCTGAGAATGCCGACCGGGTTGAGGGTCTCGAACACGGTGTAGCCGGTCACGAAGGCCAGCACGGCAAATAAAATATACAACACCGTGCGGGTGCGGCGGTCAAAAGGATGGTCACTGACGATTTTTTTTGCCGCCAGTTTGAGATGAATTTTTTCTGCAAATTCTGCCAGCAAATGATAAGGACATACCCAGGAACAAAATGTCCGTCCGCCCAACAGCCACCACATGAACAACACGCTGGAAGTGCCAATTACCAAGTTTATCAGCACGATTTTATAGGCGAGAATGACTTGCAGCGCGGAATTGACATCCGCCATGTGAAAGCCGATCACGCGCGCGCCGGTCAATGCGCCTTCGACCAATTGCACGTCAAACTGGAACGACAGCACAAACAGCAAATTGACGACAATCAGCGTCGCCCAGCGCCGGTTGCGCCAACGGTGGCGCTTGCCGCTTTGCCGGTGGGCTTCTTCAACAGCTTCCAGCATCTCGCGGGTCAATTTCTGACCGCGTTTATAAAAGTGAATTTCTTTGACTGCCGGGGTGAACTCGGCTTCTGAGTAACGGCGCGGTTCGCCGCCGAACAGCACGCGCAGGGATTCCCATAGTGCATTCATGCCGCAGCCTCCGCGAATTTCGGGTGGATAAAGGCGTGACGCTGTGATTCAACAACAATCGCCGCCGGTTCGGTCGGGCAAATCATTTCGCACACGCCGCAGCCAACGCAAGCCGCTTTGATGACCGGCATCGCGCCACCGCTTGCCAACGGCTCCAGCGCAATCGCGCCCGCAATCGGACACTCGCGCACACACAAATCGCACAGCGCCACGTCGTATTCATACTCGGCAACCGGCACGGGTATCCAGCGGTCAATTTCGGGCTGGCGCAATAGCCCGCGCTGCCGCGCCGCGCCTTTGAAGCCTTGATTTTGCATGGCAAAACAAGCGTCAGGCCGCACCAGTTTCGCCACACCCATATAGACTTGTTCTTTTTTATCAATATGATGCGACAACGCGCCAGTCGGACAGGCCAAAACACATTGCACCGCATCGCAGGAAAAATCGCAAGCTTGGTCACGGGCATCGATAAAGGGTACGCCGATGCCGAAGCCATCGCCCAAATCAGCCAATTTAATCGCCTGCACCGGGCAAACTTGCACGCACTGACCGCATTTGATGCAGGAAGCCAAAAAATGATCTTCAGCCAGCGCCCCCGGCGGGCGCAGGCGCGGATGGGCGCGGCTGTGCAGCACCGGCACAATGCCGAGCATGGCACAGCCCAATAACCCGCCCGCCAGTGCGACGGAGCGCAAAAACTGGCGGCGGGCTTGTTGTTGGCGGGGATTTTTGGGAGATGGTGTCATGGATTCAGCATACGCTGATTTAGAATCCGTTGACTTTGATGTGTATCAAGGAAGCGCCGATCTTGAATAGGACTTACGCATTGACGGCGGCCCGAAATTGATCGGGCAGGAAAACAACCCTTCGGCAAGCTCAGGACACCGCAGCCATTCCCGCTAGGAGCGGTGTCCTGAAGCTCGCCGAAGGGCGGTGTCCTGAACTTGACGAAGGGTGGTCGTGATGCCGACGCCCGCGTTCCGGGTACTGACCATGCCATTCCGGTTAAATACGCTGTAACATGGCCGATATACAACCCTTATTTTACAAGGGCCGACCACCCAACGGGAATTGCTGGCCAACAATCAATATGGGCCAGTTTTTGGGGAGCTATTTTTATGGGGGTGCTCATATGCCAGAGATTCCGCAGCATACGTCCAGTTTAATGGATAGCTTGGCGTGGCTATGCCTTTGGTATCAAAGGCCATTTTTCCGTGCGGAAATAGAGCAAGCGGGGGAAGGCAGTGTGGCGGAGTGGGCAGCGCTGTGCGGTTTGCGTGCGCAATGGATAAATGCGGCACCCAATCAGGCTGCACCTTGGCATTTTCCTGCGTTGCTGCCCAGTGCAGATGGCTGGCGGATAGTGGTTCGGCGTGGTGATGTGCTGGAAGTGATTCATCCCGTGGCCCCAAACGACGCCCGCGTTCCGGGTGACGCCCGTGTTCCGGGTGACGCCCGTGTTCCGGGCATTGCGACCCCTGCGCCACCGGAGATGCTGGCGCAGGCGGGCTATTGGGTACTTCGCCCCGAATTTCAATCGGATGGCAATGCCAGCGCGGAAACACCATCGCACTGGCGTGCGGTATGGGCGTATTGGCCGTGGTATGCTGAGGCATTGGCAGCGTCGGTAGCCATTAATCTGCTGGCGCTGGCAGTGCCATTATTTGTCATGAACGTGTACAACCGCGTTGTGCCGCACGCTGCGCACGAAACCTTGTGGGCGCTGGGCTTGGGCGTGTTGATTGCGTTGGTGTTTGATTTGATTTTGCGTGTGGTGCGCGGGCATGTGCTCGATACGGCGGGCAAAAGCGCGGACATCGTCTTGTCCTCGCACATTCATGCCCATGTGCTGAATACGCCGCTGGCGCGCAAGCCAGAATCTGCGGGTGCTCTGGCTGCACAGTTGCAAGAATTTGAATCCTTCCGCGAATTTTTTTCCTCGGTGGCCTTGGCTGCGTTGATTGATTTGCCCTTTGCCGCGCTGTTTATTGCCATGATTGCCTGGCTGGGCGGCCCGTTGGCGTGGATTCCGCTGCTTGCCGCGCCGCTGGCGCTGGCCACTGGCGGATTGTTGCAATGGCCGCTGGGCCATGCCTTGCGCCGCCAGACACAAGCCAGCGCGCAAAAGCAGGCCATGCTGGTGGACACGTTGCGTTGCTTGGAAATGGTTAAAGCGCACAACGGTGCGGCTTATTTGCAACAACGCTGGGACCAAGCGGTGGCAGAAATTGCCCGCAACAGTTTGCTGGTCAAATCTTGGTCCGCGCTTACCGTGCATTTTTCGCTGTTTATTCAACAGATAGCATATGTAGGCGTGGTTATTGCCGGTGTGTATCAAATTCATGCCAATCAGTTGACCGTGGGCGGTCTGGTGGCCTGCACCATTCTCACGGGCCGCGCGCTGGCACCGCTGGCGCAAGCAGCCGCGTTGTTAAGCCGCGTGCAACAGTCGCGCGCGGCATGGCGCGGCATTCAGCACATTTTGCAACAGCCCGGCGAGCGTCCGCCGCCGCCGCAACGCCAATTTGTGGCCAAAACCGTATGGCGCGGCAGCATCACACTGGATCAAGCGTGTTTTCACTATCCAGGTCAAACCCAGCCCGCGCTTAACGCGGTGTCGCTACGCATACACGCGGGCGAAAAAGTGGCTGTGGTCGGGCGTAGCGGCTCGGGGAAAACCACGCTGGCGCGTTTGCTGTTGGGCTTGTACCAGGTGGACAGCGGCCATGTGTTGTTTGATGACATTGATCTACGCCAACTCGATCCCTTGCATTTGCGCCGACACATCGGATTTGCCAGCCAAGATGCCACATTATTGCGTGGTACGCTACGCGATAACCTGGCATTGGGCACGGTGCTGGCTGAGGATGAACAATTGCTACGCGCCGCTACGTGGACAGGGTTGGAAAATTGGCTACAACGCTCGCCCGGCGGGCTGTACCAGCGGGTGGGCGAAAATGGTGAGGGCTTGTCTGCGGGTCTGCGCCAATGGCTGGCGCTCACCCGCTCGTTGGTGAACAATCCGCCGCTCTTGGTATGGGATGAGCCAATTAATGCGCTGGACAATCAGGCTGAGGCGCTCATCCTATCGCGCTTAGCCCCAGTTTTACAGGAAAAAACGCTGATTTTAGCTACCCACCGCGCTTCCTTGCTGGCATTGGTGGACAGGGTCATTGTGTTGGAAAATGGCGCAGTGATGGCTGACGGCCCTAAGGATATAGTATTGCGCCAGTTGCAAGGTGCAAAATAAGTATAACATTATGAATTACAAATGATTACATCATAATTCACAATTCACAATTCATAATTCATAACGCATCATTTATAATTCAGAGTGGAAAAATAATCATCACGATGCAGGAGCAGTTTATGAAAAAATATATGTGTGTCATTTGTGGTTGGATTTATGACGAAGCTGCGGGTTTGCCGGAAGAAGGAATTCCAGCAGGCACAAAGTGGGAGGATGTGCCAGAATCTTGGATATGCCCAGAATGCAAGGCGGGCAAAAAAGATTTTGAAATGGTGGAATTATAAGCCACATCCTGTGGCAGCCCCGTAGGGTGTGCAACCGGTTTTCGTTGCACACCAATTTGTGCCACATGCAGGGTGGGCAAAACAAAAAGCGGTGTCCTGAGCTTGCCGAAGCGACATTTTGCCCACCCTACGATACTAATAATTTTATGATGATAAATAGAAAATATTGGCACTGCTTGTTATGCGCATGTATCCTGTGCGCCAGTATCGGTTGGCACCAGGCTGTGTTGGCGGTTTCCCTAGAGGAAGCCGTGCGCCAAACCATTGCCAACCACCCCCGTCAATTGGCTGCCCAGGCCAGCCAAACCGCTGCCAAGCACCGTACCCGCCAAGCCAAGGCGGATTATCTGCCGAGCGTGGATGTGCAACTGGGCTATGGCGAAGAATACAGCGACAACGCGACCACCCGCGTTCACGAAGCCGAACCCACCGCCACGCTGGTGCGGCAAGAAGCCAGTTTCACCCTGTCGCAAATTTTGTTTGACGGCTTTCATACCCGTCACGAAACCGCCAAGCAAACCGCCAAATGGCAAGCCACGGTGAATGCTGCACGCGACACCGCAAACACGCTGGCACTGGAAGCCGCAGACGCTTATCTGGAGGTGCTGACCCGCCGTGGCTTATTGGAATTGGCTAAGGACAACTTGGTAGCGCACCAGAAAATTGCCGAACAAATCCATTCCTTGACCGCGAGTGGTGCGGGTCAGCGCGCGGATTTGCTGCAAGCGGAAAGCCGCCTGGCCTTGGCCACGGCCAATTTAATGCAGGCAGAAGGCAATGTGCGCGACAGTGAAACCGCTTATTTGCGTGCAGTGGGCACGCCTGCAAGTGCTCTGGTCGAGCCAGATACCGTGCCGCTGGCGCAACAGTTGCCACCGACCTTAGAAGCTGCCGCACACCGGCTTGACACCCATCCCCGGCTGCAAGCCGCACGGCTGGAACTGCAAGCGGCACAAGAAGAATTTGCCCGCACAGGGGCCGCATTTTGGCCAAAATTCAAACTTGAGCTGCACGCTGCGCACAATGATAATTTAGACGGCAGCTCCGGCGAAAATATTGACCACTCGGCTATGGTGCGAATGCAGTACAATTTATACCGAGGCGGCGGCGATCAAGCCAAACGCCGGGAAGCAGCCGCGCTCATTGAATCCGCCCGCCAGGAAATGGAAAACACCCGCCGCACGCTGCAAGAATCTTTGCACAAAGCATGGAATCATTGGCAAACCCAACGCAAGCGCGTAGAACCGCTGAAAAAACATTCAGATATAAGCTTAAGCGTGGTGCAAGCCTACCGTCAGCAATTTCACCTAGGCCGCCGTGGCCTGTTGGATGTGCTGGATTCCGAACGGGAATGGCATGCCGCACGTGCGGCGCTACTCTCTGCCGAACGCGCCGAGCAATTGGGCGTGTTGCGCCTGCTCGCCAGCCAGGGTGATTTGCTTGCGCGGCTGGGAGTGCAATAATGATACAGTGGTTGCCTGTAACCGCACCAGCCAGGTAGGGTGAGCAACCTTTTTTCGTTGCCCACCACTTCGCGTCATATTTATGGTGGGCAAAACCAAAAGACGTTTTGCCCACCCTACAGGCTGTCTATTGCCCACTATCAACCTCTGGAGCCAAGCATGACCTTTGCGCGTTTTTTGATGATAGCTTGCCTGATGCTGTTACAAACCCCGGCCCGTGCGGTATTGACCATTGACGTGGTACAAGGCGCGGAAGGCGCAATTCCCATTGCGGTCACTCAATTCGGTGATGCCAATCTGCCGGAGGACATTGCCCAAATCATCCGCAACGATTTAGCCAAAAGCGGACGTTTTGCGCCGTTACCGCCAGCATCCTTGCCGCAACACCCCAGCGACACAGCGCAGGTGAATTTTCCGTTGTGGCAAAATACTGGCAGCCGTTATTTGGTGATAGGCCAGGTTGAACCAGACCCCAGCGGCGTTGCCCGGAACACGGGCGTAGCCATTACGTTTCATCTGCTGGAAGTATTTGACGGCAAATCGTTGGCGGGATTGCGCTATACCGCGCCAATGAATGGCTTGCGCCAGGTAGCGCACCGTATCGCGGATGCGGTGTATGCGGCATTGACTGATGAAAAAGGCGCTTTCAATAGCCGGGTAGCGTATGTCACCTTATCCACCAACCGCAAACAATACTTGTTGGAAGTGGCGGACAGCGACGGCATGGGTGGCAAAACCATCCTCACTTCAGCGGAACCCATTCTATCGCCCGCCTGGTCGCCGGATGGCCAACGGTTGGCCTATGTTTCCCTGGAAGGCAAGAAAAATGCAGTATACGTGCAAGACGTCGCCAGCGGCAAGCGCACACAAGTGGCGGCTTGGCCGGGGCTAAACGGCGCGCCCGCCTGGGCACCGGACGGGCGGCGGCTGGCGCTGTCCATGTCTAAGGATGGCAATCCTGAGATTTACGTGCTGGACGTGGCCAGCCGTGACTTACGGCGCTTGACCAATCATCCAGCGATTGACACCGAACCGGCGTGGACGCCCGATGGATCGACCATTGCGTTCACTTCAGACCGTGGCGGCAATCCACAAGTGTATCAAGTGAGCGCCCAGGGCGGCAACGCCGCACGGCTGACCTTTGAAGGCAGCTACAATGCCCGCCCGAGTTTTTCGGCAGATGGCAGTAAACTTTTATTTATTCATGGCGATGGCAGAACTTTCGGCATCGCGGTCATGAATACCCAAGGCGGCGGATTGCAAGTGCTCACGGGCGCGGGCAATGACGAATCGCCCAGTTTCGCGCCCAACGGTTCCATGGTAATTTTTGCCACAGGCCGCGAATTGGCAGCAGTGTCCATTGACGGCAAAGTTCGCCAGCGCTTGATGGTCACGGGCGCGGAAGTACGCGAACCCGCCTGGTCGCCGCTCAACCCCTAATCTTTTTCAGCAACAGAAAGGAATATTCAGCAATGGACTCATTAGAAAGAATACGGCAAACCGTGCAGGCAAATCCGGTGGTAATTTTTATGAAAGGCACACCCGCCCAGCCTAGATGCGGTTTTTCCCAGCGCGCGGCCAAAGCGCTGGAATTGTGCGGGGTTGAATTTGCCTACGTGGATGTGCTGGAAGACCAAGAAGTGTATGAAAATCTGCCAAGTTTTGCAGATTGGCCGACATTCCCGCAAATTTATGTCAATGGCGAGCTGATTGGCGGATGCGACATTACCGTAGAAATGTACCAAAAGGGCGAACTCAAGCCCATGCTGGAAGCCGCTACCCAAGGGAA
>DYPE01000064.1 GCA_020720085.1 Dichelobacter nodosus | reverse complement strand
GCTATTTATGGGGCAATTGGTTGACCATGGGGCAATTGTTGTCCTTGCCGATGATTGTTGTTGGTATGGTTTTGCTCCTCTTGGCACGCCGCCAGCCCGCGCCATAAGTCATGGTGTTTTTTCATGATGGAAAACCGCTTTAGCTTTACCAAAACGCTGTTGCAAAAATTACCCTTGCCCGCACGCGGCAAACGCGCGTACTACCACGACACCAAAGTTAAGGGACTGAGCCTGGCGGTCACTGCCAACGGCACGCTCAGCTTTGTGGTGTACCGCAAAATCCAGGGGCGGCCTGAGCGCATTTTGCTCGGCCATTATCCGGTGTTGGATATTGAAGACGCGCGTAGGCTGGCGTTGGAAACGCAAGCCGCCATCGCGCGTGGCGAGCACCCGGGCGATGCGCGCCGCCGCACGCGCCAGGAACCTAGTTTTGCCGAATTTTTCGAGGAATATCTAGCGCTGCACGCCAAACCGCGCAAGAAAACCTGGGCGGAAGACGCCGCGCAATTCCGCCGCTACTTGCAGCCGTTGGTGAACTGCAAATTATCCGCCATCCGCCAGAATGACATCCACGGCCTGCACGTGGCAGTGGGCGCAGAACATGGGCAATATGCTGCCAACCGCATGTTGGCGCTACTAAAAACTGTATTTACCCAAGCGTGCAACTGGGGGCGGGTGGCGGCCAATCCAGCAGACGGCGTGGCACCTTTCCGCGAAAAAAGCCGCGAGCGCTTTTTGCAGCCCCAGGAATTTCCCAAATTATTCCAAGCGCTGGCGGATGAGCCGGACGACGGTTTGCGCGATTACGTGCTGCTGTCGCTGTTCACCGGCGCACGGCGCGCCAATATGCTCGCTATGCGTTGGCGTGAAATCGACTTTCAGGCTGCGAGTTGGCATATCCCTGATACCAAAAATGGCACAGCCCATCTCATCGCGCTGGCACCGTCGGCGTTGGCCTTGCTACAACAACGCCGCCAACGGGTATTAGGCGAATTTGTGTTTCCCGCACGCAGCGCCACAGGTCATAAAATCAATCCGCAAAAAGGCTGGCAACGCATTCTGGCGCGCGCCGGCATTGAAGATTTGCGCCTGCATGACCTGCGCCGCTCGTTGGGCAGTTGGCAGGCTGCCACGGGCGCGAATTTGGCGGTCATCGGCAAGAGTTTGAACCACAAAGATATGAAATCCACCCAAGTGTATGCCCGGCTGAATTTAGAGCCAGTGCGCCAATCGGTGGAAACCGCGATTGACGCCATGCTGGCCGCAGCGGGACTGCCCGGTGCGAATCTTTTATTGCCGCCCAGCACGGACAGTCGCGGTGAGGAAGCCATCTAGCCGCTCTGGCAAAATTAGATTTTATCCTTGCTTTTCTTTGGGTTGCCCTTACTTTGCTGCGCACGGCACGCCGCTGCGTAGGCATGGCGCGCCCATTCTGCCGCTTGGGCACGATCTTCTAAAATTTCTTCCGGCGCAAGGTAGTAAGACATTTTTACTGGCTTGCCTTTTTGCGCGTAGGTAAATTGCGCCAATCCACGTTGGACGAACGCGCTGACATTTTCTGCATCTGCTTTCAAATACAAAGTATTTTCAGCCACCAGCGCAAACATTACGCCATGCGCGTAAATGCCGTGGCCGCCAAACATTTTGCGCGCTGTAATCGGCGCAAATTGTTCAAATACTTCGGAAAGATAATCAACAAATTCATTTTCAGACATGCTAACCTCCCTTGCGTTGGGCGGGAACGCCGCCGTCCTGGAAACCGCCCGCCTTGCAACGGGTTGGCAACTGGGAGAATTCCGCGCGTAACGCTAGCGCGCTTTTGCCCCCTGTTGCCTCTTGAATAGGCAGGGTACAATAGCGGACAGGACAGAGCAAGCGCCTGTGGCGGCACTGGCCTGCATCACGTGAACGCGCCGTCCCGTGGGATTGGGTCGGCAGTTATTTACATAAATTTATAATGTTAGGGATAGGGAGAATTACAAGAATGAACCGCACGTTTGACGTTGCTGTAGTGGGTGCCACAGGCGCTGTGGGAGAGGTCATGATTTCGATTCTGCAAGAACGCAATTTCCCTGTGGGCACGCTATATCCGCTGGCCAGCAAACGCTCGGCTGGCACGCGGGTGATGTTCCGCGGCCATGCGGTGACGGTGGGCGATTTGGAAGAATTTGATTTTAGCAAAGCGCAAATTGGCCTATTTTCGCCGGGCGCGTCGGTTTCTGCGGTTTATGCACCCAAAGCAGGTGCCGCAGGATGCGTGGTGGTGGATAACACTTCTCAATTCCGCATGGACGACGACATTCCGCTCATCGTGCCCGAAGTCAACGCCCATGCCATTGCGGCCTATAAAAATCGCAACATCATTGCCAATCCCAATTGCTCGACCATCCAAATGTTGGTGGCGCTCAAGCCAATTTACGACGCAGTGGGCATAGAACGCATCAACGTGGCCACCTACCAAGCCGTGTCCGGCTCAGGCAAAGAGGCGGTGGAAGAGCTGGCCAGCCAGACCGCTGCGCTGCTCAATGGCAAGCCGATTGAAAAAAATGTGTATCCCAAGCAAATCGCGTTTAACGTGCTGCCGCACATTGATGTTTTTCTTGACAATGGCTATACCAAAGAAGAAATGAAAATGGTGTGGGAAACGCGCAAGATTATGGAAGATAACGCGATTCAAGTGAACCCGACCACAGTGCGCGTGCCGGTATTTTATGGCCACTCGGAGGCGGTACACATTGAAACCCGCGACAAAATCAGCGCCGAACATGCACGGGAATTGCTAGCCAAAGCACCGGGCGTGGTTGTGCTGGATCAGCGCGAACCCGGCGGCTACCCCACGCCAGTGACAGAGAGTGCTGGCAAAGATGCTGTGTTTGTGGGCCGCATCCGCGAGGATATTTCCCATCCCAGAGGGCTGAATCTGTGGGTGGTTTCCGATAACATCCGCAAAGGGGCGGCGTTGAACAGCATACAGATTGCCGAAGTTTTGATAAAAGACTATATTTAATTTATACTTAGTGATAAATTATAAAGTACAATCTCAACTGTCCAGCATTTTTATATGGAAAGTATAGTGTTTCTGGCTCCAGCGCGAGCATTCGAGGGAGAATAACATCATGCGTAAACTGGCGTATACATTGGCGGCTTTGCTGGCGGCTAACGCGGGCATGGATTCGGCGTGGGCACTTGGCCTTGGACAAATCAAAGTCAACACCAGCCTCAATCAGCCGCTGGATGCGGAAATTAAACTGCTTTCTATCCCGCGCGGAGACATAGGCAATATCAAAGTCAACCTGGCCAGCGCAGAAGCGTTCAAACGCGCTGGCCTGGAACGCCCGTACATCCTTTCCGAACTCAATTTTAACGTGGAGCCGTTGGAAGAAAAAGTCGCCATGGTGCGAGTGTTTTCTGACCAACCCATCAAGGAACCATTTTTAAATTTTCTGGTGGAAGTGAGTTGGCCTGGTGGGCGAATTTTACGCGAATACACCGTGCTGCTGGATCCACCCACCTACAAAGATAAAGCCGACGCAGCGGTGATTGCGGCAGTATCGCAACCTGATGCCACCGCAGTCACGCCCGCCATTCATGCGCCGAGCCAAGACACGCAAGAAGCCGCGCCCAAACGCGGTGGCGGAATGCGCGCCGCTTCGGCACAAGGCAAATCCGCATCTGGCGGGAACACCGCCGTAGGCGGGAACGCCGCCGTAGCCGGAATTAGCGGGAATGAATATACCACGCAACACGGTGATTCATTGTGGAAAATTGCGTCCCGCCACACTGGCGGTAGCGCGGTGCATTCTGCGATGAAGATGATTTATGAAAACAATCCCCATGCGTTTATCAATAGCAATATTCACCAACTAAAAACTGGGCAAGCCCTGCAATTGCCGGACAGCACGCAATTGGCTGCGGTCAATGAGCAAGAAGCCTTGGCGTTTTACAACCAAAACCGGTCGGCGTGGCAAAATTACCGCCAAGCAGCGGCTGAATCTTCCACCGAAACCCCAGTGTCCGCGCCCAGCGGCCAACCGCGTAAATCAGCCCAAGCCAGCGATGGCGGCTTAAGTATCGCCAGTGTAGCAGATACGCCGCGCACAGGAATTCCTGACTCTGCCGCTGGCAGTGGCCAAGGCTCGGCGGCCTGGCAAGGCAAATTTAGCGAAGTCATCGCGGAAAACAAAGTGCTGCGCACCGATTTGGAAGCTACGCGCAAAATGGTGACTGATATAAAAAATCAGATGGATTCTTTGGTAAAAATCCAAAACAACTTGATGGCACAATTAGAAGCCTTAAACAAAAGCGGCGTGGCGTTGTCGCCTAGCATGAAAGAACAGGCGGACAAGGTGCTCAAGGACTGGCAAGCGGCCCAGGAGGCGGCCAAAGTTTCGGCTAAATCCGAAGTAAAACTGCCTGAAGTAAAATCGCCCGAGGTAAAATCGCCCGAGGCAAAACCGCCTGAAGTAAAACTGCCCGAAGTAAAACCACCAGAGGTAAAACCGCCTGTTGAAGTGGCAGATGCTGCCTCAGCGCAAGGTGCGCCCGCCGCAGAAACCGCCGGAGCGTCGTCATCTGGGGCGGAAGCCGTGAAACCAGCGCAACCCCACCAGGCAAAAACTGCGGAAACCAGCGCATCCGCGCCAGCCAACAACGCAACGGCGGGCGCGCAAGCTGGGTCTGGCCCCGCCCCCGGGGAACAGGATGAACCACCGCAAGCGGAAAGCAAACCGCAACCGCCGCAACCCGAAGAAATCGCAACGCCTAATTTTATACAAACCTACCTGAGTCCAGTGGCAGAAGCTGTGCCATTTGGCTGGGCTGGTTTGGGCGGTGGCCTGGGTGCATTGTTAGCCGGTACTGGCGCATTTTTGTTTATGCGCCGCCGCCGTGCATATCAAAAAGAACAAGCCGATTTGGCCAATGCGTCTTCAAGTCCAGTAACCGAGTTAGACCCGTTGGGTGAAGAAGAACTGGAGAGCATGGCCGATGAGCAATCTTTTGATACTTTAGCAGAACAAGCGGATACTCTGGCCAGCGCAGTAGACGAGGAAGGCGTGCTGGAAGAAGCGGACGTGTACATTTCCTACGAACGCTATGAACAAGCGCAAGAAGTCCTGGAGCGGGCGCTGGAACATTACCCAGACAACCAGGAATACCGCCTGAAATTGCTTGAAGTACATGCCGCCCATGGCGATCCAGACGCCTTTGCGCGGGAAGCGCAAGCACTGCACCGCGCTGAAAATGGCCAAGGCCCGCGCTGGGAAACTGCGACCCGCCTGTGGGACAGCATGGGCACGGAGCAAACCTTGCTCGTGGCCATTGGCGGCGCAGCCGCGTTCGCGACAGGGGGGGCAGACGCAGACACATTCGATACTTTGGATACCCTGGATTCGCCGCAACCAGACAGCGGGGATGATGAACTCAACGCGCTGCTGGCCTCTACTGGCAACGGCGAAAATGACGGCCTAGACGATTTGGATAACCTAGGCGGCAGCATGGATGACCTTGATTTAGGCAGCTTAGAAGATGAACTGAATCTTGACGATCTGTCAGACGGGGAGAACATGCCGCTCGATATGGATCTCGGCAATGCCACAGCCAACGCCATGCCAGCGGAAGAGGATTTGGATGGTTTAGACTTAGATATCAATGCCATGACAGATCATGGTGCAGCGCAAGATGACGGCCTGGACGGCTTGGATTTAGACCTCCATGCCATGACAACAGATCACAACGCACAGGAGGATGGTCTGGATGGCTTAGATTTAGACCTCCATGCCGCCACAACAGATCACAACGCCACGCAGGATGATGGTCTGGATGGCTTGGATTTAGACCTCCATGCCGCCGCAACAGATCACAACGCCACGCAGGAGGATGGTCTGGACGGCTTGGATTTAGACCTCCATGCCGCCGCAACAGATCACAACGCAGCGCACGATGACGGCCTGGACGGCTTGGATTTGGATTTTGCAGCGCAAACACCCATGGATACTGCCACCCAACCCGCAGGCGGGGAAGAAGCGTTCAATCTGGACGATTTAGATAGCCTGTTTGGTGAGAGCGCCAGCAGCCTTGACGTTGCGCCAGAAAGTATGGCGGACAACGGGCAAGCCGAGGGGGAACCCGGCGGACTCAACCTGGAAGGCCACGACTCAGACCTTTCCACTAACCTGGACGCTCTCGATTTTAATTTAGAGAAAACTGACGCAGAAAGCAGTCTGGCGGATATGGAGCCAGCCGCCATGGACAGCGAGGATTTGGCGGGCAGTGGCGAAGGCGAGCTAGATTTTAATTTAGACAACCTAGGCCTAGGCGATGAGCCAGATTTCGCGGGCATGGACAGCGATGCTGGTACAGAGGCAGAGGAAGCGGATTTAACCGCACTTAGCAGCGATAACCGCCTAGAAGATATGCAGGATAGCGAAGCGTCCGACGCGCAACAAGACCTTACCATGGCCAGTTTTGATGGACTGGATGGCCTGGATGGCATGGAACTGGGGCAAGCGGATACGGACAGCACTGGACTTGGCAGCGACAACCGCCTAGAAAATATGCAGGATAGCGAAGCGTCCGACGCGCAACAAGACCTTACCATGGCCAGTTTCGATGGACTGGACGGCTTAGATGGTTTGGATGGCATGGAACTAGGGCAAGTGGATACGGACGGCACTGGCGGTACGGAAGAGGATATAACGGAAATGGATTTGGCAGCACTGCTCGGTAGCGATGCCGACAGCGGCGCGCTGGACATGGATGGCAATGCCAGCGACGCAGACTTGGCCGCCTTTGTTGCTGCCAATCAGGACGATCCCACTGCGGATGCCCGCGAGGCAGAAGACGCAGACATGCTCAACACAGGGACTGACGAAGAAATCGATTTTTCCTCTCTGGGGCTGGATCAAGACGGCGGGCTTGAAGATATGGATACCACGTTTGACACCAACCTGGACGCCAGCGACTTAGACTTAGACAGTTTACTGAGCGGGGGGGATGCCGCGTTCGATCTGGACGAACTGGAATTGGATAAAAAATAACCCGCTTAGAATCTCATTGCTTGCACAAGGAACCCGGTATGCGTTGCCATTGGTTGCTCGCCATTATGTTCAGCCTTGCGCCTATGGCGCAAGCGCAATTGGAAATGACGGTCAATGGCGAACCATTCCCGCTAGAACCAGGTTATTTCGTAAGCTTTGGCCAAACCCGCGTAGGGGTTCCGGTATCCATGGCTTTCAATCTACGCAATACCGCGCCTACCCCGGTGTATCTAGGCAGTTTAGAAATCCCGCAAGGTTTCACGCTGCCGCAAGGCTTGCCCAAGGAAATTCCTGCCAACGGTGCGGTGCAATTTCCCGTGGTCATGGTAGCGGACGCGCCAGTGCCCTACTGGGGCGCGTTGTATTTTACTTCCTCCAGCCCGGATCATTTCCAGATTGAAATTCATCTTGACGGCGAGGTGATTGGCACCTCGCCCGCTTTGCTATCCATGAACGCCTATCCCAGCTATTTTGGCGAAGACGCGCCCGCAGGCGCGGCCTTTGGCGTGGTATTTCGCGGTGATTACACTGGCGATGCCCAAGTTGCGCTCACCTCCAGCGATCCCACGCGCCTGGCAGTGCCGGACAAAGTATGGATACCCTCGGATGCAGCCAGCGCCACCTTTGCGCTGATGCCGCAAAATAATGAGCGCAAAGACGGCTCGCAAGAAATCACCATCACCGCCCAAGCGCAAAGTTATACCACGGCCAGCATGACCGTCACTGTGCTGGATGACGAAAATGGGTATTTCATGGAAGATAAACGCCTTGTCCTCTCGTTGTTCGCGTTAGAAGCGTGGGAAGATGATGAACCCTGGGCAGGCCGGGTGGAACGCCTGAGTTATCCCGAGGGCGCGATGACGGTGCGATTGGTGAGTAGCGACCCGAATGAACTGCAAGTGCCCGCAGAAGTTACCATTGCCGATGGCGAAAGCGCGGCGTATTTCAGCCTGACGCCCGTCAACGATAACCGCCTCGACGGTTTTCAAGCTGTGACTGTGACCGCGCAAGCGGAGGGCTTACAATCCGCGTTGGATAAAATCAATATCCTGGATATTGGCGTGGACTCACAAACCATTGCCGGTTGGACGCAAGAGGATTTGAATCAACTGGATAAAAACACGCTGGATCGTTTCACCGACGACTGGAAAGTGAAGCTGATGACCAGCCTGAACGCCGCCTTGTTTACGCCGGAAGATTTGAAAAAATTAGGCATATTGGAAACTGGCTGGGACATTGGCCAGGATGGCAAAATCATTGTGCCACCATGCACCAAACTCGGCTTGCCCAACCTGACCTTTCATGACGAGCAAATCCGCCTGGGGCTGACTCTAATGAAACTGGATTGCGCACTGGCCATAGGCTGTGCGGGCACAGACAGCCAGCAAACCTTACTGCGTGGCATTGCCAATATTCTGGCTGCATTGGGTGACCTTGGGCTTACCATCGAACAACAGGCCGATGGTGTGCTCGTGGTGCATAGCGCAACGGGCGCGAATTTCGCGTTTTTCCCAGACCCCAATGCCACCTTGCAAGGGGGGCAAAGCGATATCCCCGGCCTGAATACTACGGACAATGGCCAACTTCGCGTCACTACCGAAGGCCGTCAGCGAATTAGCATGATTCCCGCGCCCAAAAGCATGGCGCAATTCAAATCCGCACTGGGCCGTTCCCATGCCGATTTTCAAGTTAAAATCGGCAAGCATGGCGAAATCCGGCTGGACTTGGCAGACAACCGCCGTGCGGGCAACAGCCGCATTCACAGCGCCGTGGTATTGGATCCACAAGTGGTTCCCGCCAACGGCTTGGAACCAGGATTATATCTAGCCACAGAGGCCAACGGCGCGGCGGACATGAAAATCGTGTACGACGATCACACGGCCCAACGCCTGTATCCCACCGTGCCCGCACCCGAAGTGCTACGCGCCGAAGCGCTGAAACTGCCAGGCGTGTACAAAGTGGAAATGAACACCGACGGCACCTTTACCGCAGAACTGACCAACGGCGGTAAATATTTGGCTGTCCCCACCCTGGACACCCACACCACACCGCTCACCAACATGCCGATAGGCCAAGCCAAGTTGGAAACGCATCCCCAAGGACTGCTCTACACTTACTACGACAATGGCTATGCCATTGCCACCGTACTCGCTTTGCGCGTGCCATAAGCGCGATGTGGCACCAAATCCATGTAGAAGTCCAAGCAAGCGATGCCGAGGCAATCAGCGCCCAACTCGAAGCGTGGGGCGCGCTGTCGGTATCCTTACAAGATGCTGGCGACCAGCCGTTATTCGAGCCGCCACTCAACACCACGCCGCTGTGGCAATTGACGCG
Source organism: Dichelobacter nodosus (assembly GCA_020720085.1). GTDB lineage: Bacteria > Pseudomonadota > Gammaproteobacteria > Beggiatoales > Beggiatoaceae > DYPE01. Next base: position 7,221 of record DYPE01000064.1, on the reverse strand, counting down.
CATCACCGGTTTATTTGCTGGAGATAGCGACCTAGAAGCACTTCAACACCACATGCGTGCTGCTGCCTGGCCGTCCTGGCGCATAGACACACTGGAAGAACGCGATTGGACGCGGGTGTGGATGGCTGATTTTCATCCCATGCGCTTTGGGCGTCGCTTGTGGGTATGCCCCACAGGCCACCAGGTAGAAGAACCGCACGCCATGGTTGTCACATTAGACCCAGGGCTGGCCTTTGGCACAGGCACGCATCCCACTACCGCATTATGCCTGGCTTGGCTGGATGAACACAGCACAGACCTGGGCACGGTGCTCGATTACGGTTGCGGCTCCGGCATTCTAGCAATAGCCGCGCTCAAGCTCGGCGCGCCCCATGCGCTGGGCGTGGACATTGATCCGCAGGCCCTCATCGCCAGCCACGACAACGCCGTCAAAAATGACGTGCAAGACCGCCTGGCAGTTTATTTAACCCAACACGCGCCGCACACGCAAGCCAATACCGTGCTTGCCAATATTCTCGCCAACCCGTTGATTGCCCTGGCCCCTACTTTGGCCCGCCTCACCGCGTTGGGAGGCAACCTCATTCTCTCCGGCATCCTCGCCAGCCAAGCCGAAGAAGTCAGCCGCGCGTATGAAGATGATTTTTTGATACTGGAAACGGTGACACAAGACGGCTGGGTGCGCATTTGGGGCCGTAAAACGAACAAAGCGTAACACTTCCCTACAGTTACCTAATGGATGCAAAAAATCGGCATGGACATCATCTTCATTTCTGAATTGCGGATTCAGACCATTATTGGCATTTTCCCGTGGGAACGCCAAGTCAAACAAACCTTATTTTTAGATTTGGAGCTGGGCACCGACATTCGCGCCGCTGCGGCCACGGACTGTATTGACGACACCCTAGATTACAAAACGCTGACCAAACGGCTGATTCAATTCGTCGAAAGCAGCCGCTTCGCTTTGGTGGAAACCTTAGCAGAAAAAATTTGCGCTTTGATTTTGGAAGAATTTCCTGTGCCCTGGGTACGCTTGCGCCTCAACAAGCGCGGCGCACTGCGCCATGCCACGCATGTGGGCATCCTCATTGAACGCCGCCGGGACAGCACCTGATGCGAGTGATTTCCTTCAACCTCAATGGTATACGCTCTGCTGCGCAAAAAGGCTTTTTTACCTGGCTGGCCGAACAGAATGCCGATGTGGTGTGTTTGCAGGAAACCAAAGCCCAACAACACCAATTGCAAGACCCGCTGTTTCACCCGCCTGGGTACCACTGCGTGTACCACGATGCCGAAAAAAAAGGCTACAGCGGCGTGGCGATCTACAGCCGCGCAGCGCCGTTGGACACGCGCATTGGGCTGGACATACCGGTATATGACCGCGAAGGGCGTTATTTGGCAATCACCCTGCCTGGCGTGCGCGTGGTATCGGTGTATTTGCCGTCCGGCACGTCTGGCGATGAACGGCAGAATTTCAAATACCAGTTTTTGAACGATTTTTATCCGCATTTGCTGACCCTAAAACAACAAAGAATTCACACCATTGTGTGTGGTGACTGGAACATTGCCCACCGCCGAATAGACTTGAAAAACTGGCAAAGCAACCAAAAAAATTCAGGGTTCCTGCCACAAGAGCGCGCCTGGCTAGACCAATTGTTCGCGCCAGAACCTGACGGTGGCGGATTTGTTGACGCATTTCGCGTAGTGAATCAAGAAGCTGGGCAATACACTTGGTGGTCCAACCGGGCGCGTGCCTGGGACAACAATGTGGGATGGCGGATTGATTATCAGGTAATCACCCCTAATTTAGCAGGCACGGTGCGTAGCGTGGCGATTTATCGCGCCCAAAAATTCTCTGACCACGCACCACTGACCATTGATTATGCACTACCATAACCGTTTTCCGTTCATATTGCTGCTTGCGTGCCTGCTGCTGGTGGTCCAGTTTAGCGCGCTACGGCATGGCGTGGAACATCTGTTCCATGCCGAAGAGGCCAGTTGCGACAGCTATTTTGCCGCAGAACGTCAAGGAAACGCACTGCCGCTGGCTGTGGCAGTGAACTTGCCATTGCCGTCCATGCAGAACGCCCCCTCCGCATTCAGCCCACACACGATTATTCCGCGTTTTTTCGCCAACTTCTCCTCCCGCGCCCCGCCATTTTCCTACTCTTGAGCCTTGTTTAGTCATCTGGCCCATGAGGACGCAGTGCCTGCGTTCTTGTGCGCCGTCTTTTTTCTCAAGAGGATCACTTTATGAATTTCCAAAAAAATGCTTTGGCAGCGGCGTTGATGCTTGCCACTTCAACGGTATGCGCTGCCGACGATTTGAACGCGCTGCGCCAACAACTGCAAGACCTGAAACAGACTTACCAAACCCAAATTGACGCGCTGGAACAACGCCTGCAAGCCGCTGAACAAACGGCGCAACAGGCGAAATCCCAGGTTGCGGAATTACAGAGCAACGCGCCAGAAACCAAACCAGCGAAAGCGGCGGAAAAGAGCAATTTCAACCCTGATGTGAGTTTGATTTTGGAAGGGCGTTATGCGGCTTTTCAAAACGACCCGCATGAATATCACTTGGCGGGTTTTCAAACCGCAGGCGAAGCGGGGCCGGGTGAAGAAGGCTTTACGCTGGGGCATAGCGAATTGATTTTCAGCGCCAATGTGGATGATAAGTTTTATGGTCAACTGATCACCGCATTACACAGCCACGACGGTGAAACTGAAGTAGAAATTGAAGAAGCGTTTATCCAGACCCTCGGCTTGGGTAACGGTTTGACTGCCAAAGCCGGACGCTTTTTTTCCAGTTTAGGTTACTTAAACACCCAACATCCACACGCTTGGGATTTTGCTGACGCGCCGTTGATTTATCGGGGTTTATTTGGCGATCAATACAACGACGACGGTGTGCAACTCACTTGGCTCGCGCCCACCGCGCAGTATGTGGAAGTGGGCGGCGAACTGTTGCGCGGCGGGCGTTTTCCCGCCAGCGCAAGCACCGACATCGGCGCGTATACGCTGTTTGCCAAAACCGGCGGCGATGTCGGCGCATCGCATAGCTGGCTGGCCGGCGTGTCGTACTGGGCCGCGCCGGATGTGGCAGAACGCACCAGCGAATTTGGCCATGTCCATGAACATGAAGGCGAAGACGACGTGCTACATTTGCCGTCATTCAGCGGCGACAGCCGTATATGGAGCGCTGGCGTAACCTGGAAATGGGCACCGAGTGGCAACGCGAAAAACCGCAATGCCAAGTTGCAGCTTGAATATTTTGAACGGCGCGAAGACGGCGAAATCGCCATGCTGCACCGCGATCCCGCGCCTGTATCCAGCTATGACGGCACACAGCGCGGCTTCTACCTGCAAGGCGTGTATCAATTCATGCCGCAATGGCGCGTCGGCGCACGTTATGATTGGTTGAACAGCGATGCCAGCGGCGAGAACATGGAATTGCTGGAACACGCTGGTTTGCTGAACGAAAGCCACGATCCGCACCGCTACAGCCTGATGCTGGATTGGAGCAACAGCGAATTTAGCCGCTTCAGACTGCAATTCAACCGCGATCAATCCACCGCCGAGGCGGATAATCAGGTGTTCTTGCAATACATTCATAGTATTGGCGCGCATGGGGCGCATTCGTTTTAATTCATAAGCAGGGCAGATACGGCATGTCTGGTTGCGCCGTATCTGCTACGCTTAATCTACTCTACATCTGCGTTAAATGGTGTTAATCAAACGCCATTTGCATCGCTTCTGTGAACCCACTAATATCTATTGCATGATACAGTCATTTGGCAATCCGGCAACATCCGATTTATATCACGGCATTTCAAGCAGCCGTGTCAGGCGCTTACCAAGTCAAATTAGAGAATTGGCACTTTATAAATTAGATATTCTTAATGCTGCCCAATCATTGGAAGACTTAAAATCTCCGCCAGGTAATCGCCTGGAAGCGCTCAAAGGTGATTTAGTGGGTTTCTATAGTATCCGTATTAACAATCAATGGCGCATTGTATTCAGATGGCAAGGCACAAATGCACAGGATGTAAAAATCACCGATTACCATTAACCAGAATTGGAGAAAATAACATGGTTCCTTCAAATAGAGTAGCAACCCATCCTGGGGTGATTTTGTTGAAAGAATTTATTGAGCCATTAGGGCTTTCACCAAAAATCGTTGCAACGCATCTGGGGATACCGCCACAACGTCTTGATGAAATGATAAGTGGTAAAAGAAGTGTATCTCCTGAAACAGCCTGGCTTTTGGCAGAGGCATTTGGTACTTCACCTGAATTTTGGCTTAATTTGCAAGCCACGCATGATTTATCCCTGCATCAGCCAAGCAAGCATATTTCACGCTTGGCGGCGGCCAGCATCTAACCGGCAAGCCAGATTAACATAGGCGTTATTTTATGCGCTACATGGTGATTATTGAACAAGGTGAAACCAGTTTTGGTGCCTATGCACCCGATTTACCAGGTTGCATTGCAGTCGGAAAAACAGAACAAGAGGTTTTAGTTCTGATTCAGGAAGCAATTGAATTTCACCTTGAAGCGCTTAAAGATGACGGATTGAAAATTCCTTTCCCGCATTCTTATAGCAAATTCGTAGAAATTCATGCTTGATCGTTTCATTGCACCACAGGGTTATTATTGAACCCGTCTATTCAGAAGGAATCATCATGTTAAGACTATTCATCCTGTTATGCGCTTTATCCCCATTCTCCGTCTATGCCGAACTAAAAATCTTCGCCTGCGAAGCTGACTGGGCGGCATTGGCGCAAGAATTGGGCGGCGATAAAGTGGAGATTTACCAAGCCACCAACGGCACACAAGACGTGCATCACATTGAAGCCCGCCCAAGTTTGCTGGCGCAAACCCGTCAAGCCGACTTATTGGTATGCACCGGCGCGGAGCTAGAAATCGGCTGGCTGCCGGTGATTTTAAGCAAAACCGGCAATGCCAAAATTCAACCCGGCGCACCTGGCTATTTTATGGCGGCGGAGTTTGTCGCATTGAAAGACCGCCACGCCGAAGTAGACCGCAGCGCAGGCGACATTCACGCTGCGGGCAACCCGCATTTTCAAACCGATCCGCGCTACATCGCCCAAGTCGCAGCAGCACTGGCGCAACGCCTGCAACAGCTTGACCCTGTGAATAGCGCGGATTATCAAGCCCGCCATGCCGATTTCGCACAACGCTGGGACGCAGCGATGGACACTTGGCAACAACGCGCCGCGCCGCTGAAAAACCTGAAAATCGTCGTGTATCACGATGCCTGGGGCTATTTACAAGACTGGCTGGGACTGGAAAAAGTTGCTGTGCTTGAACCCAAACCTGGCATTCCGCCGAGCAGCGGTCATTTAGCCGATGTCTTGCGCACCGTGCAAGGCAATCCGGCGCGGGCGGTGATTTACGCCAGCTACGAAGACCCCAAAGCACCGCGTTGGTTAGCCGAAAAAGCCAATATTCCCGCGCTGGAACTGCCCAACAGCGTCGGCGGCAGCGACACCGCCACAGACCTTTTCAGCCTGTTTGATAGCATCATCAGCCAACTGCTGAGTGCGCCATGACCAGCGCCGATTTAACCATTCTCGCCCCGGCGTTTGCTGCTGGCTTACTGGTACTCGCCACCCACGTTCCGCTGGGCAGGGAAGTGCTGAAAAAAGGCATTATCTTCATTGACTTAGCCATTGCGCAACTGGCTGGTTTAGGCGTGATTGCCGCCCACCACTTCGGCTTTGAAGCGCACGGCTGGCAAGTACAAATCGCCGCTATTAGCGCGGCGCTGGGCGGCGCATTGCTGCTGACCTGGACAGAAAAAGTGCTGCCTGACATCCAAGAAGCCCTCATCGGCAGCCTGTTTGTCCTCGCCGCCAGCAGCGGGATTTTACTGCTGGCGGGCAACCCGCACGGCGGCGAACATTTACAAGACTTACTCGCCGGACAAATCCTCTGGGTGGAATGGCACACCCTGCTGCAAGTCGCCGCGCTCTACGCCCTGGTGCTATTCCTCTGGTTTCGCCTGCGCCCCGCACGACTGGGCTTTTACGCCCTATTCGCCCTCACCGTCACCGCCTCCGTGCAACTGGTCGGCATCTATCTGGTCTTCGCCAGCCTAATCCTACCCGCCCTCGCCTGCCGCCAACGCCCGCACCCGCTACGCGATGCGTACCTGCTCGGCAGCCTCGGCTACGCCGCCGGTTTACTGCTCTCCACCTGGTTTGACCTCCCCAGCGGCGCACTGATTGTAGTCATACTGGCGAGCTTGGCGGGGGTAATGATGGCGCGGTTTGCGGGGCGGGTTTCGGGGTGAGAAGGGGGAAAAACGCGATGGTGCGTTGCCATGCGGTGGTCGTTGTGAAAAGATGATTTTGTGTCACATAATGGTGGGCGACGAAAGGCAAGCGTAGTAATCCGCCATTTTGGAGCTTCCAAATATCGCATACTTTGACAAGCTCAGCACAAGTGACGCTCCGCTTATGCGACCTACGCGATCTTGGCATTAGGGGATTAGGATAGCCTAATCGAGCGATAGAGGTACTCCCCAAAACCCGTTACAATCAGAGTTTCGCTTGCCGAAGCGCGGGTGCGCTGTTTGGCCGCCGCCATGAAATGGAGAACACAATGAAAACCCTCACCCTAGAAATTAATGAGCAAGCATATCCTCAGATTATCCAGTTCTTGCGTTTGCTGTCCGAAGAACAGTGCAGAATTATCGAAGATGAAGAAGATACTTTAACCGCAGATGAAATTTCCCGTATTCACGCCATACGCGCCAAGCAGATGACAAGTAAGGACAGCGGTTTTGATGATTGGGCGGATATTCGGGACACGTTATAATGTACCTCTTAAAAATACATAAGCAAGTCAGCAAGTTTCTTATTGCTCTACCGACACAGCAACGGACAAGAATCAAAGAAAAACTGGACTTGTTACAAACCAATCCCTATCAAAACCCGTTGTTGGACATCAAAATGATGCAAGGAATGGACGGCATCTACCGTTTGCGGGTTGGAAAATACCGTATTTTATATGAAATCAATGACGATGAATTGCTTGTTTACCTGATGGATGCAGGCAGTCGTGGCGATGTTTATAAGCAATAATTTCTTCAGCATCGTATCGAAGGCTCGGCGAGAGACGGCAGATTGATTCATGTGATATGCTGTTTTAGAGAACATGACAATATGCTTGTTATCACGGTTTATGCGTTATAGGTGAC
>DYPE01000063.1 GCA_020720085.1 Dichelobacter nodosus | reverse complement strand
CAATTCCATCCGCTATCCAAGAAAGTCGGCCATTATACCTATGCTAAATTATATTACAAGACATTTTTTAATAGGACCCCCCATCCCATTTGAGTAGGGATGACTTTCCGTATAAATTCAAAACATTCCAAATCAGTTCATTGGGGAGTATCTTGCTACGCTTTGCCAGTGTACAATTCCGCCCGGCATCATCTCTATATCCCCCTAGCCGGACAGGAATCCCCACAATGAACCCACAACCCTTGATAATTTTTGATTGGGACGGCACCATCGTCCAGTCTGAACCGCGCATTGTGGCGAGCTTTCATGCTGCCATTGCACACACCGGCATGGAGGCGCGCAGTGACGAAGCCATCCGCAATCTCATTGGCTTGGGATTGTTGGAGGCCATCCAGCAGTTATATCCCGCTGCGGATTTAGTTACGCATGAGGCGGTCAAAGCTGCGTATCGTGTGCACTATTTGGAGCACAATACCTTGCCAACACCTGTGTACCCAGGCGCGCGGGAAGCGCTGACCGCGTTACATACAAGCGGTTATCCCCTGGCGATTGCCACGGGTAAAAGTCGTGCTGGACTGAACCGTGCTTTGCAGGAAACCGGGCTGGCTGCGTATTTTTCTGCTTCCCGCACGGCAGACGAAACTTGTTCCAAACCGGACCCGCGCATGTTGCATGAGTTGTTGGCCGAAACAGGGTATCCGGCAACACGCGCACTCATGGTGGGCGATACGGAATATGATGTGCATATGGCGGCGCAAGCCGGCATGGCTTCTCTCGCGGTAAGCTATGGCGCGCATGATTGCGCACGGCTGCGGGCCTACCAGCCACTGGCGTGCCTAGATTCTCTTGCGGAACTGCCAGGCTGGCTCTCTTCTCATCATTTTGACTAAAATAAAGCGAGTATCACTATGTTTTTTAAAATATTTGGTTCACCCTCCCCAGCTCCCGACCTAGAGCCGTCTTCCACCCCGCCTGGACATAACAATGCCTCCGAACCGCAATGGGCATATGCCCTAGTGGAACGCTTGGCGCTGGCTTCACTACAAGAGCAGCGCCGCGCCCGGCGTTGGGGGATTTTTTTCAAACTGCTTACTTTTATTTATCTGGGCTGGTTATTTTATTTACTCTATGCCAACAGCGACTTGACTTCTTTGCATACCATTTCCACTGAACCGCACACCGCCTTGGTGGAAATCAGCGGCATTATTGCAGAGGACGCTGAAGCCAATGCCGACACCGTGGTAGCGGGCTTACGCGCTGCGTTTGAGGACGAAAATACTGCGGGTATTATTCTGCGCATCAATAGCCCAGGCGGCAGCCCAGTACAATCCCGGTATATTTACAGTGAAATTATCCGATTACGTGAAAAATATCCTGACACGCCGTTGTACGCGGTCATCACTGATCTTTGCGCTTCCGGTGGGTACTACATCGCAGCAGCAGCCGATGAAATTTACGCGGACAAAGCCAGTTTGGTGGGGTCCATCGGCGTACTGATGAATGGCTTTGGTTTTGTGGATGCCATGGCTAAGCTGGGCGTGGAGCGCCGCTTGCTCACCGCTGGCGAGCATAAGGGGATGTTAGACCCTTTTTCGCCAGAAAATCCGCAGGATAAAGCGCATTTTCAACGTATGTTGGCGCAAATTCATCAGCAATTTATCGATGCAGTCAAAGAAGGGCGCAGCGAGCGCATCCAGGATAAAGAACACCCGGAAATTTATTCGGGCTTAATTTGGAGCGGCGAGGAAGCGGAGAAATTAGGACTTATTGATGGTTTCGGCAGCAGCGGTTCTGTTGCCAGGGATGTGATAAAAGCTGAAGAAATCGTTGATTTTACCGTGGAAAAAGATTATTTAGACAAGCTGGCCGAGCGCCTGGGGGCATCCGCCATCCATCAGCTCTGGACGCAACTGTCTGGTCCAACCGCTGGTTTACGCTAACCGTAAAAAGTATGAGAGGAATCCCGCCCCTGCGTTGGTGCAGGGAGGGAATTCCGCTTACCCAGGGCGTTGCGCCTTAAGCTGCTATGGATTTCGCCCCTTCGGGGCTGGCACTGCACGGTGCGTCCCCAAATTTCGCCCTTTCAGGGCTGGCTGAATACAATCCGCTTACCCAGGGCGTTGCCCTGGGCTGTATGGATTTCACCCCTTCGGGGCTGGCACTGCACAGGTGAAAAACGCAGTTTGCGGTGTACTGAGCCTGCGTGGTGCTGGGTCGGATTTCCGCGCAGGCTGAAAAAAACGTTCACGCCCCAGTGTCAGCGGCGGACTGTACTGCACTCTGCATTTGGCAGCGTTGCCAATGCCATTCATACAAGGCGTCGTGGGGATAAGCGCGGCACAAGCGCGTGAATTGCTCCAACGCGGTATCCCATTGTTGCGCGCGGTAGGTCGCCAAAGCTTCGTGGTATTCATCCAACTCATGACGTTGTTCGGGCGGAAAGGTGCGTTCTGGCCCGAGCAATTGGTGCAACGCCAGGTGATTTTCACCGATCCAGTCCAATTCCCGCGTTACCCAGCGTTCTGCGATGCGCTTTAACACCGTATTGGTGACAATATTATTGACGCCGTAGCGCGTTGCCAGTGTGGGTAATTCCAGCAGTTGTGCACGCGCTTCGCCGCCAGTCCAAAATCCGCCGAGTCGGGCGATGCCGCCGGTTTGGATCATGCCGGTGTGCGCGCCAATCACAGCCTTAAATGGAATCCATTGTTTTTTATCGCATTCCGCATAAAACTCCACCATACCATGCAGCATATCCCATACGGCCCGTAACGCTTGTTCTTGATGAAATGCCTGATAAACCGGCAAATTCCAATACAAGGTGAGCGCGCCATGGTGCCAGTCGCCCACCACACCGTGATGCGCGCGCGCAATGCTGACAAAACGGGCGATAAAAGCCTGCGTTTGTTGTTGCGTGGCGGCAGGCGGTTGACCGGGCGGTGGATAGTTGCTGACATGGACAATAACCAAGGTTGCTTCTTGCTCCCGGCCTGCGAGAAATTGGCGCATGTCGGGCATAAAGTGCAAGCCATGTAAGCGGTCGCGCGCCAGGCGGTGGCGGAAAATGTTGAGCAAGGTTTGTGGGCGACGTTCTTCCCACAGCATCCGCCAGAATACGGCGCATAACAACAAGGTCGCCGTTGTAAACAGGGGCGGAACCAAGGGCAACACAATGCCTTTTTGCCAAAACACGAGGTTGCTCCACGCCAGCACCACGGCCAGCGCCACAGCAATGCTCACGGTCGCCAGCAAAGGGATCCACGCGGGCAGCAATAACAAGGCGAATGTCAGGCCGATGGCTAAAATAAAGGCGATTTCCGCACCATGAGCATAGGGCGGGATGTGCAGCAAATGATTTTGCATAATGCCAGAGCACAGCACGGCATGGATTTCCACCCCAGGATACGCAGCATGTACGGGCGTGGGATGCGTGTCATGCAGGCTAGGCGCGGAAGAACCAACAAAAATAACTTTATCCTTCAAAGCGTTGGTATCTACCTGGCCGCGCAAAATGTCAGCAGCAGAATAGCGTTCAAAGCGTTTGCCGCGCGCTGGAAATGGTACCAAGGTTTGTAAGCCCATATCCAGCGGAATTGCACGGTTGCCTAGAATCAGTGCTTCCAGCCGTTGATATTCGCCAAGTGTGGCTACACGCGGCGTCAATTCTGGTATTTTGAGAAATGCGCGCGCCGCCGCCAATGCCAAAGTTTCGTACAATTGCCCCTCGTAGGGAAACAGCAAGGGCACAGCGCGCACTGTGCCGTCGGTGTCTGGGATAACGCTGATGTTGGCCGTGGTGAGGGCGGCGCCAGCCAATTCGGGTAAATTGGCAAGGTAACTGTTGCTCGACGTAGCGGTAAGCGGGACGCTGTTTAATTCTGCCAAACTGAACAATGGTTTGGGCAATTCGCCCAGGCGGATAGGCGCGGTGGCGGTAAATAAGGCCATCCCCAAAATCACTCGCGAATTTTTTAGGACCGCAGCCAATTGTTCGTCGGTTTGCCACTTTTTAAGTTCTTTGGGCGGCACTTGTTGCAGCCAGGCGGGCGCTTTGCCAGCTTGCGTGAGCGTTTTTAACACATTGGGCAGGGCTTGCGGATCCGGCTGGGGAAAAGTCATATCCAGGGCAATTAAACCTGCCTGGTAGGTGGTGGTCAGTTGTTGCACCAGATATGCCATGCGGTCACGCCGCCAGGGCCAGCCGCCGGTTTCAAGCAATGTGGCTTCATCTACATCCACAATCGCAATACGCGCGTCGGGCGTGGCTGAATTCCAGTGGCGCACGCGCCAGTCATAGGAAGCACGCTCCAATGCAGAAAGCCAGGGCCATTCCCACTCGCTATGCGCCCGGTAGTAAAAAATGCTGATAACTGCGAAATAAATCAGCAGAATGGGCAGTCTGGCCACAAGACGTGCACGCAGAAAATTAACCACAGGAATCACACTCGGCAGGTGTTGGCTGACAAGCAGCCGGTATAACCACGGAGAATCCTGGGGGCACAAGAAAGTGGGCCAATTTCTGCGCCCCCCGGCGGTTCAGATGAGTTACGGCGAGGCGATAGCCCCAGCGTTACCCTGCGTTACGTTTGGCTTCCATCATTTTTTCGATGATGGGCATCAAAATCACTTCCATAGCAAAAATCATCTTGCCGCCCGGCACTACGATAGTATTGGGGCGGGACATGAACGAACCTTGCAACATATCTAATAAATAGGAAAAATTTTGATTACGGTAGTGGTTAAAGCGGATGATGACCATGCTTTCATCCGGCGTTGGAATGTCACGCGATACGAACGGGTCAGAAGTATCCACCAACGGCACACGCTGAAAATTGATATGCGTGCGGGCGAATTGCGGGGCAATGTATTTCACATAATCCGGCATACGCTGCAAAATGGTTTCTGTGACCTGTTGCGGTGAGTAGCCGCGCTCTTTACAATCGCGGTTAATTTTTTGAATCCATTCAAGATTTACAATAGGCACCACGCCGATGAGCAAGTCCGCATAACGCGCCACGTCAATCCCTGAAACTTCGTCCACCACGCCACCATGCAAGCCTTCATAAAACAACAAATCGGTGTTCGGCGGGATGGATTCCCACGGCGTGAAGGTACCTGGCGCTTGTTGGTACGGCGCAGCTTCGTGCTCATTGTGCAAATAATAGCGACGTTGGCCGCCGCCAGTTTCAGAATATTCGCGGAACAAGGATTCTAATTTATCAAACAAGTTGGCTTCCGCACTAAAATGGGTCAAGTAGCGCTGTTCCTTAATAAATTCCGCCAATTTAAGTTTCATTTCAGCACGGTCGTAGCGGTGGAAGCTGTCGCCTTCAATCACTGCCGGGGTAATGTTTAACCGGTCAAAAATATATTGAAAGGCATTTTTTACCGTGGTGGTACCCGCCCCGGAGGAACCGGTAACGGAAATAATGGGGTATCTAGTAGACATACGTTCTCCTTACAGATTGATTGTGAAATAAAAAACAGTTCTTCGCTTGAGCGGTGGGTTTGTGCTTTGTGTGCTTCCCTGTTGTTGTTGTTGGTTGATTCGGTCTGTGGGCGGCGTTTTTTTCAGGCCCGCAGGCAGGTTGGGCGTGTATGGCTGAAATGAAATTGAATCATAAGCGCTTGCCGGATTCAAGGGCGAAAGCGGCGCACGCGCTCTGCCAAGGCGCGTTGGTGTGCGGGCGTGGGATTGCGTTGGTAACGCAAGCGCAAATACAACCGGATAATCTCTTCCACCTGTGCGGCCCAATGCGGGCGCGTAGCTACAATGCGCTGGCCATAGGCCAGCGGCCCTTCGCCGCACAAACGGGGCAAGCCCTGGCGCGCCAGTTTGCGGCAAAAGCGAGCGTATTGGCGGCGCGCTACATCGTGATCCGGCAACGCGCGCGCGTAAAATAACCAGGCAGCCATCGGCAAGAGCAACAGTGCCAACGCGCTGAACATAAACAAGGTCAAATGCTGATAATCCGCTTGTGGCCAACCCAATTCCTGCATCAATTGCTGTTGCAGCGCTGGGCCATATCCCAGCACCCATTCGTTCCAACCATTGCGCACCGCATCTACGTTGTTGCGTATTTGGCGCAGCCATTGCGCCAGCGCGGAATTGGCGTTCATGGCAAAGCCCAACGGCGCGAACTGGCTGTCTGGCAAAGCGCTGTCCAATCCAGCTTGAATGCGATCCGGCGAGACCATGGCGGTGGGGTCAACCCGCGTCCAGCCATCGCCTTCTAGCCATACTTCGCTCCAGGCATGGGCGTCGCGCTGACGCACCACCAGATACTTGCCCACCGGGTTCATTTCGCCGCCTTGATAGCCAGTGACAATACGCGCAGGAATACCCGCCGCGCGCATCAGCACAGTGAATGCAGAGGCATAATGTTCACAAAAACCTTGGCGTGATTCAAAAAGAAATTGATCCACTGGGTCTTGCAAAAGTTCCGGCGGGTCTAGCGTGTAGACAAACGGTTGCTCTCGAAACCACTGTAACGCCTTATTTACCACTGCGCGGTCATCCGCACCCAGTTCCGCGCGCCATTGCGCTGCTTGGGCGCGCGTGCGCGGGTGGTATTTGGCGGGCAGGCGCAATGCGGTTTTGCGTTGCGGCTCGGTTATGCCTAACGCCCGGTACTCTAGGTACGAGGCCACCGTATAGCGCGTCAATTGGTTGACCGGCAAACGGGCATGCAACTGGTAATCTGCTGTGAGGAAGCTCATGGGTTGTTGTGGCGCTTGCTCCACCATGTCTAGCGCAAATAACCAAGGTTTGCCATGCGGTTCCAGCGTGACCGTATACGGTAGCGCTTCGCTAAAAAACCCCGGAATTTCCCGGCCAGGCACGGATTGGTACAAATTGCGCCATTCCTTGCCATTGGTCCACCATAACACTGGGCCGCGCCAGTACAATTGGCTGGATGGCGGCGCAACTGCGGGTTGATCGGGCGCGGTTGCATAAAATTTAACGCGGAACGCCACTTCGTCAGATAAAGCGAGGTGGGAAAGCTGGCCAGGCGACATGGTGTCGCTCAAGCCAGAAACGCCACTGTGGGCGTCGCTGGGCAAGCCCCAGATCGGCCCTTCAATGCGCGGGAAAAACACAAATAAAACCACCATCAGCGGCAAGCCCAGCGCCACCAGCGCAAAGGCCAAACGCAGCCGTGCCGCTGGTGCAATGCGTTGCGTGGCATCGTTTAGGCTAATCAGCGTGGCAGTATTCACCAGCATCACACCCAGCAAGTACGCGGCGAAAATAATTTCTTGCGAATACAATAAATTAGTGATAATTAAAAAATAACCCAACAGCAACAGCACCCACACGTCACGCGCGCCGTTAATTTCCAGCAATTTCAAGCCGACCAAGCCAACTAACAATGTTACGCCCGCCTCGCGCCCGAACAAGGTGTGAAACATGCCCAAAATGCCCGCCACCAGCAACGCCAGCATGGCCAGTTTTAACCATTGCGCGGGTAAAGGAATGCGGCCCTGTTGATGCAACAAACGCCAAGCCGTTGGAATCAGGAGAAAAAACAGCGCCCACACCGGTAAGTGTGTAGCATGGGGCAGGCTGACCAACACAATCGATGCCAGCAGCCAATGTAACGTCCGCGCTGACAATTGAAATGGCACGGCAGTGGAGGACGCGGGCGAAAATAACATTTAGCCGTTCTCCTCAAGTTCAAACAGCGCCAATTGACGCAAACACTGTTCGCGGTGGCTTGTGTCATACGCGGGCGCAATTTCTACGCCTGGCAGGCGCAGGCCATAACGCAGTTGTTGCGCATCCGCATCCAGCACCCATTGGCACAGTTGCGATAACATGCGTTCACGTTCTGGCGTGCCGTGCACCCCAGCCCAATCCAGCCACAGCGTAGCGGGCTGCTGGCCGCCGAATACCTTGATGAACCAACCTTTGTCTTTGGCCACGATTTTCCAATCCACATGGCGCGGCGAGTCGCCTAGCGCATAATCACGGTACCCGATAAAATCTTCGCCCCAGCGACCTTGGCCCGTGCCGTATTGCGCCAAATCCGCCTCGCCTTCAGGCAAGGGTTGTCCGCCCAGCGGCGCGGGATACACCAGGCAGGACAAGCCTAGCTCCAAAAATGTCCATGCACGGAATAATCCCAGCGGATACGTGGTTTCCAGCAGCAGCGCGCCAGGGCGCAATAGGCCGCGTTGGACAGCAGGAACTGGCAGACGCACCTGCGTTTCTTGCCCTGCGCTCACATCGCAAAAAATCTCGCTCACGGTGTGACGCGGTGAAAATACGCCATTGACCGCTGCCAGGCGCAACGAGAATCTGGCAATTTGCCCGCGATTGTCAAATACCAAGGCAAATTGCGCGAATTCTCCAACAAATACCGGCGTTACTGTGCCGGGTCGAATACGCAAGCCCGCCAAATTACGATAGGTATAGAAAATAGACACCGTGCTCATGCCACCCAGCAAAAACACAATTAAAAACGACAAGCTGTTGTTGTAATTGATTGCGCCCAGCAACATCACCGCCAATACGCTGGCAAACATCAGCCCGGGGCGGGTGGGGAAAATATAAATGCGCCGCCGGGTAAGCACTTCTTCGCGCACCGGGGGTATTTCCGTGCGGGCGTATGCCGTTGTATCTGGCAGAGGGGAAACAGTCATGCCGGGCCTCGTGTCCGTGTATCCGCGCGTATAACCCAACGTATTGCGCCAGATGCTAAAAATAGCAACCAAATTTTGCATGGTACAAAGGCGCGCCACATACAGCTTCGCAGCGGCCACAGTTAGGATAACATGTTGATGTGGAAAGTCACGCTACGAATGCAGTATAGTATGCCATAGGCCAGATACGCGCACAGCGTGCGGTTTGCCATTTACCAATGGTATCGGGAGCGCGGCACAAAATATAGCATTCACTACATAAAGGAGAATATGAAAATGAAAAAAATGGGGTATAGTATTTGTTTTTTTTTACTGGCGTTATTCCCGGCCTTGGTAACTCTGGCGGCAACGCCAACAGACATTAATTATTGCGCCAAAGGCAAAACCATGATGGGTGCCAAGTACACCACCTATACGGTGCGTTGCTCTAACGGGCAAAAACAACAAATCACCGCATGGGATAATCGCACAAAATGGTGTGTGGGCAATGCCTCCACCAACGATTGCTCCGGCGACCAACTCAAGGCGGCGCAAAAAGCGTGTAACTAACGCAATCACTTTGAAGTTATCTTCTTAAAATCCGCAACAACTGAAAGGTAGGGTGACTTATGCAACAAAAAATGATGAGCGCGGCGCTGGCCGCTGGCATGATGATGGCAAGCAGCGTTTGGGCGGCCAGTCCCACAAATATCGAATACGCATCTAAAAGCGGAGATGCTAAGTTGTATAACGTGCGCTGCTCGGATGGCAAGAAAACCGAAATTTCCTCCTGGGATGATCGCAAAACCTGGTGCGTAGGCAAGTCCAAGCAAAGTTGTAGCAACGATCAACTTAAAACGGCCAAGGACGCCTGCAAATAAGCTTTGGCCATTTTTCCTGCTTGCGCGCGCCGCACGGTTGCGTTGCAATTGGAAAACGCCAGCTACCCATGCGCGTCCCCCCCCGATCGAGTCTTATATTCCCCCCACGCGGGCAGGCGCGCCCAACGCCAGCCTGCGCTGGGCAATGCTTACCACGCCAATCACGCCGCTTTGCTATGATGATGGGATTAGAACACCTTTTTGCGCAAAACCGCCACTGGGCTGCCACGGTCAAAGCCGCTGAGCCCGATTTTTTCCAGCGTTTGTCGCAACAGCAATCCCCACAATATTTATGGATTGGCTGCTCAGACAGCCGCGTGCCGGCCAATCAAATTGTCGGCATGGCCCCTGGACAAATTTTTGTGCACCGCAATATTGCCAATGTGGTTGCGCACAGCGATCTCAATTGCCTTTCCGTGCTGCAATATGCGGTGGAAGTGCTGAAAATCCAACACATTATTGTATGCGGGCACTACGGCTGCGGCGGCATTCGCGCCGCCATGGAAAACAGGCCGCATGGCCTGATAGACAACTGGCTGCGCCACATTAAAGACGTGTACCGCTATCACGCGGACAAGATTGACGCATTGCCAGATGAAACGACCAAAGCCAATGCGTTGTGCGAATTCAACGTGATCGAGCAGGTGGCGAATGTATGCCACACCACGGTAGTGCAATCGGCATGGAGTACAGGCCAGAATTTGGCTGTACATGGTTGGATTTACAGCATTAGCGATGGCATTCTGCGTGATTTGCAAGTCAGCATGGCCGGGCCGGATGACATTCCGCACACCCATAGGCTGCATGGCCTATCACGACGAACCACCGCACCTTCATGAAATACATCATAAATCCAAGGAATGCTATTGTGATTTTACCCCGCTCCCTTACCCTGCAAACGCAGCGTGTGCTTGGCCTCTTCATCGCAACTGGCTTGCTGCTGGTTTTGGCCTCCTGCGGTTTTGCCTTGCGTTCCTCTGCTGGTTTTTCAGAGCAGCACCAACCCATCTGGGTGCAATCTAGCCAAGCCGATGGATTGGCCGCGCAAGTGCGCGCACAACTGCAACAACACGGCACAGCCCTGGCCGCCACAGTGGACGTTGCCAAGCTTATTTTGATCGTGGCCGATGAACAATTGACGCGCCGCGTGCTGTCGGTATCTGCACTGACCGGCAAAATGGAAGAAGTGGAATTGACGCTGCACGCCAAGATTTCTGCTACCCAGCCCGGAGGTGCAACGCTGCTGGAGGCTGCTCCCCTACGGCTGTTGCGTGATTACACATTCCGCGACACCGAAATTTTGGCCAAAGCAGCGGAAGAAGAAGTATTGCAACAAGAAATGCGGCGCGAAATGGCAGCGCGGGTTTTGCGCCAGGCGCGCCAAGCCACCCAATAACCGCGTGCCGGATTTTTCATCTAACGCCGAGTCCTGGCAGGACATTGTGCGCAACAGTGTGCGCGATCCGCGCGTGCTGGCTGTCCATCTCCATCTAGCAGAATTTCCTGTAGTCGAAACCGCGTTCCCGTTGCGCGTGCCTGCGGGCATGTTGGCTGCCATGCGGCCTGGCACAATCGACGATCCAGTGTTGCGACAAGTGCTGCCCGACGCACGCGAAACCTTAGTCATACCAGACTATCAGCAAGACCCGGTGGGCGACTTGGCTGCCGCACGCGCGCCGGGTTTTATTCAAAAATATCAAGGCCGCGCACTGCTGATTCTCACTGGCGCGTGCCCGGTGCATTGCCGTTACTGCTTCCGCCGCCACTTTCCCTACGATGAACACACGCTGTGGCAGCCCGAAATTTGGCTGGAAATGCTGCGTAGCGCGCCGGATACCCGCGAAGTTATTTTTAGCGGCGGTGACCCGCTCATGCTGCCCGATAGCAAACTGGCCGCGCTAACCGCCGCACTGGCAGAAATTCCCCATATCCAGCGCTTGCGCATCCACTCCCGTATGCCCGTAATCACGCCACAACGCATCACCCATGAATTATTGGCCTGGCTGGCAGGCACCCGCCTCAAACCCGTGCTGGTCACGCATGTCAACCACGCGCAAGAACTCACGCCTGCCGCCGCACACGCCTTGCGCACATTGGCCATGGCAGGCGTGTTATTGCTGAATCAAAGCGTGTTGCTGCGCGGTGTGAACGACCATGCTGACACATTGGCGGAACTCAGCGAAGCCTTGCTCGACTGCCAAGTGCGGCCTTATTATTTGCATCAGCTCGACAAAGTAGCGGGCGCGGCCCATTTTGCCGTGGCGGACGCGCACGCCATGCACTTGCTACACACGCTGCGCCAACGCCTGCCGGGCTATTTGGTGCCCGCCCTGGTGCGCGAACACCCTGGCGCGGACTACAAGCGCCCGCTTGCGCCCGCCAGCAGCACGCAACCCGATGAAAGAGGTTAATATTCATGGCATTAGGGCCATTCATGATAGACATCGCCGGTTTGGCATTGACAACCGAAGATCGCGAAATTTTGCGCCATCCATTGATAGGTGGCGTGATTTTATTTAGCCGTAATTATGCCAATTCTAGCCAATTGACTGCACTCACCGCAGAAATCCACGCCTTGCGCACGCCGCCGCTACTCATTGCGGTAGACCACGAAGGCGGGCGCGTACAACGCTTCCGCGACGGCTTCACCGCACTGCCCGCCTGCGGCGCATTGGGCGCGCACTTCCGCCACCATGGCCCAGCCGCCATCACCTTGGCAGAACAAGCGGGCTACGTAATGGCTGCCGAATTGCGCGCCGTGGGCGTGGATTTTAGCTTTGCGCCCGTGGTTGATTTGCGCCGGGGCGTAAGCGCAGTCATTGGCGACCGGGCGTTTGACCATCATCCTGACACCACCGCCAAACTCGCCCTGGCCATGGTGCGTGGAATGCGTGCTGCGGGCATGGCAGCGGTGGCCAAGCACTTTCCTGGCCATGGCGCGGTGGCCGCAGATTCTCACCACGAAGCCGCAGTGGACAACCGCGCGCTGGCCACGATTGTGGCGGAAGACGGCGTACCTTTTGCCCGGCTTATCCGCCTGGGTTTGCCTGCTGTAATGGCCGCACACGTGGTCTATCCGCAAGTAGACCCATTGCCTGCCGGATTCTCGCGCTATTGGCTACACACCCTCCTGCGCCGCGAAATGGGGTTTCAAGGCGCGATTTTCAGCGATGATTTAAGCATGGCCGCCGCACAAGCCGCAGGCATTGATATGGCCACGCGCGCCAGTGCCGCCTTGCACGCAGGGTGCGACATGGTATTGATTTGCAACCACCGCGCAGGCGTCATCCAAGCGCTAGAGCGCCTAAGCCCACACCCCATGCCGTTGGCGCAAGTGCGATTTTTACTGCTGCATGGCCGCCCCGTTGCCACGGAGGCAAACTATTTGTCGCAGTGCCGCGCCAACCTTGCAACGCTCAATCAAATGCCTGAACTCGGGCTGGGCGATGATAATATTTTAATTTAAGGAAAAGAAAACAACTGAACCACCAGCAATTCCCATTCGCCTTGGTGACACCAAAAGTAGGAGCAAGTCAAAAAATCATTTTTATCTCCCCTATTTCCCGCTAAATTTTGTCAACTATTGTTGGTGGTTGGATGTTTGTGAAACATTCGGACTACACGACTGCAAGGTAAAAAGAAGCAAGGATTGCTGGCTTAAACCCGCAATTGTCTTAGCTAGACAGGCTGTTAGATACACTTTACAATCCTTGACAACCATTCACCCACGCCAAGGAGATTCGCCATGTCTTATCCATTCCGCCCTATTCCTACCCTGCTGTGCGCCGCGTTATTGGCCAGCACCCTGAGTAGTGCGCAAACCGTGCCGCCCGCTCTTGCAGCGCACGAACAGGAACAACAGCAGCGTTTAGAAAAAATCGTTAAAAATCAAATAGAAGACCTAAAAGAAAAGACCAATACTACGCCTTCAGCCAACAAGGACAACATTAAGGGCTTTGTGCTCAGTACCCACCTACGCAGCTTCAAAGACATTCCCGCCAATATCAACGCCGAAATTGAAGGGATACGCACCGAAATCCGCGCACTCATTCGCGTGGTGGCACAAGACATAGAGCTGCGCGGCAATTCCAGCGGCGCGCTGCGCATGGACGAGCGCGGACGCATTCATTACCAAGAAAGCCCTAATCTACCCAAGGAGTTAGATGATCGGCGCGAAGCGTTGTTGCGCGCCAATTTGCAAAACAATGTTTCGGTGCGTAGCGCACAATTGGCCATACGCCTGCTGTCTGATTTCAACAATACCTTCCAAACCCAGGCGCAGGCCGCCAAAACCCGCCAAGACAAGGAACGCATTTATATGGCGCAGGCAATTTATGTGTATGAAATTGCGGATATTGTAGTCAATTTGTTCGACACGCTGAAGCTGGAAGGTAAGGATGAAATCTTAAAATTGCACCAAGAAGCGCAGCAAAACGTAGCCACTCGGCAACAAAATATCACTGCCCAAACCGCTAAAATCAAACAATTAGAACAAAAGGGTCTAATGAAGCCAGATCAGGCACGCAAAGAAGAACAAGCGCTGGCGCTGATGGGCCAGGCCAACCAAAAAAGCCTGGAGGCCTGGGGCGATGTATTGCAAAAACTCGACAGCATGGGAGATTTTTTGGACAACGTCCAACAAAAGAAAGAATTGCTAGAATACAAACGCGACACGGCCAAGTTGCAAATCGAAACTCTGCGCGACATGCGCGGTGTGGCGGAATTGCGCGACACCATCGGTGCCATGGACGACCTGGCGTTGGCCGTGGCGGATTTGAATTTACTCCATCTCGATGACAACACCGTGCGCGAGCTGCTGGGGTACACCGTCGAAAAATAAGCAAATATTTGAATAGACCAGGAGAAAACGCATGGCGAGCATCCCTGATTTTTTAGACGCTGGGCCGTTCACTGCGGATCAAATCCGCGATGGCGATCCGTATGAGTTATCCAATGGCCACCCAATTTTATGCCTGCCGGGCGGGGTGGAACACGCGGCGCGCAACCTGCAAGGCGGCGCGTTGCTGGAGAGTGATCCGGATGTGGAATGGGCGGGCGTGGACGCGGGCTTTTCGCCCAATCCCGGCACCTTGCGCGCACCGGATGTGGCGGTAGCGTCGAAGCCGGAGAACACGACCGGCTGGATACCAGGCGCACCGCTGCTGGCCGTGGAATATGCGGATCGTGGCCAGGATAAGGCGGGGTTAAAGCAAAAAATTGCGGATTTATTGGCAGCAGGCACGCGCTATATTTGGGTGGTGCGGTTGGTAGGCCCGCAGCGGGTGGAAGTGCACACACCTGGCGCGCCAATGCGCATTTGCACGGCAGGTGAAGAATTGACCGCACCTGGGGTGTTGCGTAATCCCATTCCTGTGCAAGCCTTTTTTAATCAAGACGAAGCGCGGCGGATCACGTTTCGCAACTTGCTGCAACGCGAAGGCTATGACAGCTTGAATGCGGCATGGCAAGAAGGCCGGGAAGAAGGCCGGGAAGAGGGCGAAATCACCGGCCAGGCGCAAATGCTGCTGACGCTGCTGGAAGCGCGTGGTATGGCGGTGGATGATGGCAGCCAGGCGCGGATTTTTGCCTGCCGCGATGGCGAGCACTTGCGTCAATGGCTGCGTAATGCGCTGAAAGTTGAGCAAATCCAGGATATTTTTCAGTGAAAACGGACAAACAACTGTATACCATTTTGCAATCTGTGCCCAGTTTATTCACGGATTTTACTGGGATTCCTTTGCAGCAAGAATATGTATTCCAGGCAGTGACGCTTAAGGAATTGCAACGTGAATTAGACGGTGTGTTAGCCCCGCAGCAGCCTGATGCGGACAGCAGTCTTCCAGTGTATATAATTGAGTTTCAAGCATATTATGATGCGTTGATTTATGCGCGGTTGCTGTGGGAAACTTTTGGTTATCAATTGCAAGCTGCGGCCAAACCGCTTGAAGTGGAAGCGGTGCTATTTTTTCTTGATGAAAGTTTTGATCCTAGGAAAGCGCCCTGGCATGAATTGGGGCGTTCAGGACAAGCGGGCTTGCGGGTATTTTATTTGAATGAAATCATTGAACAATTGCCTGCTGAACACTTACTGAAAGCCTTATTTTTGCCGTTGATGGAAGAAAATCCCGACCGCGTGCGACAGCAAGCGCAGTCAGCGCATCAGCAATTATGGGCTGAGGCTGGGTTAAGCCCTAGGCAAAAAGAAAATCTTATGTTGGTATTTGAATCTTGGTTAACACAACGTTTTAAAGAATTTTCTAGCGAGGAGATACGTGCAATGTTAATTTTACCGGCAGTGCCTTTAGAAGAAACCCGGTTTTATCAGGAAGTGAAGATGGAAGGGATTCAACAGGGTATTCAGCAGGGCATTCAACAGGGTATTCAGCATGGAATCACAGAAGGCAGAATGGAAGGGCATCTTGCTGAGGGGCGTAAATTTTTGCGCCGCCAATTAGGTAAACGTTTTGGTGAATTGCCTGAGTGGGTAGAGCAAAAGCTACAAAATACTGACGTAGAGACATTAGAACAATGGGGGGAAGCGTTATTGGATGCGCAAACGTTAGATGCGGTTTTTCAGTGATTTTATTAGAAACTCCCAGATGCAAAAGGAGAAATTTTATGCCTAATTTGTTGTGGACAGTTGTATGGTTGCTCAGTTTGCCAGTGCACGCGCAAGCGCCGGTGCCGCCGTCTTGTAGCGCAATGGATCAATATTTTGGCCGTTGCGGTGGCGGAGCGGTGCCAGGTGTTGAGCCGGGCGGTTGGCAAAAGGTTGCGGAAAAAATTCAAGCGTTGCGCGCGCTGCGTAAGGATGAATTCGAGACCAGCGCGCAATTTGCGCAACGCCAGCAAGATGCGACGCAAGCGTTGGTTCAGGAGCTGGAGCAAGCGGCGCGAGTACATGATGTGGCGTACCAGGCGGGCACAGCGAATAAAACTAAATATGACGCAGACAGCGCCACGCTGACGTTGGCCTTGGTTTGGCACCCTAAAGTCGTGGCGCTGTTGCCTGAGTTGAAGTCCATCACCACGGCCACGGTCAATATTCCGCCAGCAGAAGCCAAGGCGGGTTTTAGCCAACCCACGCCGCAGCCGTTGTATGTCACTGTTGCCTGGCAAGCATCCACTTTGGCGCTATCCACGGTTTTGTTGGCAGTGAGTGACAAAAATTATCCGGTGCAAAGGGATGTTATCCCTCCGAGGGATAACATCCCTTCGTCAGGCAAGGCATTTCGCGACTGCGCCGATTGCCCGGAAATGGTCTCGCTGCCCGGCGGTTTATTTCAAATGGGCAGCGACGAA
>DYPE01000062.1 GCA_020720085.1 Dichelobacter nodosus | reverse complement strand
GAAGACCTGTTTTTAGATGCATAAAATCCGAAAAGTTGACCGAGTGGAGTATATCGCGCCAGCAAGGCATTCCTACGACAGATCAGTAGGCGCGACTTGAATATATCGCGCCAGCAAGGCCACGAAAAATCAGCCTGCCATGCTGCCTAAAATGTAAGCAATTTTTGCTCCGGCAATGGATGGCTAAGAAATTGCGTTGGGCTGGCGCTTAGGCCATAGGCGCCGCAGTTGTAGAATACTGCCGTGTCGCCAGTGCGCACTTCCCATGGCCATGCGTAACCAATGGCCAGCACGTCTTGCGGTGTACACAACGAACCAGCAATGTCTAATGTCAGCGGCGGTTCCATGGGCGCGGGCGGCGGCGTGGTAGGGTTGGGTAAAATTTCCATAGCAAAATTGCGGCGAATTACCTGGCCCATACCGCCAGCCAATAGGTAATTGTGGTGCATTCCGCCTTCAACTATTGCAAATTGCTTGCCGCGCATGATCTTGCGGTACAAAATTTTGCTGGCGTATACGCCGCTTTGCGCCACTAAAAATCGTCCTGGTTCTACAATCAATTGGCAACGTTGCGGTAAATCCGCATACGGCGGTGCAGCGAATAATTCCGTCAGGCCAGTGGCCACAGCGTGCAAGTCCAGTGGATTTTGGTTGGCAAAATACGGAATACCCCAGCCGCCACCGCAATTGATTTTACGCAATGGCAGGCCGCTGTCCGCTTCAATTTGCAAGGCCCAGGCAAGGATGCTTTGCAAATTATCCACAATGGCTTGGGCGTCGAGAATTTGCGAGCCGGCATGAACATGAATACCTTGAAAATCAAGCAAGCCATTGGCTTGGCGCAATAAGGCCAAGGCGTGCGGCAGGTCTTCGGCGGCCAGGCCAAATTGCGTATCGCCCGCCATTTTCAGGCCCGATTTGAGATTTTTCGGGCCAGGGTTTAGACGCAGGCTAATGCGGATGGGCTGGCCTGTTTGGGTCGTGCGGATGGCGGTCAAGGTTTCTAATTCTGCGATATTTTCCACATTGATCGAACCCAATCCCAAGCTTGCTGCCAATTCAAGTTCACGCCGGGTTTTGCCCGGGCCGCTGAAACTGATGGCTTCTGCGCCAATGCCCGCTGCGAGGGCGGCTTGTAATTCGCCAGCCGAGGACACGTCTGCGCCCAAGCTTTCGTTGGCCATGAACGCCAAAATAGCGGGATGGGAATTGGCCTTAACTGCGTATTGCACGGTAAATCGGTCTTGCAGGCAAGCGCGCAACGCTTGAATTTGATGGCGGAGGATGGGCGCGAAAAACCAATAGGCCGAACCGTCCAATGCCACGCTGAGTTCCAGCAGATATTGGCGGGGAATGGCGGGGGGCAGATGGGACATGATTTTGAGTTCCTGGGGTGACGGTCTGTATAACAAATTGTTTCTATTGCGAATGGATGGAGGCTATTGCGCGCCGTCCACAATATCAATGCCCGCTGGTGGGGTAAACACAAATAACTCCGCTGCCAAACGGCCATTGCGCTGCGCCTGGCGCAAGTGGATGCGGGTGGTTTGATCGAGATTGTCATGTAGCGTCAATTGCATCAGGTGACCATCGATAAAATCCAAAGTGACCGATTGAAATTGCGCGCTTTCTTTTATCGGCGTCAGCAAAAACCGCTTGGCCACGCCAGCGGGCGCGTCCTGATCCGGCGGCGTCCAGTCAGGAATGGCCTCTACTTGATACAAGTCTGCCAGTTTGTGGTGGCTGGTCAGGAGCACGGCGGGGGTGTTGTCCAGCGTTTCGCGGTAGGGTTTGACTGTGGCTTGTGCCAAATCTTCGTCATAAATCCAAATTTTTTCGCCATCCGCGATGATGGTTTGGCGGTAGGGTTGGCGGTATTCCCAGCGGAATTTGCCGGGCCGTTGAATGGCCAAGTGGCCGCTGCTGGTTTCTATTGGTAAGCCGCGCTCGTCAAATAAAGTTTGCTCAAATTCAGCCTGGAGTGTAGAAAAATCCGCTAAAAAAGTTTCCAATTCCGTTGCAGGCGGTTGCGCGCCCGCAGGCAACGGGAACAGTCCGCATAACAAGAGTGCAAAAACAAAAGCAGGCATAATACCCCCTTGGATAAAACACGCCGATGGTTGTACTTGCCTCATGCGTTAGCTCCGTTGCTCATGTGGTCAATGGCATGATCCAGGCGGCGTAGCGTGCGCTCGCGGCCTATGAGCGCGATGGTCACATCAATGGGCGGCGATACCGCGCCACCGGTGGCTGCGACCCGCAACGGCTGCGCCAGTTTACCCAGTTTCAGTGACTGTTGTTCGGCAATTTCTTGAATACACTGATGTATCGCTGCTGCGGACCACTCTGCCAATGCGGCCAGTGCAGTGCGCAACGCGCTGAGCGGTGCTACCAAATCTGCGGAAAAATTTTTGCGCGCTGCTGCTACGTCGTAACTGTCAAAATCTTGATAAAAAAACCGGCTGTTTTCCGCCATTTCGCGCAAGGTTTTTGCGCGCTCGGCTTGGCAACGCACAACGTCTGCCAATGCCGGGCCTGATTCCACATCAATGCCCAATTGTTCCATATGCCAACGCAAATGCCCGGCGACTTCCTCAGCAGGCGTGGTTTTCAAATAATGCTGATTCAGCCAGGCCAATTTGTCTGGGTTAAACATCGATGCAGCATTGTTGACGTTTTCCAGGCGAAATGCGTCCAGCATTTCTTGCTGCGAAAAAATTTCTTGATCGCCGTGTGACCAGCCCAGGCGAATCAAATAATTCAATAGCGCTTGCGGCAAATACCCTTCGTCGCGGTATTGCAATACGCTGACCGCGCCATGGCGTTTTGATAAGCGCTGGCCATCTGCACCCAAAATCATGGGCACATGGGCGTATATCGGCAGCGTCGCACCCAACGCGGCCAGAATGTTCATTTGGCGCGGCGTGTTGTTGAGGTGATCGTCGCCGCGAATGACATGCGTGACGCCCATGTCCCAATCGTCCACCACCACCGTGAGATTGTAGGTGGGCGTGCCATCGGCGCGGGCAATGATCAAATCGTCCAATTCTTGGTTGCGGATAATCACCGTGCCTTTGATTTGGTCACGAATCACCACTTCGCCATCCAGCGGATTCTTAAAACGCACCACTGGCGGCACACCTTCCGGCGGCGCGCCAGCGCGGTGTCGGCATAGGCCGTCGTAACGCGGCTTTTGCTTGTTGGCCTGTTGCTCATTGCGTAAATTTTCTAGCCGTTCCTTGCTGCAATAACAATGATAAGCGTCGCCTTGCGCCAGCAGTTGCGCAATGACTGTGCGGTAACGATCAAAGCGCTGGGTTTGGTAAAACGGGCCTTCATCAGTGTGCAATCCCAGCCAGGCCATGGCTTCCAAAATTACTTGTACGGAGGCTTCACTGGAGCGCTCCAAATCGGTGTCTTCAATGCGCAAAATAAACACGCCGTTGTGTTGTTTGGCGTATAGCCACGAATACAGCGCGGTGCGCGCGCCGCCAATGTGCAAGTAGCCAGTGGGGCTGGGAGCGAAACGGGTGCGGATGGCGTTAGTCATGCGTATGCTCAAAAATGTTAAGAAAACCAAACCGGCCATGGTAACAGTTGCCCATGGCCATCGAAAAAAAACGGGCTATCGCAAACTAGGCCATGGCCACTCGGGCTGCGCCCAGCAGTGCGGCTTTTTCGTTCATGACCACGCAGACCAAGGCGCGCTCCAGCAAATGCGCCATGGGCGCTTTGTGCAAGAAGGCGCGCATGAAACCGCCCGCTTTGAGTTTAGGCAAAATTTTGGGCGCAATGCCGCCAGCTATGTACACCCGGCTGGCCAGGCAAATCAACGCCAGGTTGGCGGCTTGCGAGCCGTAGAGTTCAGCGAATAAATCCAGCGTTTTTTCTGCGGTTTTATCCGTGCCGGATAAGCCATAGCGGCTAATGGCCACTGCTGGGTCGCCTGCGTGCATGTCTGCGAATAAGTCTGGATGTACGGGCAGTTTCAGGCGGAATTGTTGGAATTCAAAAATCCGTGCCAAGCCTGCGCCGGATAAAAAGTGTTCAGGCGTAACCCGTGCGGGCGCGGGCCAGCCGCTGTGCGCATCTTGTTGCAAACGCTCAGCCCAATATTCCAATAAAGCGCGTTGTTCCTCATTTTCTGGGGCAAAGCCAATGTGCCCGGCTTCTGAGGGTAACACCAAATCATCGCCCGCACGCTTCACCACTACGGCATGGCCCAGCCCGGTACCCGCGCCAATCACCGCCACAGTGCCGCCTGCCACGGAGCGTTCTGCGGCCAGGCCATTGTGTAGCACGGTGAAATCTTCGTCTGCCAACAGTGCAATCCCACGCGCAACCGCTTGAAAGTCATTTACCAACCGCACTTGCGCCACATGTAGCCGTGCGGCGAGCGCGGCGCTGTCCAAATGCCAGGGTAAGTTGGTCACCTGCGCACTGGCCATGCCTGCGTGGCTTTCCACTGGCCCAGCCACAGCGAAACAGGCGCTATGCAACGGCGGTGTTTTGCCAGCGGCAAGAAATTCGTCCACCACGAGGTTAAAATCAGGATATTTTTGGCTGTCAAAGCGCTGCTCGCGCAGGAAAACGAACGCGCCATCTTGGCGCGCTACAATGGCCAGCCAGGTTTTGGTGCCACCAATATCTCCAGCAATTACATACATATCAATATCCTAAAAATAAATTGATTCGCTGTTTATTCTTCCACAATGCCACGCATGTCTTTTACCGTTTTTTTCACCAGCGGTAAGTGACGACGGCTGATTTCCAGGCGATCCGTCACATCGCGGAATGCCACTACGTGCTGGGCTTTGCCAAACTTAAATACGCCGGAAATATGCGCCAAACCGACCAGGGCATTGCGATGGATGCGTAAAAACTGCCCGGCAAATTCTTCTTCCAATTTGATGAGCGGCTCGTCAGTAACCGCTTCACCGCCGCGCCAGCGCAGAGTGACGTATTTTTGCTCCGCACGAAAGAAAAAAACGTCTTTTACCGGTACCAAGCGCAAGTCGCCATGCAGAATTACGCTGATGTGGCTACGCACCGTGGCCAGCAGCGCGGTGGGCGACATGGGTTGGCGTAGCGCACGGGCGCGCTGCAAGGCTTGGTGCAGGCGTTCCTTGCGTACCGGTTTGAGTAAGTAATCTACCGCCTGCTGCTCAAACGCTTCCAGCGCGTATTCACCATACGCGGTAATAAAAATCACGCTGGGGGGAACGTCAAATTGTTTAATGCGGCCAGCAGCTTCCATGCCATTAACGCCTGGCATACCGATGTCCATCAACACCACGTCTGGCGCACAAATCTTAGCTAAATCAATTCCTTGCTTACCATTGCCTGCCTCGCCAACAATGACGTATCCACCCAGTTCATTAATTAATGCCCGCAGCCGCGCCCGGGCTAGGGGTTCGTCATCCACGATAAGCACTTTCATGGATCACTCCTTTTTGGTAAGGAAAACGAAGACTCGCCGTATAATAGCCATCCGCCGCTTGGGTATCCAGCCGTCCCCTTCGCCCAAAATAAATTGCCAAGCGTTGGCGCAGGTTTTCCTGCGCGATTTTATTCCCTTTGCGTTGCGGCGGATTGACCGGGATGGGGTTTTCTACATCAATTTTAAGAAATTTTCCATCCGATAGCCCGCTGACGCGGATGACTCCGCCTTCGGGAATCGGATGCACGCCATAGGATACCGCATTTTCGAGCAAGGGCTGCAATGACAAGGATGGCATCAGCGCATCCTCGGGCAGCATGTCCAGCCTCCATTCCACCTGCAAGCGCTCGCCCATGCGTAAGCCTTCAATGCGTAAGTATTGTCGGCACAAATGTAATTCATCGCGCAATGGCACCATTTGGCGGGCATCACCCAGCGCTGCACGCATGAGGTCGGAAAAATCTTCCACCGCCTGCTCGGCCTGATCCGGGTCTATGCGAATCAACGAAGCAATGGTATTCATCGTGTTAAACAAAAAATGTGGCCGCATACGCGATTGTAATGCCTGCATACGCGCCTCAGCTTCGGCAGTGGTTTTTAATTTCCACTGGTGCATCACATAAAAATAGCGCAACGCCACGCCGCCGACAATGGCGCTTAAGCCTAAATTGCGCAATAATATGAATAAATGTTGATGGCTGACATACACTTGCACATCACCATCCGTGCGTATCCGCAACGACATGGCTTTAATATAAACCGTGGTGTCATATCCAGAAAATGCAGCAAAGGGCGAAGTAATGACATTAGGCGACAAAACCCAGAAAATTTCCGACCATACAGCGGTTACCAGTAAAATAATAAAAAACGCTCCCAACCCGGCAATCTTATTATTTAATTGACAAAACCAGGTGCGCAGCCAGCATAACGCCACTAGGCTGGTTAGGGTAACCAAATGAATCGATATGGAAAACAGCAGCAGTCCTGACCACGGATAATTCGCTTTACCCAGGGGGGACAAAAACAACGCGAACGCCAGCAGTTGCGATAAAACCAACCCAGATAGCAGCACGCGGAATTGGCAAAAGTCTGGCAAAAATAAATTAGGGTTGTCTACACACCGCCCATGGGGAAACCACTTCATCCCGCGCACCGCTCCATTAAACAAAAGTAAAACAGTATAGCAACTCGCATGGCCGCTTTCTGTGGTTGGCCGGAAGAACGGACGGTTTTACTCGATTAGCTTACCCCTGAACGCGAAATCCCATTCCGCTGGCGTATGCCACGCATTTGCACTGTCGCACAGACTGGCTTAAGCTAACTGAACAGCCTATACGAAAACGAATTCATCTCGATTGCCAAGGAGACGCCTCATGAATACAGCCACGCCCTGGATCACGATTCCTCATCCTGGGATGCCAGATGTACCTGTTTTAGATGAAACTACGCGGCAAATATACCGGCAAAAAATCAAAAAATTGTTGCAAGAACAAAACGCCGTGCTGGTGGCGCACTATTATACGGATGGCGAGCTGCAAGCGCTGGCCGATGAAACCGGTGGTTGCGTAGCGGATTCCTTAGAAATGGCGCGGTTTGGCAGGCAGCACAGCGCCACCACGTTGGTGGTGGCTGGCGTGCGTTTCATGGGCGAAACCGCTAAAATCCTCAGTCCCCACAAACGGGTGCTCATGCCCACATTGGCGGCAGATTGCTCGTTAGACGCAGGATGTCCAGCAGATGCCTTTAGCGCATTTTGCGATACGCATCCTGATCGCACGGTGGTGGTATATGCCAATACCTCGGCAGCGGTAAAAGCGCGCGCAGATTGGGTAGTCACTTCCAGCATCGCTGTGGATGTAGCCGCATATCTAACTGAGCAGGGAAAAAAAATTCTATGGGCACCGGACAAACATTTGGGTCGCTATGTGCAGCAAGTGACTGGCGCGGACATGGTATGCTGGCAAGGCGCTTGCGTAGTGCATGAAAATTTCAAGGCCCAAGCATTACAAGAACTTAAAGCGCAATACCCGCACGCTGGCGTATTGGTACATCCTGAATCGCCGCAAGAAGTGCTGGCATTGGCCGACGCAGTAGGCTCCACCACGCAACTGATTCAAGCAGCGGCACGCCTGCCACACCCGCTATTTATTGTCGCTACCGATCGCGGAATTTTTTATAAAATGCGCCAAGCTGCGCCAGACAAACAATTTATTGAAGCACCCAGCGGCGGTATTGGCGCGACGTGTCAAAGTTGCGCCCACTGTCCATGGATGGAAATGAACCAATTAGGCAATCTTGCCGAGGCATTGGCGCAAGGCAACAACGAAATCCACATTGATATTGAATTGGCGCAAAGGGCACTGATTCCGCTACAACGCATGGTGGATTTTGCCAAAAAATAACTTACATTAGCCGTGGAATACGCGCATGGGCAAGGCAGCAGTAGGCAGCGCAAACATAAATAATTTTATCAATCCATTGTTATGTAATATTTTTTTGTTGATTCCCCTTATTCACTCACCAAGTATAATGGCGATAGCGCGCGGCATCCTATATAATGCGCAACGTTATCCAATTTTGGGATGCATCTCGCAAGCCAAAATAAAGACGCGAACCCATACAGGCGTGCGCATTACAGAACATCCCATGCGGGCTGGCCGCTTGGATAACTTAATGATTTTTATTGGAGAACTGTGCTAATGTCCCTGTTTTACCGGCAATTGCCAATGTTTATTCTCGGCGCGCTGTTGGGCACGCTTATCGCCCTAGGCCATGGCGTTTTTGCCAACAAAGAAGACGGTGCGGCGGCTAAGTTGCCTGTAGAAGAACTACGTGCGTTTTCTGAGGTTTACTCCAAAATCAAAGAAGATTATGTAGAAGAAGTAGGCGATGACAAACTACTGGAATATGCCATAGAAGGGATGTTAAGCGGTTTAGACCCCCATTCCGCCTATTTGAATCCCGATGATTTCAACGAAATGCAAGTAGGTACCAGCGGCGAATTCGGTGGCTTAGGCATAGAAGTTGGGATGGAAGATGGCTTCGTTAAAGTGATTGCGCCAATTGACGATACGCCTGCGCAACGGGCAGGTATTGAGGCGGGCGACCTTATTGTGAAGCTGAACGAAGTGAATGTGAAAGGCTTAACACTAAACGAAGCAGTCAAGATTATGCGCGGCAAACCTGGCGAGGAAATCACGCTGACTATCGTGCGTGAAGGCAAGGAAAAGCCATTAAAAATAAAGATTGTACGCGATATTATCCGGGTAAAAAGTGTGCGTGGCAGAATGCTGGAGCCTGGGTATGCCTACCTCCGCGTTAGCCAATTCCAAACGCATACGGTAGAAGATTTACAGAAAAAAATTCAAGAGCTATTGACTGAAAATAGCGGTGAATTAA
Organism: Dichelobacter nodosus; assembly: GCA_020720085.1. Classification (GTDB taxonomy): domain Bacteria; phylum Pseudomonadota; class Gammaproteobacteria; order Beggiatoales; family Beggiatoaceae; genus DYPE01. The sequence continues at coordinate 8,265 of DYPE01000062.1, read as the reverse complement.
AAGGTGTTGTGCTAGACTTGCGCAATAATCCGGGCGGCATATTAAATGCGGCAGTAGGGGTAGCTGACATATTCCTCAAAGACGGGCTGATTGTGTACACCAAGGGGCGCGTGAAAGATTCAGAAATGCGTTTCACTGCCCGCCCCAAGGATTTATTGGAAGATACCGCGATGGTGACCTTGGTAAATAATGGCTCTGCGTCTGCCTCTGAAATTGTCGCTGGAGCACTACAAGATCATAAGCGTTCGCTCATTATGGGATCGCGTACTTTTGGTAAAGGATCAGTACAAACCATCCTGCCTATGAACGACACCAAAAGCGCTATTAAAATTACCACTGCACGTTACTACACCCCTTCTGGGCGTTCCATTCAAGCTGAAGGGATTGTGCCAGATATTGCTTTAAATAAAGTAGAGATAGCTTCGGTACAAGTGGAAGATGAAGATCATCGCATACGTGAGGCTGATTTAAAAGGGCATTTGAATAAAGATAAGGAAGCAGATAAGGTACCCACCCTGCCAGTAAAGCCGAACTCTACTGCCCCCACAGAGGATAATAATGATGGTGCAGCGCAACCGACTGAAAATAAATCTGAAAAAACAGAAAAAGACGAGAATGAGCCGTTAATTAAAAAAGATTATGCCTTGCACGAGGCATTAAGCCTCCTAAAAGGGTTAAGTATTATGCGTGCCCATTGATCGCGACAAGTCTGTGGTGAAAATTTGCCCTACCCAGTTTAATTTTGACAATACCACAAAAAATCCTATAAAATATCTGGGTATCATCGCAAAATGGTATAAAGTTTAATGAGTACACAAAATTTACCGTATAGCCTCCCTATCTCCACAGGGGTAGTAAAAGTAATTATATTACAAGCCATATTTGCTGGTGCAACTGGATTTATTTTTTATTATTTTAATGGGAAACCACTGCCATGGGTTTACGCCTCGCTATACGGCGGGTCAATGGCAATAAGCAATACCATAATTATGCATCAAGGCGTCCGATCCGCCGCTAAAATTGCGCTTCATTTGCCGGGAAATGAAGTGTACACTTTTTACTTTAGTGCATTACAACGGTTTTTATTGACAGTTCTACTTTTTATTATTGGCATGGCGTGGTTAAAGTTGCCGCCCATCCCATTGCTTATCGGTTTCGGTCTGGCGCAAGGCGCATTTGTATTTACCCATTCCAAATCGTAAAATTAGTCGTAGAACAGGTATGTCAGCATAAAACGTAACCATTCAATATGGAGTATTTGCTGTGAGCATAGCAGTTGAACAGTCCGCTACCGCCAATCCAGTAATATATATTCAGCATCACCTCACCAACTGGCACATTGGTAGTGGTTTTTGGACGTTGAATTTGGACACCCTACTAATCAGCGCATTTTTAGCCTTTCTTATCGTAATCACTGCTTTCATGGTGGGAAGAAAACTTGATCCAGAAAATCCAACTGGCATACAAAATTTATTGGAAGTAATACTGGAGTTTGTTGAGTCGCAAGTAAAAAGCATGTTTGCCGGTTACAATCCATTAATTGGCCCGCTTGCGCTAACCATCTTTGTATGGGTATTTCTTATGAATGCCATGGACTTGTTTCCAGTTGATCTACTGCCCAAGCTGGCGAGTTACATTGGTATCGAATATCTCAAAGTCGTGCCCACCACAGATTTGGCAACAACTTTTGGCATGGCGCTGAGTGTATTTATCCTGATTATTTATTACAATATAAAAACCAAAGGTGCAATAGGTTATATTAAACAGTTTTTATTTCATCCATTTGAAGTGGGCAACCCTATTGCTAAAATAGCGCTCATCCCAGTTAATGTGCTAATGACTACGATAGAAGAAGTCGCCAAACCTGTTAGTATGAGTTTACGGTTATTCGGCAACATGTTTGCGGGCGAGTTAATTTTTCTACTTATTGCGTTATTGCCGTGGTGGGCGCAATTTGTCCCGGGTGGTATATGGGCTATTTTCCATATTCTAGTAATTACCCTACAAGCTTTTATTTTTATGTTACTTACTATTGCCTACCTAAGTCTTGCCCATCAAGACAATGAATCACACCATTAACCATCTTCTTTAACATTACCTTAACTTTATGGAGAATTTTTAATGACTGCTGAAATGATTACATCAATTAGCGCTATTTACGGATATACTGCCATTGCCACAGGGATTGTCTTGGCAGCAGCAGGTTTTGGCTCTGCCCTAGGATGGGCTATGATCTGCTCCAAATATTTGGAAGGCATCTCCCGTCAGCCAGAAATGAAAGCACAATTGATGGGGCAAATGTTATTTACCGGTGGTTTAATGGAAGCGTTCCCGATGATTGTATTAGGCCTCTCCATGTGGTTCGTTACGGCCAATCCGTTTATTGGCGCATTTAATAATTTGGTTGGCGGCGGCGCACACTAAATTAAGTTTTAGTCTGCTGTTATATAAGATTGGCATAATTTGGTGGAGATTCCATGAACGTAACCGCTACTCTGATTGGACAAATGTTCACATTTGCGGTACTAGTATGGTTTGTTAATCAATTCCTATGGGAACCGATTACAACCCTATTAGAAACCAGGCGGAAAAAAATCGCGGATGGTTTAGCAGCGGCTGAACGTGGTCGCCATGAACTTGAGTTGGCGCAAAAGAAGTCTACAGATGCCATGCGCGAGGCCAAGCAACAATCTGCTGAGATAATTGCCCAGGCTCATAAGCGCGGAGAGGCATTCATAGAAGAAGCAAAACAAAAAGCACAACAAGAAGGCTTACGTTTACTAGAAGTTGCTCAAGATGGAATTGAGCAGGAAGTTCAGCGTGCGAAAGAACAGTTACGCGCTCAATTTACGCAACTCGTACTTCAAGCTGCGGAAAAAGTGTTAGAACGTGAAATAGACGTAAAAGTTCACGCAGAATATATCCAAAAAATGGCTGCAAAACTATAATGGGCTTCCTGCATGGCTGATGAAACGACCATTGCCCGGCCTTATGCTGAGGCTATTTTTAAGCAAGCAAAAGAAAACAGTGCGCTGGATAGTTGGTCTAGCATATTGACTTTACTTGCTAGTATAGCCGGGGATGAACAAACTATAGCTCTATTAAAAAGTCCACGTGTAGAAAAGAAAAAGGCAGGCGATTTTTTCATTGAAGTTGCAGGCGATACGCTAACGGAACAAGCCAAAAATTTAATCCACCTTCTGGCAGATAATCGCCGGTTGATTCTGTTACCTGAAATTGCCCGCCAATTTGAAGTGCGCCGTAAGTTGGAGCAAGGTTGCGTCACAATTGAACTTATTTCTTGTTATAACGTAACGCCTAAGCAACAAGAAGAATTAAGCGCTACTCTTTCGCGTAAACTTGGCAAGGAAGTCCAAGTAGATGTCGCTGTGGATAAAACACTCTTGGGGGGTTGGTTAATCAAGCACCAAGATAAGGTAATTGACCTGACGATTCGTGGTAGGTTAACGCAACTTGCCGCTAACTTATAGTAATATTCGTCCAAATTGTGTATTTTTTGCTAACCGCGTAATTATCGAGAGTAAGATTCATGCAACTCAATCCTTCTGAAATTAGTGAGCTGATTAAACAAAAAATTCAAAATTACGCACTTGTCGCGGAAGAACGCAGCGAGGGCACTGTAGTCGCCATTACGGATGGTATTGTGCGAATCCATGGGATTGCCGATGTCATGCAAGGAGAAATGATCGAGTTCCCACAAAACACTTATGGTATGGCACTCAATTTAGAGCGTGATTCCGTAGGGGCTGTGGTGCTAGGCGCATACGGTCATATTTCAGAAGGCGATTGGGCAAAATGTACTGGACGGGTGTTAGAAGTCCCGGTTGGTGAAGGTTTTCTTGGGCGTGTAATCGACTCTCTAGGGAACCCTATTGATGGTAAGGGGCCTATTAAAGCTTCCGGTTCCTCTCCTTTGGAAAAAGTCGCACCCGGTGTTATTTCTAGACAGTCCGTGTCACAACCTGTGCAAACCGGTTTAAAGGCAATTGACGCTATGGTGCCTATTGGACGCGGTCAACGTGAGTTGATTATTGGCGACCGTCAAACTGGTAAAACTGCTGTTGCAATTGATGCGATTATTAATCAAAAAGGCACGGGAGTTAAGTGTATTTATGTGGCTATAGGGCAAAAAGCTTCTTCTATCGCCAATGTGGTGCGTAAATTAGAAGAACATGGTGCATTAGGACATACTATTATTGTTGCTGCATCCGCATCTGATCCAGCCTCCATGCAATTTATTGCTCCTTATGCGGGATGTACCTTGGGAGAATATTTCCGAGATCGCGGAGAAGATGCGCTCATCGTATATGATGACTTAACCAAGCAAGCTTGGGCATATCGCCAAGTATCCTTGTTGTTACGCCGCCCGCCAGGACGAGAAGCTTACCCTGGCGATGTGTTTTATCTCCATTCCCGCTTGCTCGAACGGGCTGCACGCGTAAATGTGGACTATGTGGAAAAAATGACCAATGGCGAGGTTAAAGGCAAAACAGGTTCATTAACTGCCTTGCCTATTATTGAAACGCAAGCGGGTGATGTATCTGCCTTTGTACCTACCAACGTGATCTCCATCACGGATGGCCAAATTTTCTTAGAAACTGATTTATTTAATTCTGGTATCCGGCCTGCTATTAATGCGGGTTTGTCCGTGTCCCGTGTCGGTGGTGCCGCACAAACCAAAATTATCAAAAAACTCGGGGGGGGTGTACGGCTTGATTTGGCGCAATTCCGTGAGTTAGCCGCATTTGCGCAATTTGCATCTGATTTGGATGATGCCACACGCAAACAAATCGAACGGGGCCGCCGGGTTACTGAATTGATGAAACAAAAACAATACTCACCTATGTCTGTGGCTGAAATGGCGATTTCATTATTTGCTGCGAACGAAGGTTTTCTAGATGATGTGGACACTAAGAAAGTCGTTGCATTTGAAGAAGCATTGCTTGCCTACGTGAGAAATAATCACGCAGGCTTGTTAAGCAAGGTGAATGATAAGCCAGAATACACCGACGAAATTGCCAAGGCTTTCCGCAAAGTGTTGGAAGAATTCAAGGCGAATCATACTTGATAAGCCAATTAAAACATTTCATCGTAAGAGCATGAAAGCATGGCGAGCGGAAAAGAAATTCGCAGCAAGATAAAAAGTATCAAGAGCACGCAGAAAATTACACGCGCAATGGAAATGGTTGCTGCGAGTAAAATGCGCAAAGCTCAGCAAAGGATGGAAAGAAGCCGTCCCTATGCGGCTAAAATTAAACAGGTGATTGGGCATCTAGCCAATGCCCATCCAGAATACCACTCCAAATTTATGGATCAGCGTGCGTTAATTAAACGAGTTGGTCTAATCGTGGTAACCACGGATCGTGGTTTATGTGGCGGTTTGAATACCAATATATTCAAAACTGCGTTAAAAACCATGAAAACTTATGAAAAAGAAAATTGCGAGTTAGATCTTTGCATCATCGGCCAAAAAGGCATTGGCTTTTTCAAAAGAATCGGTGGCAGAATTGTTGCTGAACGCTCTCATTTAGGCGACATGCCAACTTTGGAAACGTTAATCGGTTCCGTAAAAATTATGCTTGACCGATTCGCGGATGGCCAAATCGACAAATTGGTGTTGTTATACAATCGTTTTGTCAACACGATGACGCAATCACCAAGTATTGAACAATTGCTTCCCTTGGAACCCTCCGAGGAACAAGAATTAAAGCATTATTGGGATTATATATACGAGCCAGCGCCAGAAGAAATTTTGGACTCTTTGCTCATGCGCTATATTGAATCTCGTGTATATCAGGCTGTGGTGGAAAACATTGCTTGCGAACAAGCCGCGCGCATGGTCGCCATGAAAAGCGCATCCGACAATGCAGGCAATTTAATTGATGAATTACAATTGGCTTACAATAAGGCGCGCCAAGCAGCGATTACTCAAGAAATTTCCGAGATCGTGGCAGGCGCATCCGCTGTATAGTTAAGTTTTTATAGCAATACTGACTAACCGAGGAATCCATGAGTTCGGGCAAAATTATACAAATTATCGGTGCAGTGGTTGACGTAGAATTTCCACGCGGTTCCGTGCCAAAAATTTATGACGCGCTAACCGTTGACGAAAACGGCTTGACCCTGGAAGTCCAACAACAGTTAGGCGACGGCGTAGTACGCACCATTGCGATGGGCAGCACGGATGGGATGCGTCGACAATTGTCGGTTTCCAACACAGGCAATCCCATTATGGTACCAGTGGGTTTAAAGACCCTGGGACGGGTGATGGATGTACTGGGCAACCCAGTGGACGAGCGTGGCCCAATTGATGCAGAACATCGCGCCCCGATCCACCGCCATCCACCAGCGTATGCCGATCAAGCTCCGGCTGTAGAAATTTTAGAAACCGGGATTAAAGTAATCGATCTTATCATGCCCATGGCCAAAGGTGGTAAGGTTGGGCTGTTTGGTGGTGCGGGCGTTGGTAAAACAGTGACACTGATGGAGCTAATTCGTAACATCGCAGTCGAACACTCTGGTTACTCGGTATTTGCTGGCGTAGGGGAGCGTACTCGTGAAGGAAATGATTTTTACCATGAAATGTCAGAGGGCGGGGTGCTCGACAAGGTTGCGCTGGTGTATGGCCAGATGAATGAACCGCCAGGTAACCGGCTGCGTGTAGCCCTTACGGGCTTGTCCATTGCGGAATACTTTCGTGACGAAGGGCGCGACGTATTGATGTTTATCGACAATATTTATCGCTATACCTTGGCGGGTACCGAAGTTTCTGCCCTTTTGGGCCGTATGCCTTCTGCTGTGGGTTATCAGCCTACCTTGGCGGAGGAAATGGGCATATTGCAAGAGCGCATTACTTCTACGCGCACAGGCTCCATCACCTCGTTCCAAGCGGTTTATGTGCCAGCGGATGATTTGACCGATCCCTCACCAGCCACTACCTTCTCTCACTTAGATGCAACGCTGGTGCTTTCCCGTCAAATTGCTGAGCTGGGAATTTATCCAGCGGTTGATCCCTTAGACTCCACTTCGCGCCAACTTGATCCATTGGTGGTTGGCCAAGAACATTATGATACCGCCCGTGCGGTGCAGGGTATTTTGCAACGCTATAAAGAACTGCGTGATATTATTGCCATTCTTGGTATGGACGAATTGTCCGAAGAAGATAAATTAACCGTATCGCGCGCACGCAAAATTCAACGCTTCTTATCGCAGCCTTTCTTCGTGGCAGAAGCCTTTACCGGAGCCTCGGGCAAGTATGTGTCTATGAAAGAAACTGTGGCAAGTTTCAAAGCCATTGTGAATGGTGAGTATGACCATTTACCGGAGCAAGCCTTTTATATGGTAGGCGGTATTGAAGAAGCCGTTGAAAAATCTAGCAAGATATAATTGAAAGAGGGAACATCTCATGTCCATGACCATTCACATTGACATTGTAAGCGCGGAAGAATCTATTTTTTCTGGCATGGCAGAGATGGTTTTTGCCCCAGCAGTGTTGGGCGAGGTAGGGATTACTCCTCGCCATGCACCGCTACTTACTTCATTGTTGCCTGGCGAAGTGCGCGTCCGAACCCAACAGGGAGAAGAAACTTTCTTCGTTTCTGGTGGAGTGCTCGAAATTCAACCGCATGTGGTTACTATTTTGGCAGATACCGCTCTGCGCGCCAAGGATTTGGATGAAGCTAAGGCAATGGAAGCCAAACAACGGGCGGAAAAGTTGCTGACAGATAAGCAGGTTAATATTGACTACGCCAAAGCACAAGCTGAAATGTTGGAAGCTATGGCACAGCTACAAACCATCCAACGCATACGCAACCGCAAGGGCGGACATTAAAATAGATCTTGGGCAGTTTTAATCCACGCTCCTCCTTGTATCACTAGCATACCGGTGATTCTGTTGCCAGAAACACACCATCTACACTCAAATGCTCGCCGCAACTTATTATGATTGGACTGTGGCAAGACCGTGCCGACAACGTTTTTGTACAATCCCTAAATTGGAATTGAAAGCGTTCTTATCGGGGTAGTGCCCCAATCTATACGACTTCCAAGAATTATCCACTTTGAGTGACTGGAAGTGAAGCATTATAGTGATGGATAAAGTACCAGATTGCTCCAATATGATTGGCAGTATTTTTTGAGAATGACAAGGATTTTCTTACTAATCGGGAAACTCTTTGACGCAGAGTGCAATTAAGAGCCTATACGAAATCAGTTAATTAAAGAAATGAACTAAGAATACATCCA
>DYPE01000061.1 GCA_020720085.1 Dichelobacter nodosus | reverse complement strand
TGGTAAAGACCCCCAATATCGGACGATAATCTTCTGAATTGGCGATTTGTTCCAACAACGCCGCGCAATGGTAATGTAAAAAGCGGTCGTAGTGGTCTCCAAAACGTGCATGTTGAATATCCACAATTGCGCGGTTCTTCTTATCCTCAGCAAACAAATCAAAACGGCTATCCACATCGCCAATCGGCGTCGAAAAAGATTTCTCGGTTTCTACTTTGTCAATGTCCAGTTCAATGCCTAAGAAATCCTTAACAAAGGCTTTGAAAATGTTCGGACGAGAAAAGGCTTTTTGAAAAATCACGCCGTAGCGTAAGGAGGCGACTTGTTTCATACTTTAATCCTCTTGAGGGTTGGAATCCAGATCGTCCGGCGTTAAACCAGTATATTTCAGAACAGCTTCTATAGGAATGCCGTCTGCCAGCATTTTACCGGCGGTTTCTATCGCTTTTTGCTGCTGACCCGCTTCATAGTCTTTCTGCCGTAATTCGGCGTATGAATATTCGTTCTTCATGCGTGCGCGGTCTTGTGGTGAGGTATTATCCTGTGCAATGACGTTGAATATTTCTTGAATCTCGGGTTTGTTATATGCGGTTTCATCCACGCTTTCATCCAAGCTGTCTTGAATCGCCAACAACCATTCACGATAGGGCTGAGGCGTGTGTTCATTCACATATTTCGGACAGACATACAACACCTTATGCGGAATTTCTCCCAATGGTTTTCCCGCAAACGTTTTGGGGTCAAAATCAATTAACGCCAAATCGGTTTTGTGTTTATCCCCAGAGGTTAAAACGACAATGGTAAATACCCCCAGTATTGGACGATAATCTTCTGAATTGGCGATTTGTTCCAATAATGCCGCGCAATGGTAATGTAAAAATCGGTCGTAGTGGTCGCCAAAACGCGCATGTTGAATATCCACAATTGCGCGATTTTTCTTATCCTCAGCAAATAAATCAAAGCGGCTATCTACATTGCCGATTGGCGGCGAAAAATATTTCTCGGTTTCTACTTTATCAATGTCCAGTTCAATGCCTAAAAAATCTTTGACAAAGGCTTTGAAAATGTTCGGACGAGAAAAGGCTTTTTGAAAAATCACGCCGTAGCGTAAGGATGCGACTTGTTTCATACTTTAATCCTCTTGAAATGTGGAATCCAGATCGTCCGGCGTTAAACCAGTATATTTCAGAACTGTTGCTACAGGAATGCCATCTACCAGCCAGGTAGGTCGGGTTAGGCGCATCTTTTTGCGCCGTAACCCGACAATTCATGTCGCGTTTTGTCGGATTACGCCGCAAAAACACGTGGCTAATCCGACCTACGAAATTGCGAGCTTTGCCGTCCGCCCTTGCAAGGCTTGAACGTATTGTTTTAATTTTGCTAATTCGGTTTCGCACTGGGTCATGGTGATTTACCTCAAGCCAGTTTCTGGCAAGCCCAGTAGGGTGGGCAAAACGTATTTTTGTTTTGCCCACTATCCCCCGAACGCTACAACCTCCAGCACGGCGCATAGACGCTGCGGATGAAATAAAACCGCCGTAGATTGACCGCATTAGCGGGGTTGGTTTACAGTAGCCTGCCAGTGTGGTGCTACCCGCTGGATGGCAACCTTCTCATTATGCGGGAAAAAGCATACTGGTCGTGTTTCGGCATTGGCCGCAGAGTTATCTTAACTTATTGTTCAATTGGATTTTATAACGTTGTTATGGCGCAATACATTTATACTATGAACCGCGTGGGCAAGGTTGTGCCGCCCAAGCGTGAGATTTTGAAGAATATTTCCCTATCTTTTTTTCCCGGCGCAAAAATTGGCGTGTTGGGGCTTAATGGCTCAGGCAAATCCACGCTGTTGCGCATCATGGCTGGGCTGGATACGGAAATTGAGGGCGAAGCCCGTCCGCAAGCGGGTATTCAGGTGGGCTTTTTGTCGCAAGAGCCGCAACTGAACCCAGCCAAGGATGTGCGTGGCAATTTGGAAGAAGCCGTGCATCCGATTCAGCAGGCGTTGGTGGATTTAGAACAAATTTATGCGGCTTATGCTGAGCCAGATGCGGATTTTGATGCTTTGGCGAAAAAGCAGGCAGAATTGGAAAATTTAATTCAAGCCAGCGACGGCCACAATTTGGAGCGCACGCTGGAAATTGCGGCGGATGCGTTGCGTTTGCCACCATGGGATGCTGCGGTAGATAAATTGTCCGGTGGCGAAAAACGCCGGGTGGCTTTATGTAAGTTATTGTTGTCTAAGCCTGACATGTTGTTGCTCGATGAGCCGACCAACCATTTGGATGCCGAGTCGGTGGCGTGGCTAGAGCGCTTTTTGCACAGCTATCCCGGCACTGTGGTGGCGGTAACGCATGACCGCTATTTTCTTGATAATGTGGCAGGCTGGATTTTAGAGCTGGATCGTGGCTACGGCATTCCGTGGGAAGGTAATTATTCCTCGTGGCTGGAGCAAAAGGAAAAACGTCTGGAATTGGAAGAAAAACAAGAGTCCGCGCGCCAACGCACCATGAAGGCGGAATTGGAATGGGTACGCGCCAATCCCAAAGGCCGTCATGCCAAGAGTAAAGCACGCTTGGCGCGCTTTGAAGAGTTGGCTGAGCAGAATGTTGAACAACGCAATGAAACTCAAGAAATTTATATTCCGCCTGGCCCGCGCTTAGGCGATTTGGTCATTGAAGTACAAGGCTTGCGTAAGAGTTTTGGCGAGCGCTTGCTCATCGAAAATTTGAACTTTAATTTGCCGCCAGGTGGCATTGTCGGCATTATCGGCCCCAATGGTGCGGGCAAAACCACGCTATTCCGTATGTTGGCTGGCTTGGAAGCGCCGGATGATGGCGAAATTCGCGTCGGCCCCACGGTCAACTTGGCGTATGTCGATCAATCGCGCGACAGTCTAAACGGCAAGCACAACGTGTGGGAGGAAATTTCCGATGGCCAGGAAATTATTGAAGTTGGAAAATATCAAACTCAATCACGTGGTTATGTAAGTCGCTTTAATTTTAAAGGGTCAGACCAGCAAAAATTGGTCAAAGATTTATCCGGTGGCGAACGCAACCGCGTTCATTTGGCTAAATTGTTGAAAAGTGGCGGCAATGTTTTATTGCTGGACGAACCAACCAATGACTTGGATGTGGAAACCTTGCGCGCGTTGGAAGAAGCGTTGCTGGCGTTTCCCGGCTGTGCGGTGGTGATTTCGCATGACCGTTGGTTCCTGGATCGTATTGCCACACACATGCTGGCCTTTGAAGGTGATTCGCAAGTGGTGTGGTTTGAAGGCAATTACGCAGACTACGAAGCGGACCGTCACCGCCGCCTGGGCGCGGACGCGGATAAACCGCACCGCATCAAATACAAGCCACCTATTCGCTAACCCACTCCGCAACCCGGCCCAGACAGGGCCGTGTTGTGCGCCATGAGGAGAATTTTATGCCCGCCCGCACTGCGCTGGTCATTCAGCATGTAACTTTTGAAGATTTAGGCAGTTTTTCCGAAGTGTTGCACCAACGCGGCTATACTGTGCGCTGGATAGATGCACCCATGGCGGATTGGACGCAACAACGTGCGGCGGCAGAGCAGGCGGAGGTTTTGATTGTGTTGGGTGGTCCAATCGGTGTGTATGAAATTGAATCCTATCCATTTTTGCGCACGGAAATCGAAATTTTGCAACAGCGCCTGGCCGCCAACCGCCCCACGCTGGGCATTTGCCTGGGCGCGCAATTGCTGGCCGCTGCCCTGGGCGCGGCGGTGTATCCCGCACCGACCAAAGAAATTGGCTGGCAGCCTGTGCAATGGACGGTAGCAGGCGCAGCGTCGCCACTGGCAGAACTGGGGGATACGCCTGTGCTGCATTGGCATGGCGACACTTTTGATTTGCCTGAAGGCGCGCAATATTTGGCTTCCACTGAAGTATGCGCCAATCAAGCCTTTGCTCATGGTGCCAGCCTGGCGCTACAATTTCATCCTGAAGTGACTGCGGCTGGCCTGGAGCGCTGGCTGGTTGGCCATACCCATGAAATCGCCCATACCCCCGGCGTTTCAGTGCAGCAACTGCGCCAGGACAACGCCCAACACGGCCCAGCCCTGGTGGCACGCGGCCAGCGTTTTTTTCAGCGCTGGTTACATGAGTCCGAGGTGGGAACGCCACCGTTGGCGGGAACGCCACCGTTGTGTGAAAATTCGGTAAAAATCATCTAAACGCTAGAATTAACAGGAAGGATTCCATGAGCCTACAAACCATTGCGACTACGCCCTTTACCGGCCAGAAGCCGGGCACTTCCGGTTTGCGCAAGAAAGTGCCAGTGTTCCAACAACCTCATTACTTGGAAAATTTTGTACAAGCGATTTTTGATGTATTGCCAGATAAAGCTGGCAAAACCCTGGTGTTGGGCGGTGATGGCCGTTATTACAACCGCCAAGCCGTGCAAATTATTTTGCGCATGGCGGCTGCCAATGGTTTTGGTCGTGTGCTGGTGGGCCGCGATGGGATTTTGTCTACACCGGCGGTGTCAGCCATTATCCGCAAATACAAGGCAATCGGCGGTATCGTATTGTCCGCCAGCCACAACCCGGGTGGCCCGGAAGAAGATTTTGGCATCAAATACAACATTGAAAATGGCGGCCCTGCGCCGGAAAAAATCACGGACGCGATTTACCTGCGCACGCAACAAATTGACTGCTATAAAATTTTGCCAGAGCAACCCATAGAAATCAGCGCGCTGGGCCGGTTTGGCTTGGCAGATATGCAGGTGGAAGTCATTGACCCAGTGGCGGATTATGCGGAATTGATGCAAGCGTTGTTTGATTTTGATGCCATTGCCAATGTCATTAAATCGGGCTTGCTCACTTTGCGCGTGGATGCCATGCACGCGGTGACCGGGCCGTATGCTAAGAAAATTTTTGCGGATTTACTGGGCGCGGGCAGTGGCGCGGTGATGAATGGCGTGCCGCTGGAAGATTTTGGCGGCGGCCATCCTGATCCGAATTTGACCTATGCCAAAGAGCTGGTGGATTTGTTATTTAGCGCCAATGCGCCGGATTTCGGCGCAGCCTCGGATGGCGATGGCGACCGCAATATGATTTTAGGCCGCAATTTTTTCGTTACGCCCTCGGACAGCCTGGCTATTTTAGCCGCCAACGCCCATCTTGCGCCGGGCTACAAACACGGTCTGGCTGGCGTGGCGCGCTCCATGCCCACCAGTGCGGCGGTGGATCGCGTGGCAGCGGCCATGGGCATTGATTGCTATGAAACGCCTACAGGCTGGAAATTTTTCGGCAATTTGCTGGATGCTGGCAAAGCTACTTTGTGTGGCGAGGAAAGCTTTGGCACGGGTTCTGACCATGTGCGCGAAAAAGATGGTTTATGGGCCGTTTTGTTTTGGCTGAATATTTTGGCGGTGCGCCAACGCTCGGTGGAATTCATCGTGCGCGAACATTGGGCTAAGTATGGGCGTAATTTTTACACCCGCCATGACTACGAAGGCGTAGACGCGGGCGGTGCGCAGGAATTGATGGCGCAATTGGCTGGCCAATTTGGCGCATTGCCCGGCTCGGCCTGGGGCAATTATACCGTGCAATGGGCCGATGACTTCAGCTACACTGACCCTGTGGACGGCAGCATCAGCCAAAATCAAGGCATACGCATCGGCTTTAGCCATGGCGCACGCATTGTGTTCCGTTTGTCTGGCACGGGCACGCAAGGCGCAACTCTGCGCGTATACGTGGAGTCGTTCGAACCGGACGTAGCCAAACACCAGCAGGATGCGCAGGAGGCATTGCGCGAGTGGATAACCCTGGCCGACCAAATTGCGCGCATCGCGCATTACACGGGCAGAACCGAGCCTTCGGTCATCACTTGATTGGAATTACCCATGAACCACGACTATGCCACGCTCACTGAACTGCTGTTACCGCTGACCCGCCAGGCTGGCGAAAAAATTCTGGCCGTATACCACACCGACTTTGCTGTGCAGGCCAAGGATGACCAGTCACCGCTCACCCTGGCGGATCAGCAAGCACATGAACACATCGCCGCTGGCTTGGCCACGCTAACGCCAGACATCCCACTGCTGTCCGAAGAGTCCGCTGCATTGGACTGGTCGCAACGGCAGGCATGGCGCACGTATTGGCTGGTCGATCCGCTGGATGGCACCAAGGAATTTGTCCAACGCAATGGCCAGTTCACAGTGAATATCGCGCTGATTCACGACAACCGACCTGTGGCTGGCGTAGTGTATGCGCCTGTCCATGGTGTGACTTATTACGCTGCCGAAGGCTTGGGTGCGTATAAACAGGAAAACGGCCAGGCCGCACGCGCCATTCGCACCCGTGCGCCTGACGGCACCCTGGTGTTGGTGGGTAGCCGTGCGCACGCTGGCGCGGCACAGGAAGACCTACTTGCCTGTCTAACGCAGTCTGGCGTGCCATTTTCGTTGGTGGCAATGGGCAGCTCGCTTAAAATTTGCCTGGTGGCCGAAGGCCAAGCCGACTTGTATCCGCGCCTGGGGCCAACTTCGGAATGGGACACCGCTGCCGCGCACTGCGTGTTAGAACAAGCGGGCGGCCAATTGACAGACCTTCACTTGCAACCATTGCGCTACAACACCAAGCCGGAATTGCTCAATCCTTGGTTTCTGGCGTTTGGCCATGCGGATGCACGCTGGACGCGCTGCTTGGCAGAACGGGCGGAATGAAGCGTTGCGCGCTTGCCTTGAAAACGCCTGCTCCAGCCTTACATTTTGGCCTATCTTTGGTGCCATGCGCCAAAAGCGTTTTTTGCCATTTTACCAGCCATAGGAACGTAACATTATGAATGGAAAAAATTTGGGTATTCTCGCCGGTATCACGGCCTTTTTTATTCTCATTGCCATGTTCGCCAACCGCCAAGACCCAACCCAGCCCGAAGGCAGCGGTCAGGCGCTGTTTTCGCAAGTGAACCTAGAGGCGGTAGACAAAGTAATGTTGGCCACGCCGGAAGATACCTTTACCCTCGTTAAACAGGGCGGGAACGCCGCCGTAGGCGGGAACGCCGCCGTGGACGGGAGCGCCGCCGTGGACGGGAGCGCCGCCGCTGGTGGCAATTGGGGTATCCTCGAACGCGACGGTTATCCGGCTGCATTGGATAAAGTCAGTCAACTGATTGCAGGCACTGCAAAATTAACCACGGTGGAAGCCAAAACCACCACCGCAGAGCGCTATGCACAAATTGGCGTGGAAGACCGCAGCGCGGACAAAGCGCAGTCCACCCAAATCACTTTGTTGCAGGGGGAACAAAAAGTGGCTGATTTTCTCCTGGGCACGGAGCGCGCCAGCAAGGTGGATGCTAGCCAGTGGGATGTATACGTGCGCAAGGTAGGCGAGACCCAAGCCTGGCTGGCCACGGGCAACCTGCGGCTGAGTGGCGATAAAAAATTGGCGCAATGGCTAGATACTGCGCTCATGGACATTGCCCGCGACCAAATCCGCACGGTAGAGATCACCCACAACGGCGGTGAAGTGACGCGCATTTTCCGTAACAGCCGCCAAGACGAAGACTTCCGCCTTGACGGTATGCCCGCAGGCCGCGAACTCAAAGCGCCGTATTTGCTCAACAATATGGCGGGTTTTCTCGCTGGGCTTACTTTGGAAAATGTTAAAAAAGCGGAGGCACCTTTGGGTGAAGCCATCACCAAATCGATATTCACCACCTTTGACGGGCTGAGTGTCACCTGGCAATTGCAGCAGCAGGAGGATAAATGGTTGGCACAAGCCTCTGCCACATTTGACGCGCAACAGGCCATTGCGCCCGAACCGACGCCAGCGCCTGCGGATCAAACCGAAGAACAACGCCAACAAGCTGAAGCGGCATTGCAAACGCAATTCAAGGAAGCTACGGCCAAAGCAGAAAAACTGGCCAGTGAACTCAACGCCAAACTGGCAGGCTGGACCTACACTTTGGCCTCGTGGAAAGTGGGGCAATTGCTCAAAAAGACTGAAGATTTGCTACAAACTCCAGAACCGCTGCCTGCCATGGCCGATGACGCTGCACACCCGGGCAGCATCAGTGCGCCGCCTGCGCAGATTCTCAACAGTCTGGGCCAATAAACATACATTCACGCAAGGAAAATCCATGATTCTCTGCCCATTGGCGCATTTTTTCCGTTACACTGCGGTGCATCCCGGTTTTGCGGCAGCAGCAGCATTTATGGCCCGCACCGATTGGGCAGCCATGGCAGACGGCAAGCACGCAGTGGACGAGGCGGGCACGTTTGTAATTCTTAGCCGTTATGCCACCAAACCCGTCAGCGCGGGGCAACTGGAATGTCACCGTGCGTATATCGACATTCAGTGGATATTGACAGGAGAGGAACGCATTGGCTGGGCAGATCAGGCGCGTTGCGCGCACACCACGCCTTACGATTCCGCACGCGACATTGAATTTTTCAACGGCCCAACCCAATGGTTGCATTTGGCCGCAGGCAATGTTGCGGTATTTTTTCCCGAAGACGCCCATATGCCAGGCATCCACGTGCAGGAAACTGGTGCAGAAGTACGCAAGGCGGTGTTCAAAGTGCCCATAGGCTAAAATCATCGCCTGACAAGCTTCTCCACGGTATAATCCAAGGCATGGCGTGGCGCGGTTGCGCGCCACGCTCTATCACGCCGATTGCCAAAACATTTTTAATTTTTAGGAGAAGACGTATGACTGATCGCAGAGCCTTTTTGGCCAGCAGTTTGGCCCTTGCCGCTGGTGGCTTTGCCACTGCCTTAGCAAGCACTGCACGCGCTGAAACTGGCGGCCTGCCCGCCAACATCCTCTACACCGCCGCCAACCCAGGCCGCTGGGACAAAAAAGCCGAAACCCATCTGCCCAAGACCACAGTGACTGGCGATAAAGTCGAAGTCACGGTGGAACACGGCATGTCGCCAGAGCATTACATCGTGAAGCATACCCTGATTAGCGCCGATGGTGCGGTGCTGAGCGAGCATGTGTTCGCGCCCACTGACAAAGACCCAACCTCCACCCACACCCTGCCGACTGGATACAAGGGCAAACTTTACGTCACCAGCTTCTGCAATAAACACGACTTGTGGCTGACTGAAATCGAAATCTAAGGCAATTCCCAGAAAAAGTACCGCGTCCTGTGCGGGGATGAAACCTCGCGCTAGCGTGGACTCCCCTGGAAACCGCCATCTTGAGTTATGAATTGTGAATTAATCATTCACCATGGCGGTATTCCCGCATTAACCTGCGTCAAATCAAGCGGAGGTAATTATGACCATCCCCCCCCAGCCCAACGTAACATGGCGCTGCGCCCTGCCTGAGCTGGGTATCCTGGCCTTTGGCGGTCAAGATGCGGCAACGTTCCTGCAAGGGCAAACCACCAACGACGTACGCCAAGTCACCGCACAACAGGGCCAAATCAATGCGATATGCACGCCCCAGGGACGGGTAATCGCCAATTTCATGTTATTCCGCCACAATGGCGAACTATGCGCGCTATTGCCGCAGGAATTGCTGCCAGTAGTGCAGCAGCATTTGCAAAAATACGTGTTGCGCGCCGATGTGCGGATGCGGACAACCGCCGTGGCGACCGTATGTGTACGCGCCGCGACCACCCCGCCTGGTTGGCCCGAACGTAGCGCAACGGGGAGCCACGTGGTGCTGACAGAAGATTCTGCACCCATTCTGCGCTTGCCTGCGCCATTTCCATTATTTTTCGCATTGCCGCCTGAAGCCGCGAACCTGCCGTCCTGGCTGGCAAACGCAATAGAAACCACAGCGACAGAAGGAACGGATTGGCTGGTTCAGGCTGGAATTCCGTGGGTTACAGCGGCCACACGCGAAGCGTTCACTCCGCAAATGCTCAACTTACCCGCACTGGGCGCGGTGAGTTTTAACAAAGGCTGTTACACTGGCCAAGAAGTGGTAGCGCGCACGCATTACTTGGGCAAGGCCAAGCGGCGCATGTATTTGGCACGCATGGACAGCGTGACCGGTTGCCCGCCTACGCCGGGCGCGGAGGTGTACAACCCCGAAGGCAAGGTTGCGGGTGAAGTGGTGCTGGCGGGCAAAGAACAGATATTGGCCGTGTTGCACGACGCCATGGCAGACGGCCCGCTACATCTCGCTGGTGGGAACGCGCTCACGCTATTGCCTTTGCCATATGCCGTGGACGAAGGAAACAGCACATAAAATGGACAACTCCACCCTCGCGCCGTTGGCGCAGTGGTTTGCAAGTCCTGTGGGCCAGCGCGTTATCAGCCTAGAAAATACCGCGCTAGAACCTGTGCTGGCCACCATGTTTGGCTTTCATGCTGTGCAAATCGGCTGCGTGGGCGGACGCGAATTGCTGCGCCACTGTCGCATTCCCCACCGCCACATGCTGACCGCGTGCAACGACGCTGGGTTGCAATCTGGCCTGGTCATGGGCGATGCTGTGGCCTGGGCAGATGCGCTACCCTTGGCCACCGACAGCGTGGATATGCTGCTATTGCCCCATGTGCTGGAATTTGCCGCGCATCCCCACGAAATTCTGCGCGAGGCCGCGCGCATTCTCATCCCCGAAGGCCATGTGGTGATTATCGGTTTTAATCCCTTCAGCCTATGGGGTGTGCGCGGCCTACTGTCTTACCGCCGCCGCCCGCCTTGGCATGGCAAATTCATGACTGCATTGCGCGTGCGCGACTGGCTGGCGCTGCTGGGATTTGAAATCGTCAGCCAAAAAACGCTATTGTTCACGCCACCTTGCTATAGCCAACGCTTATTTCAACAATTAAATTTCATGGAGCGCGTGGGCGGGCGCTGGTGGCCAGCACTGGGTGGCGTGTACATTATGGCAGCCAAAAAGCGCCGCGCCACACTCATTTCCATCCGCCCACGTCGACCTGTGGCCCCACAACTGGCCGTCGTCATTCGCCCCACTGCACATAAATCGCTGTAACTGCCCTCGCCTAAAACATTACCTGTAGAAGCACCTTTTCGGCGCGACTTTTCGCGGTTCGGATTTGCTCAGTGGCCACGCATGGCGGATGTATAAAATTTTCGTTGCCGATTGGCAGCGACCTTTGTAAAATACTTGTCACTATCCATTACCCCATCTATTTATTTTGAACCAAAAATCATTTCTCCGGGAAAAGCGCCGTATGGGCGAACATTCTACCGGGCGGGATATGCCCGGTAAGCGTGAAACGTGTATAAAGAGCATGGATATGGTTGCAAGCCAGGCAAAATTGCCTATCCATCCAGCCAGTGGTTTATGGCTGTGAAGCGAAGGGATTGCCAAACAGGCAGGCCGGTGTCTTTTTATACACGCTGTTAAGCAGTCCCTTTGGGCTGGCCGAGGAAGTGATTGGCAGAACTGCTATGTTAATAACTCGGACGGCGAACACACTGATTGACGCGGAAGGATTCCGCTTCAATGTGGGAATAATCCTGAGCAACCGAAACGGACAAGTGTTTTGGGGCAAGCGCATAGGCCAAAATGCTTGGCAATTCCCTCAGGGCGGCTTGCAACAGGATGAAACTCCAGAACAAGCCATGTTTCGTGAATTACACGAAGAAACCGGACTTTTGCCCCACCACGTGCGTATTCGCGGCTGCACGCGCCACTGGCTGTATTATCGCTTACCCACCCATTTAATCCGCTACCACCGCCATCCGCTGTGCATAGGCCAAAAGCAACTGTGGTTCAGCCTAAGGCTGCTGTGTGCAGACGATCATGTACAGCTCAATTCCTGCGAACACCCTGAATTTGACAACTGGCGTTGGGTGGCATATTGGCACCCCTTGGTGGAAGTGGTGCCATTCAAACGGCGGGTATATAAAGAAGCCCTGGAAGAATTAGCACCCACGATATTGCCCGCCACGCAAGCCAAACGGCCTGCGCGTTACGCCGACGCGGCAGGCCCGCGTATCCGCCCCATTTATCAGCCGGTTGGCTAACAACCTGTAACCTTTCTCCAACAACGGGGCACCTGCACTCCTTAGCGCAAGCCAGTATGCCCCAGCCCGCCTTCGCCACGCACAGTGGTAGCGCGAAATTCCGCCACAATTTCCAATTCCACCTGTGCTACAGGCACAAACAGCAACTGGCAAATTCTATCGCCAGGCTGGATCGTGAATGCTTGATCGCCACGGTTCCACACGCCTACCTTGATCTCGCCCTGATAACAACTGTCGATAATGCCCACCGTATTGGCCAGTACAATGCCGTGTTTAATGCCCAAACCAGAGCGAGGCACCAGCACTGCCATCAATCCTGGATCGCGGATGCTGATGGCCAAGCCGCTGTCGATTATTTCTGTTGCGCCTGGCGCAATGGTTACTGCGCTGACCAGGCAGGCGCGGATGTCCATACCCGCTGCGCCATCAGTGGCATAGCTCGGCAATGGAATGGTGCTGCCCAACAACGGGCTGAGGATTTTGGTTTCAATTTTTCTGTAGGCGGTAGTCATGGCAGATTCTCCGGGTCAGCGGGTTTGGTAAGGGTCTCCTCCCGGGGGCGACGGCTGGCACGGCGGCGGCGCAACTCCAATAAAGTCAACGTTGGCCCGGAAATCACATACAGCAGCACCAGCGCGAATAAAATTTGTGCTGGATCAACGCTGATGAGTACAAAAGCGAACACCACAGCAGGCACGTACAAAAATGGCACCCGCCGCTTGAGTTCTAAGTCCTTGAAGCTGTGGTAACGCACACGGCTGAACATAAGAATGCCCAGCACGATGGTCAACAACAGCACCAACAAGCTCCAATCCTTGCCATCAATGCCATAATCATGGCATACCCAAACCAATGCGGCGAGCATCGCCGCTGCGGCTGGGCTAGGCAAACCTTGGAAATATGCCCGATCCGTCTTACCAATTTGGGTGTTGAATCGCGCCAAGCGCAATGCGGCGCAAGCGGTGTAAATAAACGCGCCCAGCCAGCCAGGACGGCCCAACGCGGACAACGACCATAAGTACATCAATAAGGCAGGTGCCAGACCGAACGACACCATATCCGCCAGGCTGTCGTATTCCGCGCCGAAATCGGTTTGGGTATGAGTCAAGCGCGCAATGCGACCATCAAGGCTATCCATGATCATGGCGATAAAAATGCCAATGGCCGCGCTTTCGTAATGTCCGCCAATGGCGCTGATCATGGCGTAAAAACCAAAAAACAGCGCCGCAGTGGTGAATAAATTGGGCAGCAAATAAATGCCGCGCCGGGGGATTCTTTCCGTCATGGCCGGGCCTCGCAATCAAGCGGATAACGCCAAGGCGGCGTTATCCGTAGCGCCAACAGGCGGCGCAGACAAAAACTAAAATTAATTTTTGCTCTGGTCCACAATGCGGTTGGCTTTAATCCACGGCATCATATCACGCAGGCGTTCGCCGACCTGTTCAATAGGGTGGGCGCGACCAATGCGGCGCTTGGCTTTCAGTGTGGCCGCACCCGCTTGGTTTTCCAAAATAAATTCGCGGGCGAATTCGCCAGTTTGAATTTCGCGCAGAATCGCGCGCATTTCGTCCTTGGTGCGTTCATCAACAATGCGCGGGCCGCGCGTCAAATCGCCATATTCGGCAGTGTTAGACACGCTGTAGCGCATGTTGGCGATGCCACCTTCATAAATTAAATCCACAATCAGCTTAACTTCATGTAAACATTCAAAATATGCCATCTCTGGCGCATATCCGGCTTCCACCAAGGTCTCAAAGCCCGCTTGAATCAACGCGGTTAAGCCGCCGCACAATACCACTTGCTCGCCGAATAAGTCGGTTTCGCATTCTTCCTTAAAGGTCGTTTCAATGACGCCCGCACGACCACCGCCATTGGCAGAAGCGTAGGACAGCGCCAAGTCTTTGGCCAAGCCAGAAACATTCTGCTGCACCGCAATCAGCGACGGCACGCCGCCGCCTTGAGTATACGTCGAACGCACCAAATGGCCCGGCCCCTTGGGCGCAACCATGATGACATCCAAATCTGCGCGTGGTTCAATTTGGCCAAAATGAATGTTAAAGCCATGCGCAAACGCCAGCGTGGCACCTTGTTTAATATTAGGCGCGATTTGCTCGCGGTAAATTTTCGCCTGATGCTCATCCGGGGCCAATATCATCACCACATCCGCCCATGCCACTGCATCTTCTACAGATTTTACTGCGACACCTGCGCGCTCGGCCTTGGCCGCTGACGGCGATCCCGCACGCAACCCCACGCACACCTCTACGCCGGAATCTTTCAAATTGTTAGCATGGGCATGGCCTTGCGAGCCATAACCAATAATTGCAACCCGCTTGGCGCGAATTAATGAGAGGTCACAGTCTTTATCATAATAAACGTTCATGAACGGTCCTTTTGTATTCATTAGGTAGTGCCGACGGCCCAAGCGCGGGCTAGGATTTGTGTAGCAGGCATTATAATAAGTTGGGAACAATATTGACAATCCAGCGGCTGGACGCGCCGCCCCTAAAGGCAAAAATACCGCCAATGTTACCTTGCCAATTCGCAATAACGACACCGGATCGACATACGGTGGAGGCACCATGAAAAATAGAGTTGTTCCCAAATAAAACCCACATCAGTAAAAACAATAGGTTATGAACGATGAAATCAGCCTTTTGGCTTATTTGGGAACAACTCTAATAGACAAGACCTTGCAAAAAATCTCTAAAAAATAGACACTAGCCAAGAGAGTTGGCCGGGCAGCCGCTGTATCCTGATGGATAGGGAGGAAAGTCCGGGCTTCATAAGGCAAGGTGCCAGGTAATCCCTGGGGGGCGTGAGTCCACGGAAAGTGCCACAGAAAATATACCGCCGACAACGGTAAGGGTGAAATGGTGCGGTAAGAGCGCACCGCGCTTGCGGTAACGCAAGCGGCAGGGTAAACCCCGCCCGAAGCAAGGCCAAATAGGAAATATGCCGCAAGGCACATGCCGCCTGCATGATTTCCGGGTAGGCCGCTAAAGACCATTGGCGACAATGGCCATAGAGGAATGGCTGCCATCTGGTAAGCAATTGCCAGACACAAAACCCGGCTTATAGGCCAACTCTCTTCACTTTCACACATATCAAACATTTTAATAGGAAATTTTTATGAAAACTCGTTATATGGCATTTTTTTTCACTATCGCCCTTATCTCCTCTTTTGCCCAAGCTGAAAAATCGGATGTGGTAAGCGCGTGCGCACAAGACATTAAAGCAGCGGGCTGCGATGGCAAAAAAGTAGGCGAAGGTTTACTTAAATGCCTTAAGGAACATAAAAAAGAAAATAAGGGTGTTAAATTATCAAAAGAATGCAAAGAATCTATAAAAGCAGAAAAAGAAGCGCGTGTAGAAAAAAACAAAAATAAAACCGATGAAATTTCCACTGCTTGTGCAGATGAAATTAAAACTACGGGCTGCGCAGATAAAAAAATTGGAAATGGCTTACTCAAATGTCTCCATGGTTACAAGAAGGGAAATAAGGAATTTAAATTTTCACCCACATGTAAGCAAGCAATGAAGGCGGCTAAATAACCAGCCAGCCCGGTCGAAATCTAATAACCCATTATCAATGAGTTATGATGGGGCCGGGAATACCTACTAAATAACCTGTATTTAACTAATGGAATCGTCATTTTTTAATGCAAATTAAAAGAATTTTAGTGCAGTGGACTACCCCTTCACACACACAACTTGCTTCAACGTATGGACAATTTCCACCAAATCGCTTTGGTTTGCCATTACCACGTCAATGTCTTTGTATGCGCCAGGGATTTCATCAATCACTTCTTTGTCTTTGCGGCATTCCACGCCTTGCGTTTGGTCTTCCAAGTCGCGGTAAGTAAACTGTTTGCGTGCTTGGGTGCGGCTCATTTTGCGCCCGGCACCATGCGAGCAAGAGCAAAATGATTCCGGGTTGCCCAACCCGCGCACGATGTAAGATTTCACTCCCATGCTACCAGGAATAATCCCCAACTCGCCGTCGCGGGCGCTGATTGCGCCTTTGCGGGTGAGATAGACTGTCGCGCCGAAATGTTCCTCTTCGGCAACATAGTTGTGGTGGCAATTGATGGCTTCTTTGGTAATCGTAAACGGCGGCAACACCTCGCGCAACGCCTCCAAAATCAAGCGCATCATCTCGCGGCGGTTCGCCATCGCATAATCCTGCGCCCACTGCACGGCTTCTACATACTCGTCAAAATGCGCACTGCCTTCGCGGAAATAGGCTAAATCTTTATCCGGCAGGCTGCCCAGTTGGTCTTCCATATCCTTTTTTGCCAGCGAGATAAAATATGTGCCAATACAATTACCAATCCCGCGACTGCCGGAATGCAGCATCACCCACAGGTTTTGGCTTTCATCCAAACACAGCTCAATAAAATGGTTGCCGCCGCCCAAGGTCGCCAATTGTTGCGTCCAGGTTTTTTGTGGATGTTTGAGCATTTTCTCCACTGCCGGATGCTGCTTAAAAATCTGCGCAATGCCGCGATCCAGGCTTTGCAGGGTGGAATTCGGCACCGCTGGTGCACCCTTGTGCATATCAAAACCCACCGGAATCGCCGCCTCAATCGCGCCGCGCACTTTGCGCAGCGAATCGGGCAACTGTGCCGCAGTCAGCGACAAACGCAAGGCATTCATGCCGCAGCCAATGTCCACACCGACTGCGGCGGGAATAATCGCGCCTTTGGTGGGAATCACCGAGCCGACCGTCGCGCCGATACCCGCATGAACATCGGGCATCGCCGCAACATGGCTGTGAATAAACGGCAGCTTGGCGATGTTGGCGAGTTGATCCAGCGCATGACGCTCCACTTCGTCGGTGTAGATTTTTACCGGCACGTTGCCGTCGCTGAGTTCCATTTTGATTGGCATGTTTCGTTCCTTAGCATGTTGAATGTTTTCTAACGTCCGGGACATGCGGTGTGAAATAACGCAACGCTTGCCCTACGCCACGACTTAATCATTATCGCGGCGACTTCCAGCAGCAATTCCCACCGGGAAATAGCAAACCAGTTCCATGTGGCGACTGTA
This sequence comes from Dichelobacter nodosus, assembly GCA_020720085.1. Taxonomy (GTDB): domain Bacteria; phylum Pseudomonadota; class Gammaproteobacteria; order Beggiatoales; family Beggiatoaceae; genus DYPE01. The sequence goes on along the minus strand of DYPE01000061.1, from coordinate 245 downwards.
GGGCTTATCCAGAGTGCTGCCATCCACATTCAAAGTGCCGCTTGTCAGGTTTAACAGTCGTGCCGTCTCATTTAATTTATACTTCAGCCGCTCACAAACTAAGCTTTTTATAACGTTATTCGTTCTCTTGCGGCAAAGGTATCTACACATCTTTATTTTCAGCCCCAGAGGGGCGAAATCCATAGAGCAACAGGGCAATACTTCGACAGGCTCAGTACATCGCGCCCTGGGCACGGTGCGTCCCC
>DYPE01000060.1:15990-17422 GCA_020720085.1 Dichelobacter nodosus | reverse complement strand
TCGCGCAGGTGATACACTGGCTCGGTGATAATCCGTTGCAAGCGTACGCCAATTAGATTCGCTAGCACCAACGCCAGCAGGCCAATGCCCACCATTGTGCCTGCGTACCAATACAGGCGCTGTTTGAACTCTTCTAGGTCGGTTTGAATATAAATCCCGCCTGCATCGCGCTCGTCCAAACGAATTCGTTTAATCGCCAAGGCATGGCCATCATAGCCATGAAAAATAACGCCTTCTTGAATCTGAATCAGCCCATCGCTACGCCCGTACCCGGAACGCGGGTGTTGTTCCGGGCCACGCCCGCGTTCCGGGCCACGCCCGCGTTCCGGGCTGTTGTATTGAATATTTTTTTCAACATTTTTACATTGAGAAATGTGGGTTTTGCCTTCATGCTCGTTAAACCCTTTGCGTGCGTAGCTGGCAAATAAGTTGCCTTTGCTGTCAAATACATGCGCCACAATGACATTGGGCTTGGCAGATAGCGATTTTAATACATCTTGCGTGGCCTGGGCGTCGTCAAAAGCCAGCCCAATGCTGCTGTTGTGTCCCATAATCGCAGTCAGCGTGAGTAGATCGTTTGCCATGTTATATTTTAGGCGCATCCCTTCGTTGACCACCAAAATAAGGCTCATCAACCCCACCAAAATCAAGCTAACCGCGAGGATAATCGCGCTGAATTTACCTTTGATAGATAAGTGGTTAAGCCAATTCATGAATCCCCCGTTACAATGCACGCCAATCGTCGTCGCCCAAGCTAATGATAGCGGTTACGCCTTGAATAGCATAGCCTTCACCGATTACCTTTTGATGAATCCCAGCGTAGCACGCTGGAGTGCCAAACCGTAGTTTAGCCATGTGCAGAGTGCCAAGCTACGGCTTGGCACTCTGATTTATCATCAAGTTAATGGCAGTGGAGGAAGGTTCCCAGTATGGCCTTACAGGGAGAATGGCTAGCCAGGTATGGATTTTTTCTCCCGCCCGGTTTTTCGCGGTACAATGGAAGTATCACTTTCAGGGCAGGCATAAAACCCGCCCCTACGCGAGGCTAGACTATGAAATTGTTTATTCTACTGATAATGACGGGCTTATGGTTCAGCTCCGCGCCGTTGGCGGCCAGGAACACTGGCGAAGCCAGGAGCACTGGCGAAGCCAAGAACACTGACGTTGCACAGGCTACCCATTTTGACGTGCAGGGTGTGCGCGGCAACAGCGGCCTGAATTTGCGCGACAAACCCAGCACAGCGGGGCGTAAAAGCGGCAAAGTCGCGCATAACGCCACATGTTTGCAAAACTTGGGCTGCCAGGGCAGCGGTAATTCGCGTTGGTGCAAGGTGCGTGTTCAGGGTAAAACCGGTTGGGCTGCCGCACAATATTTAACCCCAGCAACCGCTTGCGACGGCAAGACCGCGCCGTTACCTGGAACACAGGCGTT
>DYPE01000060.1:13710-15890 GCA_020720085.1 Dichelobacter nodosus | reverse complement strand
CGTTACCTGGAACACAGGCGTTGCCCGGAACGCGGGCGTTGCCAGCCAGCGCGCCGCTTACGGAAAAATCAGTCCCAGAACACGAGCATAACGCCGGTGTTCCCGGCAACGCTGGTGTTCCCGGCTTGGATAATACGCCCGCGCTGGGCACGCCCTTTGCCAAAGTGTATCCTGGCACGGCCAAGGCGTGTCAATTGGGCACAGGCGACACGGCGGGCTGTGTAATCTGCGCCGCGCCCGCGCAAACGGGCCTGCGTTACGTGTTCCAAGACGCGAACGCCAGCGTTCCTGGCAACGCCAGCGTTCCTGGCAACGCCAGCGTTTCTGGCAACGCCAGTGTTCCTGGCCAAGATACGCCACTGAACGAAATTCCGCCGCCTTCTGCCTTGCGCGAATGGCGGTTGCGCGAAATTATAGGGCAACCCAAAGGAGAATAGCATGGCAAACGCAGACATTGGCTTGATTGGCCTGGCCGTCATGGGTCAAAACTTAGTGCTCAACATGAACGATCACGGCTTTGTCGTGGCGGTGTACAACCGCACCACCAGCAAGGTGGATGAATTTTTGGCCGAAGCCCGGAACGCGAGCGTTGCCGCACACGGCACGCGGGTCATCGGCTGTCATTCCATTGCCGCACTCATCCAGCAATTGCACAAACCACGACGGGTAATGCTGATGGTGCGCGCAGGCTCGGTTGTGGATGATTTTATTGAACAATTGCTGGCGCATTTGGAACCAGGCGACATCATTATTGATGGCGGCAATTCGCTGTACCGCGATACCCAACGCCGCACGCAGAGGTTGCAGCAACAGGGCATTTTATACATCGGCACCGGCATTTCCGGCGGCGAAGAAGGCGCACGCCATGGCCCATCCATCATGCCCGGCGGCAATCCGGCGGCGTGGCCGCATGTGCAACCCATTTTTCAAGCCATTGCCGCACAGGTGCCAGGCGAGCCAGGAACACTGGCGTCGCCGTGTTGCGATTGGGTGGGCGCTGACGGCGCGGGCCATTACGTCAAAATGGTACACAACGGCATTGAATATGGCGATATGCAGATTATTGCCGAAGCCTACGATTTGCTACAGCGCGGGCTGGGACTGGACTACGCTGCGCTGGCGGCAACGTTCCGCCAATGGAATCAGGGCGTACTGAACTCTTATTTGATTGAAATCACTGCCCATATTTTCACCAAAACCGACAGTGACGGCACGCCGTTGGTGGCCAAAATCCTTGATGCTGCCGGTCAAAAAGGCACAGGCAAGTGGACTGGCATAGACGCGCTGGAATTGGGTATTCCGCTGACTTTGATTGCGGAGGCCGTGTTCGCGCGGTGCCTGTCTGCGCAGCATGACGAACGCCAACGCGCGGCTGCGGTGCTGCCTGGCGTATCTAACGCCCGCGTTCCGGGCGCGGTTGATGCCGAGTCCCGTGTGCAAGATGTGCATGATGCCCTATACGCAGCCAAAATTATTTCCTACGCCCAAGGCTTCCGCCTGATGCGCGAGGCTGCGCGCGAATACCAATGGCAATTGAATTATGCGGCGATTGCCAAGCTGTGGCGCGGTGGCTGTATTATCCGTAGCGTATTTTTGGACAACATCGTCCAAGCGTTTATGCGCCAGCCTGAATTGGAAAATTTATTGTTGGATGAATTCTTTACCCAAGCCATCACCGCCGCGCTGCCCGGCTGGCGGCGTGCTGTGATACATGGCGTGGAATTGGGCATTCCATTGCCGGCCATCGGCTCCGCCTTGGCCTACTACGACGGCTACCGTAGCGCGCGTTTGCCCGCCAATTTATTGCAAGCGCAACGCGATTACTTCGGCGCGCACACTTTTGAACGCACCGACCACCCGCGCGGCGAGTTTTTCCACGCGGATTGGACTGGCACGGGTGGCAAAACGGCTGCCAGCATCTATAATTTGTAGGGTGGGCAACGGTTTTTTGTTGCCCACCATTTCGGCGTGTACCTGGTTGGCAAAACGAAAAAATGTTTTGCGCTTCCTACCGCCAGGGCGGGCACACCACCAGGGCGGGCATACCACCAGGGCGGGCATAAAACCCGCCCCTACGTTTAATCACCGTATTCACCCCCGTAGGGGCGGTGGTTTATCCCCGCCCGATAACCCAGAAAACGAAAAAATGTTTTGTGCTCCCTACCACCAGGGCGGGCATA
>DYPE01000060.1:0-13610 GCA_020720085.1 Dichelobacter nodosus | reverse complement strand
ACGCCCGCGTTCCGGGCAACGTGTTCGCGGTGGGCGATGACGACCAATCGATTTACGGCTGGCGCGGCGCGAAAATGGAGAATTTGCACCGCTACCAGCAAGAATTCGCACCCGCCACGCTGATTCGGCTGGAGCAAAATTACCGTTCTACAGGCACCATTTTGGCGGCGGCCAATGCGTTGATTCAGCATAACCATGAGCGGCTGGGCAAAGAATTGTGGACCAGCGGCGAATCTGGCGAACCCATACGCCTGTACACTGCGTACAACGAAACCGACGAAGCGCGCTTTATTGTTGAGCGCGCCCAGGCATGGGTCGCGGCAGGCGGGCGCTACCAAGACTGCGCTGCGTTGTACCGTTCCAATGCCCAGTCGCGCGCGCTAGAAAACGCACTGATGCAAGCGGGCGTGCCATACCGCGTGTACGGCGGGCTGCGTTTTTACGAACGCGCGGAAATCAAAGCCGCGCTGGCCTACTTGCGGCTCATCGCCAACCGCAGTGACGACAGCGCGTTTGAGCGTGTGATCAATTTACCGCCGCGCGGCATTGGCGAGCGCACCATAGAAACCCTGCGCGCCATGGCCCGCCATGCCAGCATCTCGTTGTGGCAGGCTGCACAACACACCCTCCTGGGCAGCGACTTGAACGCGCGGGCAAAAACTGCTATTGCCAAATTTCTTGCCCTCATTGACGGCCTGGAAACGGATGCGCACACACACGCGCTGCCTCTTGCGGAACTGACCGAAGCCATGTTTAAGGCCACTGGATTATTGCAGCATTACCGCGAGCAAAAAGAAGAAAAAGACCAAATGCGCGTGGAAAACTTGGAAGAATTATTGACCGACACCAGCCGCTTTCAAGCCGGGCTAGACCAAGACCCATTATTAGAATTTCTAAGCCGCGCGGCCTTGGATGCAGGCGACGAGCAAGCGCCGCAACACCAAGACTGCGTACAACTCATGACCTTACATGCGGCCAAGGGGCTAGAATTTCCGTTGGTATTTTTGTGCGGCATGGAAGAAAACTTATTTCCCCACGCGCTGTCCGCGCAAACCACACGCGGCTTAGAAGAAGAGCGCCGCCTGTGCTACGTCGGCATGACGCGCGCCCGGCAACAATTGATCCTCACCCACGCCGAAGTACGCCGCCTGCACGGCACGGATAATTACACCCGCCCATCGCGCTTTATGCACGAAATTCCCGCTGAATTGATAGCGCCAGTGCGCGCGCGCACGGTGGCGCGCCCGCTATTCACCGCCAACCATGCGCCTGCGCCCACCGCGCTATCCTTCCAACTCGGCCAAAACGTGCGCCATCCCACATTCGGCGAAGGCGTAGTGCTGGCCTACGAAGGCAGCCCGGAACGCGGGCGTAGCGGCGAACAGGCGCGCATACAAGTGTACTTCGCCCAGCATGGCGAAAAATGGCTGATTATGGAATACGCCCGGCTAGATGCGGGCTGAAGGCTACATCGTGAAATAGGCAAAGAACTCCGTTACAATACCGTATTTCAACGCTGTCAACCCTGTGAAACATTAAGGAAAAAACATATGATTGAATTGATAAAAGCCGGTGGCTGGGTAATGTATCCCTTATTGCTCTGCTCGGTGGCGGCGATGACGATTATCGTAGAACGGTTATGGGCGTTACAACGCGAGAAAGTGATCCCAAAGGGGTTGGTGGTTATGGTGTGGGGCTGGCTAAAAAACGAGGGTGTTGATAAAAGAAAAATCGAAATTCTGCGTAAAGGCTCACCATTAGGACGTATTTTAGCAGCGGGCCTGCTCAACCGCCATCATAGCCGTGAAGTCATGAAAGAAAGCATTGAAGAAGCTGGCGGCCAAGTCGTGCACGATTTGAGCCGTTATCTCGCGATGCTGGGCACCATTGCCAGCATTTCGCCCCTGCTGGGCCTATTAGGCACGGTATTGGGCATGATTGATGTATTTTCAGTCATTTCTTTACAAGGCGTTGGCAATGCGCAAGCCCTATCTGGCGGCATTGCCACCGCACTCATTACCACTGCCGCTGGATTGTGCATTGCAATTCCCACCTTGCTGTTTTACCGTTATTTTCGTGGTAAAGTAGATGAATTCGTGGTTGCCATGGAACAGGAAGCGTTGAAACTTCTGGACGTAATTCACCACCAGCGCGATAAAAATGAAAGCGATAAATCATGAACTTACGCCGCCGCATTCCCGAAGAACCGGATTTACTGATAGATATAGCGCCATTGATTGATGTGGTATTTATTCTGTTAATTTTTTTTATGGTTTCTACCACCTTTGATCACCACGCTGGCCTTGAAATTCAATTGCCGCAAGCCAGCGTTGATTCTTCCAATACGCCTACACAAAAAATTGAAATTGCCATTGATGCCAAAGGCCATTATTTTATTAATGGCAGTGCCCTGATTAATGAGCAACTCGATACTTTGAAACGCGCACTGGAAAAACTACGCATGGAAAGCCACGTGGCAGGACAGCCACAACTGCCAGTGATTTTGCAAGCCGACGCGCAAACGCCCCACCAGTCCGTGGTGCGCGCCATGGATGCAGCGCGTCAGGCGGGCCTGACGCGCCTGAATTTCGCCACCAGCCAGCCACAGTGAATGCGGATTCTGTTTGGTATGGTTCGCGTCACTGGCTATCGCTGGTGTTATGGCCACTGTCAGGGCTATTTTGCGCTGCGGTGCGCCTGCGCCGAACAGCGTATCAACGCGGCTGGCTGACCGTGTACCGTTCCCCTGTGCCGGTGATCGTGGTGGGCAATGTAACTGTGGGCGGCAGCGGCAAAACGCCGCTGGTGATTTGGCTTGCGCGTTTTCTGCAAAGCCACGGTTTTCGTCCCGGCGTCGTGAGCCGAGGCTACGGTGGCACCACACGCAATTTTCCCCTGCCAGTACAGCCCGACACCGATCCCGTGCTGGCAGGCGACGAACCGGTGTTAATCGCACAACGTGCGGGCTGCCCAGTGGCAGTATCCCCGCGTCGCACACTGGGCGTGCAATGGCTGTTGGCACAAGGCTGCGATGTTATCGTGGCCGACGACGGCTTGCAGCATTATGCGCTGGGCCGCACAGTCGAAATCGCGGTGGTGGATGGCCAACGCGGCTTTGGCAACCAGCGCTGCCTGCCTGCCGGGCCATTGCGCGAGCCGCTGACGCGCCTGCGCACGGTGCATTTCGTGGTGACAAAAAATGCGGCTGCGGCGGGAATTCCCATGACGTTACAAGGCGATACCTTAATCAATTTATCCAATCCCGCACAAACACAGCCCTTGCGCGATTTAACAGGACAAACCGTGCACGCGCTCGCAGGCATCGCCTATCCAGACAGTTTTTTCAAGCACTTACGTGCCAGCAAGCTGCACGTACTGCCTCATCCATTCCCAGATCATCACCGCTTTTGCGCGGCGGATTTAGTGTTTGCCGATGAATTCCCCATCCTACTCACTGAAAAAGATGCGGTAAAATGCCAGAATTTTGCCACACCACGCTGCTGGGTATTGCCTGTGTCCGCGCAACTGCCCACTGACTTTGGCGTGGCCGTGCTAGCCCGGATATTTCACGAACCACGCTAACCTGTTAATTTTATTCGGCGACCTGGCTGCGCCCGATTCCCCTCTTGACGGCCCCACGGCAGTTGTTGCTTATTCCCTATGCGCTATTCTAAATTCTGAATTTGCTCGCGCATTTGTTCAATCAACACTTTCAAATTGACTGAGGCCAGTGAGGTGCTGGCGTGTAAGGATTTTGCGCCTAACGTATTGGCTTCGCGATACATTTCTTGCATTAAAAAATCTAATCGTCGGCCCATGGGGTCTTGACTTTGCAAGGTGGTGCGGGTTTCATGAACATGTGCTTGCAAGCGGGCTAATTCTTCTTGCACGTCCATACGTTGGGCAATGAGTGCCATTTCTTGTTCAAGCCGGTTGGGGTCTAAAGTTTGCTGCACTTCTGCCAGCCGTGCGTGCAGGCGTTCGCGCCAAGCAGCCAAAATGGCGGGGAGTTGCGTGTGCACTTTGGCGGTTTCGTCTTCGACTGACGTCAAGCGTTGCTCAATGAATTCAAGCAATTGTGCGCCTTCGCGGCTGCGGTGCTCTAATAATTGCGCCAAGGTGGTTTCCAACGCGGCAAGCAGTGTGGCGTGTTGGCTGTCCCAATCCTGTGCAGGGGTTTGCAATACGCCTGGCCATTGCGCAATCACCCAGGCGGGCGGGAGTTCCTGGCCGCCAGTGAGCCTGTTGATTTCGCGCAGCGCGTCCAGCAACGCGCGTACCGCGTCGGTCTGAACCGTGATGGGCTGCATTTGGCTTTGGCCCTGCCAGCGCAAGGTGAGTTCGAGTTTGCCCCGGCGCAAATAACGCGCGGCAATTTCGCGCACACGCGGTTCCAACGCGCGTAACTCATCCGGCAGGCGCGGTAAGATTTCCAGGTGGCGGTGATTGACGGCACGTGCTTCCCAGTAAAACCCGCCCCAGTTGGTGTGTTGTTCCACCCGCGCAAAGGCGGTCATGCTACGAACCATTGGTTTTTCCTATCAATACTTTTAGTGGTTAGTGGTCAGCGAAAGACTCATCACTCGCCACTCATTTTAAGCGGTTTGGGTCAATGCGCGCATTTTGTCGTGTGTAGGATGCTCTACCGCGCCCTGCTCGGTAACAATTACGTCGACCAATTCGGCGGGCGTGACATCAAATACGGGATTCCACGCTGCCGCGCCTTCGGCGGCCACGCGCACGCCCTGCACAGTAAATATTTCGTCTGCACCGCGCGTTTCAATGGGAATGTCTGCGCCGCTGGCCAGGCTCATGTCTATGGTGGACAGCGGCGCGGCGACCATGAAGCGCACGCCGTGGTGGCGCGCCAGCACCGCCAGGCCGTAGGTGCCGATTTTGTTAGCCACGTCGCCGTTGGCGGCAATGCGGTCAGCACCCACGATAATCCATTGCACTTGACCGGAGCGAATGAGACTGGCCGCTGCGCCTTCGCACACTAACGTGACTGGGATGTGGTCTTGCAGCAATTCCCAGGCAGTGAGTCGCGCGCCTTGTAGCCAGGGTCGGGTTTCGTCGGCGAACACGCGCGTCAGTTTGCCGTTGGCATGGGCGCTGCGAATTACGCCCAAGGCAGTGCCATAACCGCCAGTGGCCAGCGCACCGGCATTGCAATGGGTCAGTACGCCGCTACCAGGATGAATGAATTGCGCACCCAGATCGCCCATGCGGCGGTTGGCGGCAATGTCTTCCTGATGAATGCGTTGCGCTTCGGCGAGCAGCGCGGCTTCTGGATCGCCCGTTACACCGGCGAATAAACCGCGCATCCGCGCCAGCGCCCAAAATAGGTTCACCGCCGTGGGACGCGATGCGGCTAAAGTCTGCATGGCGGGTTCAATCGCCGCGCACCAATCCGCGCCCGCTTGGGCATACGCCTGGCGCGCGGCCAGCACTACGCCATACGCAGCGGTAATGCCAATGGCGGGCGCGCCGCGCACCACCATGGTGTGAATCGCCTCAGCTACGGCATTGGCGTCGGTGTATTCCAACATCACCGTTTGCGCGGGCAGGATGCGTTGATCCAGTAAAAATAAGCGGTTATCTTGCCATGCAATGGCGGTAGAAGCAGAATTGGCTTGCGTCATATGAAACTCCAGGGGTTATTGCGCGGCCAGGCGCGCGGCAATTCTCATGCGCAGCGCGTTGAGTTTGATGAAGCCTTCGGCATCGGCTTGGCGATATGCGCCCGCGTCGTCTTCAAAGGTGGCGATGTGCGGATCGAACAGGCTGTTGGTGGCAGATTTGCGTCCAGCAACAATGACATTGCCCTTATATAGCTTCATGCGCACCGTGCCGTTGACCACGCTTTGGGTGGTGTCAATGAGCGTCTGCAACACCTTGCGCTCTGGACTCCACCAGTAGCCGTTATAAATCAGACTGGCGTAGCGCGGCATGAGTTCGTCTTTCAGATGCGCCACTTCGCGGTCTAGGGTGAGGGATTCAATGGCGCGGTGGGCGCGTAGCAACACGGTGCCGCCTGGCGTTTCATAACAACCACGCGATTTCATGCCCACGTAGCGATTTTCCACCAAATCCAGTCGGCCAATGCCATTGGCACCCGCCACCTGGTTCAAATGTGCCAGTACCTGTGCAGGGGTCATGGTCTGGCCGTCAATGGCGCTGACATCGCCGCCGGTGAAGTCCAATTCCACATACGTGGGTTGATCCGGCGCTTGTTCGGGCGGCACGCTCCAGCGCCACATGTCTTCTTCCGGTTCGGCCCAGGGGTCTTCGAGAATGCCGCCTTCGTAGGAGATGTGCAATAGATTGGCGTCCATGGAATACGGCGATTTTTTGCCCGCCTTGGCGAAATCCACTGGAATGCCGTTACGTTGCGCGTAGTCCATTAATTTTTCGCGTGAGGTTAAATCCCACTCGCGCCACGGCGCGATGATTTTGATTTCTGGCTTGAGCGCATACGCGCCCAGCTCAAAACGCACTTGGTCATTGCCCTTGCCCGTTGCGCCATGGGAAATGGCATCCGCACCAGTGGCATTGGCAATTTCCACCAGGCGCTTGGCAATCAAAGGCCGCGCGATAGATGTGCCGAGCAAATATTCGCCCTCGTATACAGTGTTGGCGCGGAACATGGGGAACACGAAATCGCGCGCAAATTCTTCGCGCAGATCGTCAATGTAAATTTCGCGGATACCCATGGCTTGCGCCTTGGCGCGGGCTGGCTCCAGTTCTTCGCCTTGGCCGATGTCAGCGGTAAAGGTCACTACTTCGCAGCCGTAATTTTCTTGCAACCATTTGAGAATAATCGAGGTATCCAATCCGCCCGAATACGCCAGCACAACCTTGTTTATGGAATTCATGAGATTACCCAAGTTCATTGATTAACCAAAAAACGACAGCGGGCTAACACCCGCCTCTATTTCGGGCGGGCATAAAACCCGCGCCTATTTCGGGCGGGCATAAAACCCGCCCCTACTATTTTATAATATTTTGCCCGCGCCCGAGACGCAGTAGGGGCGGGTTTCATGCCCGCCCGTACCCGCCCGTAGATGCCGCACAGGTTATTGTTCCCAGCGCTGCCGAGCACGGACAATGGCTTGGCGTACTTGCGCGGGCGCGGTGCCGCCGAAATGATCGCGTGCAGCCAATGATCCTTCCAAGGTGAGCGCGGCATAAACTTCCTCGCCAATCCTGGGCGAAAATTCGCGCAGTTTGGCAAGCGGCAATTCATGGAGCGCGCAATGGGTGCGGATGCAGTATTGCACTGCTTGGCCCACCACTTCATGCGCGGCGCGAAACGGCATCCCTTGCTTCACTAAATAATCCGCCAAATCAGTGGCCGTGGTAAAACCCTCCAGCGCAGCGGCGCGCAGAGATTCGCGCCGCACGTGGATGGCTGGAATCATATCTGCGTAGACCCGCAGACAGCCCTTAACTTGATCCACCGTATCAAAAATTGGCTCTTTATCTTCTTGATTGTCTTTGTTATAGGCCAGGGGCTGCGCTTTCATTAACGTCAGCAGCGCAAATAAATGGCCATACACCCGCCCGGTTTTGCCGCGCACCAATTCGGGCACATCCGGGTTTTTTTTCTGCGGCATGATCGACGATCCAGTGCAAAATGCATCGGACAATTCAATAAACTGAAAACGCGAAGACGACCACAAAATCAATTCTTCTGCCATGCGTGATAAGTGCATCATCAAGATTGCCGCGCACGCGGTGAACTCTATGGCAAAATCGCGGTCACTCACGGCGTCGAGCGAATTTTCCGCGATGTACGCAAATCCCAGTAATTCAGCGGTATACGCGCGGTCAATGGGATAAGTGGTTCCGGCCAGTGCCGCACTGCCCAGCGGCATAACATTGACCCGTTTGTGGCAATCGGCCAGCCGTTCGTGGTCACGCAGCAGCATTTCTGTCCAGGCCAGCAGGTGGTGGCCGAAAGTGACCGGTTGCGCGCTTTGCAAATGGGTGAATCCGGGCATCACCGTATCTGCTTCTTGCTCTGCCAAGGCCAGCAAGTTGGCGGCCAATTGCTGGAGCAGCGCGCGAATTTGGTTGATTTCCTCGCGCAAATACAGGCGGGTGTCGGTGGCCACCTGGTCATTGCGCGAACGGCCTGTGTGCAATTTTTTACCCGCCTCGCCAATGCGGCGGGTCAGCTCGGACTCAATGTTCATGTGTACGTCTTCCAACGCCACAGACCAGGAAAATTCACCCGATTCAATTTGTTGCAGAATTTCTTCCAGGCCGCTGGCAATGGCTTGGTTTTCCTGCGGCGTGAGCACGCCGATTTTTTCCAGCATTCGTGCGTGCGCCAGGGAACCTTGAATATCGTAACGGTACAAGACGTGGTCAAACGGCACTGAGGCGGTAAACGCTTCTACAAAAGCATTGGTTGGCGCGCTAAAACGGCCTTTCCAAGGTTTTTCAACAGACATAATGCGGCTCCAGAACACAACAAAACGCGCCGTGCTGACGCGCGGGGAACAGTGGGACAATGTTGGCAAAAATCGCGGCAACAGTATCATGCTGCCCGCAAAAATCCAAATTTAGCGCGTGAAGCGCGGGAATAATGACCATAAAAAAACCCGCTGACGCGGGTTTTTTTATGGCCCCGGGGTAAATCCCCGGGGAGAACAGCGTGCTTGGCTACAAAATTACATCATGTCCATGCCGCCGCCCATGCCGCCCGGAGGTGCGGCTGGCTCGTCTTTCTTGGGTGCTTCGGCCACCATGGCTTCCGTGGTGATCATCAGGCCCGCCACAGACGCAGCGTTTTGCAGCGCAGAACGGCTGACTTTGGTCGGGTCAAGAATGCCCATTTCGATCATGTCGCCGTATTGATCGGTAGCGGCATTGAAGCCATAGTTGCCAGTGCCTTCTTTCACCTTGTTCATGACCACAGACGGCTCGCCGCCCGCGTTGGCCACGATTTGGCGCAACGGTTCTTCCATGGCGCGTTTGGCAATGTTGATGCCCATGTCTTGGTCATGGTTAGCACCGGTCAGGCCAGCCAACGCGGTCAACGCGCGCACCATGGCCACACCGCCGCCAGGTACCACGCCTTCTTCTACGGCCGCACGGGTGGCGTGCAGCGCGTCTTCTACGCGGGCTTTCTTTTCTTTCATTTCCATTTCGGTGGCTGCGCCAACTTTGATCACTGCCACACCGCCAGCCAATTTGGCCACGCGCTCTTGCAGTTTTTCACGATCATAATCCGAAGTGGCGTCTTCAATTTGCTGGCGGATTTGTTCCACGCGCGCTTTGATTTCAGCTTCGCTGCCTGCGCCATCAATAATAGTGGTATTGTCTTTGGTAATATTGACTTTCTTCGCGGTGCCCAGATCGTCCAGCGTGGCTTTTTCCAAGCTCAGGCCCACTTCTTCGGAAATCACCGTGCCGCCCGTCAGAATGGCGATGTCTTGCAGCATGGCTTTGCGGCGGTCGCCAAAGCCAGGCGCTTTCACTGCGCACACTTTAACAATGCCGCGAATGGTGTTGACCACTAAGGTAGCCAACGCTTCGCCTTCCACATCTTCCGCCACGATCAGCAGGCTACGGCCTTGCTTGGCCACGCCTTCCAACACAGGCAGCATTTCGCGGATGTTGGAGATTTTTTTGTCATGCAGCAAAATCATGGGGTTGTCCAATTCGGCGGACATGGTTTGCTGGTTGTTGACGAAATAGGGGGACAGGTAGCCACGGTCAAACTGCATCCCTTCTACCACTTCCAGTTCATTCTCCAGCGTGCTGCCTTCTTCCACCGTGATCACGCCTTCCTTGCCCACTTTCGCCATGGCATCGGCAATGATGCGGCCAATCGCTTCGTCGGAGTTAGCGGAAATGGTGCCCACTTGCGCGATGGCTTTGTCATCGGTGCAAGGCTTGGACATTTTTTTCAGTTCTTCTACGGCGGCGGTTACGGCTTTGTCAATACCGCGTTTCAGATCCATAGGGTTCATGCCAGCGGCAACCGCTTTCATGCCTTCGGTGATGATGGTTTGCGCTAACACAGTGGCGGTGGTGGTGCCGTCACCCGCCGTGTCAGAAGTCTTGGAAGCGACTTCCTTGACCATCTGCGCACCCATATTTTCAAATCTGTTTTCCAATTCAATTTCTTTAGCCACGCTCACGCCATCTTTGGTGATGGTCGGCGCGCCATAGGATTTTTCCAACACCACGTTGCGGCCTTTGGGGCCAAGGGTGACTTTTACTGCATTTGCCAGAATATTCACGCCGCGCATCATTTGTTGACGGGCTTCACTGCCAAAACGAACGTCTTTTGCTGCCATGTTGTGTTCCTCAATATAATTCAGATTAAAAACAATAAGAGTAGCGGGAAGTGCAAATTTAGCCTTCCATCACCGCCATGATGTCATCTTCGCGCATGATCAAATAGTCAACGCTATCCACTTTGACTTCAGTGCCTGCGTATTTGCCAAACAGTACGGTATCGCCGACTTTGACATCCAGCGGACGCACTTGGCCATTTTCGTTGATTTTGCCATTGCCAGCGGCAACCACTTCACCGCGAATTGGCTTTTCCGCAGCAGTATCAGGAATCACAATGCCGCCAGAGGTGGTGCGTTCTTCTTCTTTACGGCGAATCACAACGCGATCATGTAATGGACGAATTTTCATGGATTTTTAGTCTCCTAGAGAACGAATGGGTAATAAATGGACAAAAAGCCTAGAACGGCGTAGGCCAAATCAAAGTGATTAGCACTCATGCCGAATGATTGCCAATAATAGGGACGCATAAAATTGTCTCAAGAGGTACTGCGCTAAATATTTGCTATATAGCCCACTGGGGGGAATCCTGGCGAGTAGGCCGTTACAAATCGCTTGAATGGTGGAATGGTTTTGCTATAATATTCGTTTGCTAGGGCGGCTAGCTCAGGGGGAGAGCACTACCTTCACACGGTAGGGGTCACTGGTTCAATCCCAGTGCCGCCCACCATCTAAAACCTGCACAGATTCAAATCTGTTGCGGGTTTTTTTATGCGTGCTTTTGCCCAAAAAATTTAGACAAGCGGTTGGCTTTTCTACTCCATCTTTAATGCCCACCTTACTCAATCTAAAACAATTGCTTGCGATTCAATTGGTTGCGCCGTCATCTTTTTCACGTCGCCAGGCGCAAAATGGATGCCCAGCGTCGGATAAAATTTCAGTTGTTCGGGTTCAGTGCGGGGGATTTTGCGCACATGCAGCACCAGACAGATCATCGACGCGGCAACAAGTCGCAGTGAACAGAGTTTTGCAGGCTTGAGTCAGCCAACACCGTCGTTGCAATAGCGCGCGACGGCTTGTATGTCATGAGCAAAAGTTATTCGTTTGTCAACAGCCCGCATTCCGTCTCATGGACAAGCTATCGTCATATCTTTCCTATACATTTCCGCGCTATCTACTGCTTTATTTTCATGGAGAGTTCAAGTCGTGAAATCGTTGGCATGGCAATGGGTTAGGAAACAATCTGGTTTGTTTTCTGTGTTGGGTGTGGCCTGGATAATTTTATTCACCTGCGCGCTGCTATTGTCTGTGGGCATGGCAGGATATTATGTTTTTCGTGCAGATGCCTTGCGCAACACAGCGATGGATCAGTTGCGTCAACGTGCTGAAATGGTGGCTGGCGGATTGAGCAGTTATTTGTGCTCTGCCGAGCAAATAGCGCGTAGCAACGCCAGCCTGGCTGCGCCGCTGCGCGAGGACAAAAGCAGTGTGGAGAAAATGTTGCGCGGCCTCATGGCCTCGGCACCCGCGCAAACCGTTTATGGGGCTGGCGTGTGGTTTGAGCCGTATCGTTTCAGCCCCACGGAATTGTATTTCGGCCCTTACGTACACCGCGACAACCACAACCCCCATGCCCCGCTGGTGTTGACTTATGAATGGACCACGCCGGAATACGATTTTCCGCGCCAGGGTTGGTATGTAGCGGGCAAGCAAGGCAAGGGCGAGACGGTGTTCACTGAACCCTATTTTGATACGAACATGGTGTACATGAGCGTGGTGCGGGCATTTTACGACGATCAAAATGTTTTTGCCGGCGTGGTGACCGTGGATATGGTATTGCCCTCGCTACGCGAATATATTTTGCAAGCCAATAATAATGCAGCACAATCCATTTATGTCAGCACAGCCCAAGGCGCGCTGTTTGCCCACCCAACCGAGCAATTGCTACTGGCGCGCGCGCGCCAGCAGGGCCGCCCGGTGGCCAGCCTGTTGGATATAAAAACGTCCGATTTGCCCGAGCTGCTGGATGCAGAGCAATCGACGCACTATCACATGCAAGTGCCTGTGGCGTATACCAACTGGCAAGTGCATATTACCGCCGATAAGGATGCGCTATTTGCGGCGGTAACGGTGTTGCGCAATGCCATGATCGCCAGAGTCCTTGGCGTGTGGGCAGTGACGGCAATCATTTTGGCGATTTTGGCGCGCATGAGCCAGCAAGCGCAGCGGGCACGTGCGGAACAGGCCAAATTAGAAGCAGAAATTTTAGCGCGCAGGCTGTCTGAGCAGGCTTTGCAACAGGCCAATAGCGCATTGGAGGACAAAGTGCGCGAGCGCACCAGCGAGCTGCTGCAAGCCAACCAGGAAATCAGCCGCCTCAACGAGCATCTGCACGCTGATAACGTGCGCATGAGCGCGGAATTGGATGTTACGCGAAGGTTGCAGCAAATGCTGTTGCCCAAGGACTATGAGCTGAAATTGATAGAGCATTTGGACATCGCCAGTCACATGGAGCCTGCTGATGAAGTGGGTGGCGATTATTACGACGTGCTGCAATACGACGGGCGGGTGGTGTTCGGTATCGGCGACGTGACGGGCCATGGTTTGGAAAGCGGTATGTTAATGCTCATGGTACAAACCACGGTACGCGCCTTGCTCACCAATCATGCAATTGATCCACAAGAGTTTATTAATATTCTCAATTACACGCTGTACAAAAATACCCGCCGCATGAACAGCGATAAAAATCTTACTTTGCTGCTAATGGACTATCAAGATGGCATACTGCGCATCAGCGGTCAGCACGAGGAAGTGCTCGTTGTGCGCATGGATGGCAAAGTGGAACGAATTGATACCATTGACTTGGGCTTTATGGTGGGCATTACTTCTGACATCAGCCACTTGATCAATCAAGTGCAACTGCGCCTGGAACCAGGCGAAGGGCTGGTTTTGTACACCGACGGTATCACCGAAGCGTACAGCCCCAGCGAGCAAATGTACGGCGTGGAACGCTTGTGCCAAGTCATCAGCGCACACTGGCACTTGTCTGCCAGCCAAATCAAGGAAGCAATCATCCATGATTTGCGCGTCCATACGGCCAACCAAAAATTACAAGATGACATTACCTTGTTGGTGATTAGAGTTGTTCCCAAATAAAAACCACATCAGTAAAAACAATAGGTTATGAACGATGAAATCAGCCTTTTGGCTTATTTGGGAACAACTCTATTAAACAATGCCAACCGGATCAGTTTTCGTATAAAAAGCATAAAAAACATAACAAGCTTAAATAATTAATATTCCGTCCTTTCAGAGCTAGGGCCAGGGCCGCGAGAGGAATTTTTACCAACCGATTCTTA
>DYPE01000059.1 GCA_020720085.1 Dichelobacter nodosus | reverse complement strand
TTGCCGCCAATTGTCGTACAAATTTGAATTGTTCAGCTTTGGTGATCTGTGAATAAATATAAGCATAGATAAATATATTATTTTTTCCGAGTCTATTTGGATTTAATTCAACTTTATAAACCCCACCTTTTTTATGTTCTGTTGCATCTGGGTCTTTTAATAGCGTTGCTATACGGGCAGCGACATAATACGGGTACGGATTGGGATGTTCGCAAAATATATTTGAATTACAAAACAAATTAGCCGTGGTTTCTTGCCAACCATCTGTTCCATGCGGAACATCAAAGAAAAAATAAGTCAACTTACTAGCAAAAGAATGTGTTTTTTTCAAATTTTCAAAAAACAGTTTATTTGCAGAGCAATTACTTTCAATGCGTTCTTTCTTTTTAGTGTCCATTAACCAATAATTTAAGTACAGTACAATAACCTCATTGTTGTTATTCAAAAGATGCTTCACTAAAAACGGTAAAACCCCTGCCCCTGTGCCACCATACGCTGAGGCACAAATAATAGTCTTTGCTTGTGTTATGGATGATAGCTCGTGCTGATTGGAAAATTCATTAGTGTGTGCGGTAGCAGCGGCAATAGCAGGTCTGTAATAGTTACCGAATGTTATATCGGTAGGCTTTCCTTCTTCTTTTAATTCTTTTCCTTCAAAAAAATTCTTTAAGGCTGGTTTGGTATGCAAAAGCTCTTGAAAGTCCGAATAACTGGCTTCTGTAGTGGGCAGTATTCTATAATTTTTCATACCGAAAGCCTGGAAAGCATTCAGGGCTATGTGTTTTGGATGAGCCTCTCCATTCTGTTTGATTTGGTCACGTGTATCAATAAAATAGTGTGTTATATCATTGGCATTTTCTATAAAGCCCATTCGTTGCAAACGAGAAAAAGCTAACGCTACGTTTGCACCAGTGCCACCTACCCAAAATATACGTTCATTTGCCATGGTCAATTTTTCCTTAAAGGTTTTTTTATTACATTAACACCGTAACCAAATAATTGCCTACACGTTATTTAATTATAGCGTGTTCGGTGTAGCAAGACTTTCAGTATTGGAAACCATAAGAGTGGTATCACACTAATTATATAAAATAATACCCACCAAATTGCCAACCGACTAACCTGAAAGGTATAGAGAAAATAATTCATATACTCATCTATGGCGAGAAATTTTTTGGACAGTGTTGTATAGTGTAATGGCATAAAAACTTCTGCAGATACCTCTAACACTTGGCTTGAAGAACGCGATTTCATAGATATTATTGTTTTGCATTTACCATATAAATTTAGGCTAGTATTTTCAGAAAACAGTTCTTTAGCCTCAAAACGAAGCTTATCTGCAATATAATCATACCATCTAGGTTCAAAGTTATTTCTATCCAAACCGTTTACAACAGTATCTATGTTAAATTGATTTTTCGATGAAATAACACCAGATGTAAAGTAGGCATCACGCATGTTTATAAAGTTCTCTGCCGCCAGAGCATTACTATCCTTTTTCAATTTAGCAGTAATCATGCTTTGAGAAAATAGATTAAGTCCTATACCAAATGAAAGCAATATAATTAGAGAGTACACAACAAAAAAACTCACCACCCATCGACGTGGTAAATCTGCTATGTTAGCGGCATATAAGGCGGTTTTTTGTATCACTAACGGAAGAGATATAAACGCTACGATAAACGCAATCACCCAAATCAAATTCACAAAGTTGCTTACAATAAACGCTATAAAACTTTCTGCGTGAGTAAGCTGCCCGAAGGTCGAATCCCAAAAATCTTCATCACATGCATAAGCAGGAGCATTTGAACCAAAGGAATAAAAAAGACCAACTACTAATATAATCGGGAGTAAAATAAAAGACAAAAAAACCGCGAACAACCACCAATTCGTTCTACCATTAACTGTGAGTCTCATAATAGATTCACTCCTATTAAAAAATAACAGAGTACCTATCCTACTCCAATTACAGATTAATTAAGAGTATGACAGAACCACCCAACGATATTACGCCATCTTTCGGGTATAGATAGCAGCACTGCATTACAGCTACAGGTTGCTGTAGCCGCGATGGTTACAAAAAACCGATTTACCCATCTATTTGTTATGTATCTCACAGCCCCACCTATTTTTTTAATTTATGGCGCGAAGTGAAAACGCGCTAATCAGACCTTTGGTGTGTCCTGATGAGGCTGCATAAAGATAATAAAAATAAATTTATTGTATTAAAGTCGCGCACGCCAGAAGCGTTATGCTTACTGCGCCTTCCCTCCCCCCGAACCAGCGAAGCGCTATATTTTTCAATTTACACTTATTTAGCCATAAAAAAGCAAAGCACACCTTATGAGTGTGTACGCCATTGTATTTTTATCACACTCTATAAGTCAATACTTATCTAAAATTCACCTGTAGAGTGTGGAGCAATGGAGTCTTCTACCAAGCGATTGGAACAGCACATTGGCAAACGCCTACGTGCTTTGCGCCGCCAACATGAGATGAGCCTGGAAGAAGTCGCGGAGATTCTGGATGTGACACAACAACAGATGTCGCGTTACGAACTTGGTCGTCACCGCTTAAGCGCGGCGCAGCTGTATCGCTTGTCGCAAGGTTTAAATGTACCTATTGCCTGGTTTTTCGAGGATTACCAGGAAGACCCGGACGAGTTGGCTCGCCTGGAAGTGGCTTTACGCGAGGAACGTAGTGGCTACCTCGCGGCGACTGAGAAAGACAAAGAACAAGCGGTGATTAGCGCCTGGCGGGCGCTGCCCACGCCTTTGCAGCGGGACAGAGTGTTGGCAATGTTGGAGGCATTTGGGTTTGGGGTGTGACTTACAAATTCTCGATTTCCACAGCAGTCAGTCCAGTAGACTGCATGATAACCTCCAACGCCACGCCTTGCGTCTTAAGGGTTCTGGCGATTTTCTGCTTTTCTGCTAAACGACCACGTTGTTCAGCCGATTTTTCCGCTTGCTTAGCCTGTTCGCGTAACAATTGCAACGCCCCGCGCTCATCCTGGGCTTTCATGCTCCAATAATCGTAAACATCCAACTCATCTTGATTCCAGCCGAATTGATCGGCAATTTCATAGGCGGCGCGCAGAGCCGGGGCATGCGCCGAAATCGGCGGGATAACTTCCAAATCATCGGCGTGTTTTAGAAAATAGACCCACTGATCCAAAATGCTGTTGAGTTCCGCTTCGGTTTTGCTGAATTTGGGTAATTCGATAAAATAAAATTCCAAGTCTTGCAATTCGTGCGCGTAATTTTCGCGGTTGAGCAAGGCGTGGCGGCTGAGCCAGTGGTCTGAGCTAAATTCGTTGAAGTTTAAAATGCCGATAAAAATGACTTGATTCAGGCGCGGATAATCATCGCCGCGTTTGATTTGGCCGCTGTAACTTTTCGCCGCGTAGTATTGAAAGCGTTTGCGCAACCCTGCCACATTTTCCAACTGCATTTCGACAATAAAGTGAATGCCGCGCTTATCCACCGCCCGCACATCCAGCAGGGTATATTTCAGTCCCGCCAGTTTCGGCGCTTGGTAGGGGTTGAGTAATTCTACATCTTGAATTTCTTTGTCGCCTTCCAAAGATAATACCGCGTTGAGAAAGGAAATCAGCACCTCTTTGTGCTGCTCGTTGCCGAAAATCTTTTTGAAGGCAATGTCGTTGCGGGGATTGACGAATTTCATGAATGGCCTGTGGCGAAAAATGATAATAGCCAAATTTTAACATAAAAAAAGCCCCGTCACTTTTCAGTGACAGGGCTTTCCAGCTATTCAGCCAGCCTGCTTATTAATGCGCAGCGGGTTTGAACAGTTTGGACTTGTCCACCAAATCTACATGGGCGCGCTTGAACACGGTCCATTTTTTGGTGGTCTTGTCGTAGATGGAGTTCACGAAGCAGTGCCAGTTTTCTTCGTCTACGAAGTTTTTGTCCATGCGGTAGTAGAAGCCCGGGTAACGGGATTCTTCACGGAACTGGATGTGCTTCATGTGGGCTTCCGCCGTCAGAATACGGTGGTAGTTTTCCCAAGCGCGCAGCAGTTCGTGCAGGTCTTTGGCACGCATCTTCATGGCGTCTTCTTTCAGCATTTCCAGCTTATCTTCGGCAACCTTGAGCATGTGCTCGTTGGTCTTGTAGTAAGTGGCAACGCCAGCAACGTATTCGTCCATGATTTTTTGCAGGCGGAACTGCAACATTTTTGGCGTGATGTAGTGCGGGTTCACGTCAATGGCAGTGCTGTAGTTCTTGTGCTCAATGAAGGTGCGTACTGGGCGGTAAATTTCTTCCACCAGTTCGTTGACCGAGGTGTCCAGGGTTGGATTCCAGTCTTTGTTGTCCACCACGAACTTAATCATGGACTTGGCAGCCATGCGGCCTTCGGCGTGTGAGCCGGAGGAGAACTTGTGGCCGGATGCGCCCACGCCGTCGCCAGCAGTGAACAAGCCTTTGACGGTGGTCATGGAGCGGTAGCCCCAGTTCCAGCCAGAAGGCAGGTGCGCTGGTGCGCCCGCGATGGCTTCGGAAGTCGGTGCGCCCACGTCGGTTGGGCCGGACACCCAAATGCCGCAGCAGCCAGAGTGAGAACCCAACAGGTACGGTTCGGTGGGCATCAGTTCGGAATTTTTCTTTTCCGGCTCGATGTTTTCACCAACCCAGATACCGCATTGGCCCACGCACATGTCAAGGAAGTCTTCCCAGGCTTCGGCTTCTAAGTGCTTAACTTCGCGCGGAGACAAGGTTTCGGCCAATTTGGCCAGTGCGGTCACGGTGTCCATGTAGATTGGACCACGACCCTCCATCATTTCCTTCAACATCAAGTGGTTGCGCAAGCAAGAAGCGGGAACTGCTGCCTGACCATACGGCGGGTAGTCATTGAGCATTTCTTTGTTCTTAACCATGTACACTTCGCCAAAGGCGTTGGTGGCTTGGGATTTGAACAATAAGAACCAGGCACCGACTGGGCCGTAACCGTCTTTGAAACGGGCAGGCACGAAGCGGTTTTCCATCATGGTCAGTTCGGCGCCAGCTTCGGCAGCCATGGAGTAGGTGGAACCCGCGTTCCACACTGGATACCAGGCACGGCCCGTGCCTTCGCCTACGGAGCGTGGACGGAAGATGTTGACGCAACCACCCGCTGCAAGCAGGCAAGCTTTGAATTTGTACACAAACAGTTTGTGTTCGCGCACGGAGAAGCCCACAGCACCTGCGACACGGTTTTTGTCGTTGGCGTCGTTGACCAATTTGACGATGAACACGCGCTCTTGGATGCGGTCAGTGCCCAGGGCTTTCTTGGAAGCTTCTGCGACGATCCATTTGTAGGATTCGCCGTTAATCATGATTTGCCATTTGCCAGAACGGACGGGTTTGCCGCCGTCTTTGAGTGGAGTCATGCCTTTGGAGCCGTCATGGCGTTCGCCATTTTCGTCCAATTTCCAAATAGGTAGACCCCATTCTTCAAATAAATGCACGGATTCATCGACGTGGCGGCCCAGGTCATAGGCCAAGTCGTCGCGGGTGATGCCCATCAGGTCGTTGGAGACCATGCGGGCGTAGTCCGCTGGGTCTTGCTCGGTGCCGATGTAGGTGTTGATGGCGGACAGGCCTTGTGCTACCGCGCCAGAGCGGTCCATGGCGGCTTTGTCTACCAATTTAATTTTGATTTCACGGCCCATGGCGCTTTCAGCAGCCTTGGCCCATTGCATGATTTCGTAACCAGCGCCGCAACAAGCCATGCCGCCGCCGATCAACAGGATATCGACTTCTTCTTCGATAATTTCCGGATTACCAAATTCTCCAGCCATACTAAAAATACCTCGGAGTGAATATCAAGAGTGAAAGGGTAAGGTTGATGCCTTGGCTAGCTTACAGACGGATGAGTTCGCTACGGTTGCCCGCACGGAATCCACTTTCTTGGTTAAAAAAGCCAAGCTCTTCAATCTTGGCAAAGTCCGCGCTGGGTTTGTTGCCGTACGGGTCAATGGAGCCATCTGGAGTGGTACGGATGGGAAATTTGAAGCGCTTGGTGGTGCCATTGCGGAATTTGATAGTCCACATGATGGAGTCGGAGCCGCGCAACGGTTGCACGGAGCCGCCCAGGGGCACGATGTCCGCGTAATGACGGACTTCAATAGCATTTTGCGGGCAGATTTTCACGCAGGAATAGCATTCCCAGCATTGCTCCGGCTCTTGATTGAAAGATTTCATAGCATGGCCGGTTTCAGAACCGTCCTTGTCTAATTTCATCAAGTCGTGCGGGCAAATGTACATGCAGGCGGTTTTGTCTTGGCCTTTGCAGCCGTCACATTTGTCGGTACGTACGAATGTAGGCATTGTTGAGTCTCTCCTAATCGCATTATGTTGTTTGCTTGCCTATGAACTTACCACCGTTGCGGAGCAATGATGGCCGATGCGTTTCCCGGGGTGCCGAAGCAAGAAGCCAGGAAACAAATAATTTTAACTGTATTTAGGGGCAATGTCACAAATTTCGTCGCGCCTTGTGAGCGGAAGGTGGGTCGGTGACAAGCCGGTCGTCATGGAAAATTTCAAAAGTAAGACCTTGTGGGTTGCAATACATTACTCAATTTATCGTTAAAAGCCAAGTGAAGCAGTTAGTCTGCACCGGGATTTTATCGAAATAACTTACTGTATATAAATAATTTTCAGTAATTTAGCATATTCTTAAATTCTTCATAACTAAACAAGGTGCGTTACGTTTTCATGGGCGTTTGTGCGAAAATACGCCGTATGCGCATGGGCCGCCGTGGACGCGGGGCTGCGGCGCGTCTGCCACTTTTTGACTGTATAAGGAATTTTCATGACGCAATCCCACCAACATTTTTTAGCCGCCCAGCAGGTGATTCCTGGCGGTGTGAATTCACCTGTGCGCGCTTTCCGGGGCGTGGGCGGTGAGCCAATCTTTATGCAGCGTGCGCAGGGCAGCCGGATATACGATGTGGATGGCAAAGCGTATATCGATTATGTCGGCTCGTGGGGGCCAATGGTGGTGGGCCATGCGCACCCGCAAGTGGTGCAAGCGGTGGTGGACACGGCGCGCGATGGTTTAAGTTTTGGCGCGCCTACTGCGTTGGAAACCGCCATGGCCAATAAAATCCGTGAATTGATGCCTGCCATTGAATTGGTGCGCATGGTTAATTCTGGCACGGAGGCCACCATGAGCGCAATCCGCCTGGCACGCGGGTATACGGGCCGTGATGCCATTGTGAAATTCGAGGGCTGTTATCATGGCCATGGCGATGCGCTGTTGGTGAAAGCAGGTTCAGGCGCGTTGACGTTGGGGGTGCCCAGTTCACCGGGTGTGCCCGCAGCGCTGGCGCAGCACACCATCACCTTGGAATACAACAACATCGCGCAAGTGCGCGAATGGTTCGCGCAGCACGGCCAGGACATTGCTTGCGTGATTGTCGAGCCAGTGGCAGGCAATATGAATTGCATTCCGCCAGTGCCGGGATTTTTAGAGACGCTACGCGAGGTGTGTGACGCCAGCGGCGCGGTGTTGATTTTTGACGAAGTGATGACGGGATTCCGCGTTGCGCTGGGCGGCGCGCAAGCGTATTACGGTGTCACGCCGGATATCACCTGCCTGGGCAAAGTCATTGGCGGCGGTATGCCAGTGGGCGCATTTGGTGGCAAACGTGCGATTATGGAGCTACTTGCGCCGTTAGGGCCGGTGTATCAGGCAGGCACGCTGTCGGGCAATCCAGTGGCCATGGCTGCGGGATTAACGACCTTAGAACTCATTTCTGTGCCGGATTTTTTTGCTGAATTGGCACAAAAAACTGAGGCATTGGCCACAGGTTTGCTGGCCATAGCGCACACGGCGGGCGTGCCCATGGCCGCGAATTGGGTGGGCGGTATGTTCGGTATTTTTTTCACGGATGCAACACAAGTGCATGATTTTGCGCAAGCCACTGCCTGTGATGTGGAACGGTTCAAAAAATTCTTCCACGCCATGTTGCGCGAAGGCGTATACCTGGCCCCGTCGGCGTTTGAAGCGGGCTTCCTGTCCAGCGCGCACAGCGCGGACGATGTGGCGGCCACGCTCGCTGCCGCTGAAAAAGCACTGGCAACGGTGTAAACTGGCAGCATTTCCGGGCGCACGAGCGCTCTCCACCGCACTCATGAGGGTCAAACCATGATGTTCCATCCTACTGAAATTGTTATTGATGCCTTTGTCGCGCGGCTAGAGGAAGCTTACTGCCGCAACTATGGCGATTCGCAGTCTTCCACCATTATTTCCTGGGCCGGGCGCATGGCACTGGAGCACTTTGCCAACAGCGACGCGCTGTATCACAACATGGAGCATACCATCATGGTGACCATGGTGGGGCAAGAAATCCTGCGCGGCAAGCACATCCGCGAAGGTGGCGTATCCAATCGCGATTGGATGAATTTCATTGTTTCCTTGCTATGTCACGATATTGGCCACATTCGCGGCCTGTGCCGCGATGACACGGAAAGATCGTTTGCCACGGGTGTGGATGGCAAAACGGTATCTTTGCCGCCGGGCGCGACGGACGCGGCACTGTCACCACACCATGTGGATCGCGGCAAGCTGTTCATCCGTGAACGCTTTGGTGGCAATACGTTTTTAGATGCCGAGGTGATTGCGGCCAACGTGGAACTGACCCGTTTCCCTGTGCCCAATGACAGCGATCACCAAGCCACCAACACATATCCTGCACTGGTGCGTGCGGCGGATTTGATCGGCCAGTTGGCAGACCCGCATTACATCCGCAAATTGCCTGCGTTGTTTTACGAATTCCAAGAAACGGGCGTCAATGCTATCTTAAATTATCACTCACCGTATGATTTATACCGCAGCTATCCAGCATTTTATTGGAACCAGGTCAGCCGTTACATTCAAGACGCGCTACGCTACCTGAGCGTGACCCAGGAAGGCAAGCAGTGGATTGCTAACCTGCACTCACATGTGTTCGCCATGGAACACCATGCGTTTGTGGAAGACCCCAGCGGGAACAAATGTATTGGCGGCTGAACGCCAAAATGCGCCATTGTTACGGCGTGTTTGCCCCATGGTTAGTCGTTGCCGCTTTGGCATGGATAATGCTGGCCAGCACGCCCGCGCAAGCAGCGGCCAGCAAATTGGCCATTGTGATCGATATTTCCCAACAAAAATTATTTTTATACCGGGCAGACCGCGTGTTGCGATCCTACCCCGTGTCCACTTCGCGCTACGGCATGGGCAACCGCGCCAAAAGCATGAAAACCCCGCTGGGCGAGCATGTTATCGCGCAAAAAATCGGCATGGGCGCGCCATTGCACACCGTGTTCAAAGGCCGCCGCGCCACAGGTAAAATTCACCCGCCCAAGCGGGGGGATAAAAATGAACTGATTACCTCGCGTATTTTGGTACTACGCGGCAAAGAACTGGGCAGAAATCTTGGCCCTGGCGTGGATACACAAAGTCGGGGGATTTACATTCACGGCACCAATGTAGAATCGCGCATTGGCCGCCCCGCTTCGCATGGCTGCGTGCGTATGAAAAACCGCGACGTGGTGGAATTAGCCAATGCGGTGGCAGTGGGCGCGCGCGTGGTGCTGAGGCCCTAGCCTTACGCCCGCGATTTCGCTAGACTGCAACGCTATATTTTTCCCAAACACAAAGGCATATGACATGATGACGGCAATCTTGCATAGGCTGTTGGCGGCAGCAGTTTTCCTCGCCTTGTTGAACGTGCCCGCAGCGGCGCGCAGCATTTTTATTGATCCTTCTGCCAAGCCCAAGGCCGAACACCCTGCCACGTACACGGTGCGCGAGGGCGATACGCTGTGGCGGGTCGCCGCACTGTTTTTAGAACGGCCCTGGCGCGCGGGCGAATTGATGACCCCACAAGCGCCGCAAATTTTTCCAGGGGATCAGATTAGCCTGCAACAAGATAAAGATCAGCTTTTATTGCAAGTTAAGCGCGGGCGCGAAGTCAAATTGTCCCCTGGCGCGCGCTACCCACGCCAAGATCGCGCCATAAAAATCATCCCGCTGGATTCAGTGCGGCAATTTTTAATCCGCCCGCAAGTAGCGGTGGAAGATGAATTGAGTGAGGCCCCATATATTGTCGCCACCGCCGATGCGCGCCTGCTCGCCACTGAAGGTAATTTGATTTATGCGCGCGGCCTGGAAGATGCGGATATTCAAACTCGCTATGTGTTAGTACGGCCCGGTCAGGCGTACATCGATCCCGAGACGCAGGAGACCCTGGCACACGAAGCCATTTACATTGGCGAAGCCGAAATCAAGCATCAGACCGACCCAGCGGTATTAACGATTGTTACTGCCCTGCGCGGCGTACAAGAAGGCGACAAACTTCTGCCCGTGCCGGATCAGACTTTTGATGAAGATTTTTATCCCCGCGTTCCTTTGGAACTGGAAGGCGGTCACATCATTGCCGTGGTAGATGGTTTAACCCAAATCGGCCAATACCAAGTGGTGGTTATCAATAAAGGCGAGACGGATGACATTGAACGCGGCCATGTGCTCACTGCCTTTCGCGGCGGCCAATGGGTCACTGACAAAGTTGGCCCGCATAAAGAACAAGTGTTTTTGCCCAGCCTAGAGACCGCCACTTTATTGATATTCCAGGTTTTTCCAAAAGTCAGTTATGGGCTGGTAATGAAGGCATCCGACGTGGTACGGGTGGGCGATGAAGTCAATGTGCCGCGTTAATGATGACAGCGGATACTGCACCTGTTGCTGAGAGCGAATATCCCTACTGGCTGGGTCTGGCGCGCGCGCCGGGCGTAGGGCCAGTAGCATTTGCTAAGCTGCTGACCTATTTTAGCTCACCGCGCGCCGTGTTCAGTGCGGGCGAGGCGGCATGGGAAAATTCCGGCCTACGCAACAAAACCCGCGACTACCTGCGCCGCCCTGACTGGCGGCTGGTAGAAGCAGATATGGCCTGGCTGGCTAAGCCGGGGCACACACTGCTCACGTTGGCGGACACCCGCTACCCCCCGCATTTACGCCAAATTCACGACGCACCGCCCCTCTTGTTCATTGTTGGCGACCCAGCCGTGCTGGCCTTGCCGCAATTGGCCATTGTGGGCAGCCGCAATCCCAGCCGCAACGGCGAAGAAACCGCCTACGAATTCGCCCATCATTTGGGCGGTATGGGGCTGGTTATCGCCAGCGGCCTGGCCATAGGCATTGACGTGGCCAGCCATCGCGGCGCGCTAGACGGCGGTGGTCAAACCGTCGCCGTGATGGCCACCGGGTTGGACATCGTATATCCCAGCCAACACGCAGAGTTGGCCAGACAAATTGCCGAGCGCGGCGCGCTTGTGTCAGAAAGCCCGCCAGGCACAGCCGCGCTGCCGCAACTGTTCCCACGCCGCAACCGCATCATCAGCGGCCTGGCGTTAGGCACGCTGGTGGTAGAAGCCACGCTACGCAGTGGATCACTGATCACCGCCCGCCAAGCGGCGGAGCAAGGCCGCGAAGTATTCGCCATTCCAGGCTCCATCCACAACCCACTGGCCAAAGGCTGCCACGCGCTCATCAAAGAAGGCGCAAAATTGGTGGAAGCAGCGGATGATATTTTGCAGGAATTACGCCTGGCAGCGGTGCTTGCCCCTGCACACGGCGATGCGCAGTCCGCCCCGATCACGGTGGGTAGCGTGCCAGCGCTGGATCATGAGTATGCCCATTTACTACAGCACATGGCTGTGGGCGCACCTACCACCATTGACAGCTTAGTGGAAAATTCCGGCCTGAGTGCTGACAATATTGCATCTATGTTATTGATTTTAGAATTGCAAGGCTGGATAACCTCCGCTGCGGGCGGGCGTTACGTGCGCCTGGGCCACGATCAAGCGCGTAGCACATGAGCGGGCCGGATATTTTTTATCAGTTTCTTTATTGGTTTTTGGAGGCATTTCCCAATGGACAACACAAAAAAAATTATTCTACCAGGCGGCGCAGGGCTGGTTGGCCAGAATTTAGCCATTCATTTAAAAAACAGAGGCTATAATAACCTGGTAATATTAGATAAACACAAAAAAAATTTAGCCATCATGCGCCAACTCCATCCCGAATTAACGATTGAGTACGCTGATTTGGCTGAACCCGGCGCATGGTACGAGCATTTTAATGGTGCCGACGGCGTGGTGATGCTGCAAGCGCAAATTGGTGACCTACAGAGTGATCCATTTGTGAGAAACAATATCACCAGCACAGAGCGCGTGTTAGAAGCAGTGAAAGAATATCGGGTTCCCTATGTAATACACATTAGTTCTTCTGTAGTGGAATCTGTTGCCAATGATTATTACACCGAAACTAAAAAACTTCAGGAACAAATTGTCATCGCCAGCGGAGTAGATTACGTTGTATTACGTCCTACGCTGATGTTTGGTTGGTTTGATCGCAAGCACTTAGGCTGGTTATCGCGCTTTATGCGGCGTGTGCCGATTTTCCCCATCCCTGGTCATGGCAAATATATGCGCCAGCCGTTATATGCTGGAGATTTTGCTAATATTATTGTAAGTTGCCTGGAATCACGGATAAAATCAAAAATTTTTAATATTTCAGGATTGGAGAAAATTGATTATATCGATATTATTAAATCCATAAAAAAAACCACCCGTTCAAAAACTTGGATCCTAAAAATTCCCTATTCACTTTTTTATTTTTTGCTATACACCTGGTCTATTTTTGATAAACAACCGCCATTTACTGTGGAGCAATTAAAAGCACTGACTGCGCATGATGAATTTGAGGTAATTGATTGGCCTAAAATTTTTGATATAACGCCCACCCCATTTCAGGAAGCCATCGAACAAACCTTCGCCCACCCGGAATTTACCAAGATTGTTTTGGAGTTTTAATTGAACGCGCACGAAAATAAACGGATTGCGGTGTTAGGTGCTGGCCCGATGGGGCTTGCCGTAGCGTATCAATTGGCTTTGGATGGTTATACACCGGTTATTTTTGAAGCCGATGATCGCATTGGCGGCATGGCAGCCAGCTTTGATTTTTCAGGCACACAAATAGAGCGCTATTATCATTTTCATTGTATTTCAGATCATGCTTTTCTCGCGTTGCTGGCAGAACTAGGCATTGCACATAAAATGCGTTGGGTTGAAACCAAAATGGGCTATTATTTTCAAAATAAAGTACAACCCTGGGGTAATCCATTGGCTTTGCTAAATTTTTCAGGGCTAAGCCTAACCGCCAAAATTCGTTATGGATTTCATGCGTTTTGGTCAACCAAACGCAACGATTGGCAGACGTTGGACAAGCAAAATGCAGTTACCTGGATTCAATCTTGGGTAGGGCATGAAGCCTATGAAGTTCTGTGGCGGCGTTTATTTGACTATAAATTTTATGAATACACCAACCAACTGTCAGCCGCCTGGATTTGGAGTCGCATTCGCCGCATTGGCCGCTCGCGTTATAATTTATTTAGAGAAAAATTGGGCTATTTGGAAGGTGGATCAGCAACGTTGCTGAATACCTTACAAGAAAAAATTGCAGCATTAGGCGGTGAAATTCATCTACGCACGCCAGTGCAAAAAGTGATTATTGAGCAAGGTACGGTTCAAGGCGTCTTGGTAGCTGGTCGCATGAATCCATTTCATCGCGTCATTAGTACCATTCCTTTGCCGTATTTACCAGAATTAATGCCAGATTTGCCACAAAATATTGTGCAACAGTTTAAGTCGGTGCGCAATATTGCAGTGGTATGCGTGATTGTCAAATTAACCAAACCAGTGACCGGCAATTTTTGGTTGAACGTGAATGATGAAACTATGGATATTCCTGGTTTAGTAGAATATACCCAGTTACGTCCCATAGCGGGCTGCCATGTGGTGTATGTTCCATTTTACATGCCAGGTGAACATCCAAAATATCAACAAGAAGATGCGGTTTTCTTGCACAAGGTAAAAACCTATCTCATGAAAATCAATCCCGCTCTGTTGCCAGAAGATTTTATTGATCTACGTGCCAGCCGTTACCGCTTTGCGCAACCCATTTGCCCACCCGAGTATTTAAGTCAAATTCCTCAACCGCGCTTGCCGGTGCAAGGTTTATGGGCTGCGGATACTTCCTATTATTATCCAGAAGATCGTGGCATTTCGGAAAGTGTGGATTTTGGTCGCAGACTCGCCAAGGATGCGGTAGCATGATTCACCATTTTTTAACAAAACAATTCTTAGGATTCTTAGCCGTAGGCGGAACTGCCGCATTTTTGCATTGGCTGGCGCGGATTGTGTTGAGCCACTGGCTGTCTTTTGCCATGGCAGTGCTGCTCTCTTATGGCGTGGGCATGTTGGTGGCATTTATTCTCAATCGGCTGTTTATATTTCCCACATCAAATAAACCCATGGCTACGCAGGCCAGGGATTTTGTGATGGTCAACTTGCCCTTTTTGCCCGTGGTATGGCTGGCCTCGATTTTACTAGAACGCGGCCTGCGTGCGTTGGGCATGGTGTTGTATACGCAAGCCCTTGCCCACGCCATGGCAGTTGCGATTCCTATGCTGGCCACTTTCTTACTCTACAAGTTTTTTGCATTTAAAGAAGTATCGCCAAAAGCGCCCCCGCCGTAATCCCTCTGATTTTCACAATCCAACCACAAGTACGTTTGCGCATGGTGGTGGCTACAATTGTGGATTTTGCCCACTTGTTGGGTGATATGACCTATTTTTTTTGCACAACTTTGTAAAATTAACTGAATAAACAATTAAATAAAAACAAGCAAAGGCTTGCGCGCCCTCATTTTTATGGTGGGAATTATGGATTTTGCCCTACACGCTGTGTGATATGCCCTATTTTTTTGCATTGCCTTGTGTAACCAATTGAAAAAATACTAATTAAAGTCAGGCACTCTGTTTGCTCTGTTGTAGGCTTTTGGGAAAATCCGGTCAGGCTGTTGCGGCCTGAGCCAAGGACAATACGAAAAGGAACACGCATGAACAAACGATTCGCCACGATAATGCTTCCGCTGTTAGCCGCGCCTGTTGCGGCACAGGACAAATTGCCAGACCTCATGGTGAGTGGGGAACGCGGCGCGGTTGTGCCGTTAGAACAATTCCGCAATCCGCCTGCGGATACGCCGCAAGCGTTGCGCGCTGTGCCTGGCGTGGATGCCACGCGCATGGGTGGGCATGGCTCGGATCCGATGATTCGCGGCCAAAGTCAGACGCGATTGAATGTGTTGCTCGATGGCGCATATGTACATGGCGGCTGTCCCAACCGCATGGATCCGCCCACTGCTTACGCGCCGTTATCCAGTTATGATGAGGTAGAAATCCACAAAGGTGCGGGTACAGTACAATATGGCGGCGGCGGTAGCGGCGGCACGGTGCTGCTCAAACGCAAGCCGCCAAAATTCAAGGAAAATCAAGCCTGGCTGTTCAAAGGCACAGCGGGTTACCGCGCCAACGGCGACAATGCGGATCTGGCTTTGGACGCTAGTGCGGGCAGTAACCGGCTGTATGTGCGTGGTTTATACAATTATGCAGACAGCGGCAATTATGAAGATGGTGCGGGCCATGCCGTGCGTTCCGCGTTTACTACGCACAACAGCGCGTTAATGGCTGGGTACGCGCCAGGGCCACTCACCCAATTGGCGCTAACGCTGGAATCCACACGCGAAAGCGATGTGTTGTACGCAGGCGCGGGCATGGATGCGCCGCAGTCGGACAATGACATGGCGCGCTTTAGCGTGCAACACGATTGGCTGCGTGGCGAGCTTTATTATTCTGACGTAACGCATGTGATGGACAACTATTCCTTGCGCCCACTGGTTGCAGGCGCCATGAAAATGCGTGCGGATACAACTTCGCGCACATGGGGCGGGCGGTTGTTGGCCGATATTGAACGCGGTAACGTGACATGGACTGTGGGGTTGGATTACCAGGCCAATGACCGCGACGCACTACGCCGCGCTGGGCCAGCCAATGGCGGTGACCCGGCAAGCTTGCAATCGTTGATGTGGCCACAAGTGTCCATCACCCAGGCTGGCCTATTTGCTGAGGGCGAATGGGCCTTGGACAGCCAACGCCAGATCAGCGCGGGCTTGCGCTACACGCACGCGCAAGCGGAAGCCGCCAATGGATCACAAGCTGCGGGCGGCATGACGCCCAATGATTTGTACCGGCTGTATTATGGCAATGCCAGTGCAGACGATTCCGCACATCAGGTGAGCGGCTTTGCCACCTACAAGGTCAAGGCCGGGCCAATGGGGTATTTTGTCACGGCCAGCCGTAGCGTGCGCAATGCCGACGCTTCCGAACGGTTCATGGCTTCTAACAGTAAAACGCCATCTGGGCGCTGGGTGGGCAATCCTGGCCTGCACGCAGAGCAGCATCATCAATTGGAATTGGGGCTGAACCAAGGCACGGGCCAAAATTGGCAATACCAAGTTTCAGTGTTCAGCGATTGGGTGACCGATTACATTTTGCGCGATAAAGCCAAGGGCCAAGCGGGTGTGCTGCAAAAAGACCTGGCAAGCATTTACCGCAACGTGGATGCCCGGCTGTGGGGCGCAGAATGGCAATCTTCAGCGCAATGGGGCAATTGGCTGGCTAAGTTCAATTTGGCCTATGTGCGCGGCGACAACCAAACCGACCACCTTCCGCTGGCGCAAATGCCGCCATGGCAAGGCACGCTGGATTTACGTTATCAACACACCAACATCTGGCACGCAGGCGGCGCATTGCGTTTTGCAGCCGCGCAACATCGCACAGACGCCGCAGGCGCGGGCCAAGACCCTGGCGAAAGCAGCGGCTTTGGTGTGGTAGATTGGTATGGCCAATACAACTTGCATCCGCATTGGAACGTGCAAGCGGGCGTGGACAACGTGTTCGACCGCGCCTATGCTTATCACGTCAGCCGCGCCAACGCAGACCCATTTTACCCCGAAGCCACACGGGTGAATGAACCAGGCCGCGCGTTTTGGCTGCGTTTGCAAGGAACCTGGTAACAGCTTGGCAAATAAGCGGATAACGTCGTTTGGCGCGGCACCAACCAAAACACTCACCATAAAAAAACGGCGCGGATGTTGCCATCCGCACCGTTTTAAGTGAAAAGTCCGCACGAGACAGACATTACGTATAAAAATAATCCAAGTTAGGGATTATTCCCAAACCCCACCACATCGAATTGAATTGGATTGCCTGACGTTAATAGCAAATCCACCCAATACGTTTGAGTGTCAATCTGCAAACAATTGATCCTCAGTTGATTAAATGTACCAGAGGCGGGAAACACCGCGCATTGCGCCGTTGGTATCAAATTAGGCATTGGTTGCAGGGCACTGACATCAAAGCGCAACGGCGGATTAGACACTAAGTTCATCCCCGCCTGATACACCGTTCCCCCCACATTCACGCATGGCAAGAACAGTGACGGTGTCGCAAACATATCAAAGGTTGCGCATTGCGAGACGGACGCATTAGAAAAGTTTGCCGTGCAATTCTTTGCAGCACTCATGGTCACGGTTGTGGAGGTTGCTGTGCCGGAACAATCGCC
>DYPE01000058.1 GCA_020720085.1 Dichelobacter nodosus | reverse complement strand
TCGATCCCATTGCCCTGTAGCGGGAACGCCGCCGTAGGCGGGAACGCCGCCGTAGCGCGTACGGATTTTGCTTGACCTCACGCAACGGCATTGCAATGCCGGGGCATGGCTAGAAATGCATTGTTTGAAGCAAAACCCGTTGGGAATGCTCCAACACCCACCACGCCACGCCCGTGTTCCGGGTATTTAGTATTGGTTTGATTGCAATACCCTTATAATAGCGAATGGATGGGCCTCGCCCTACCCATCCTACTTGTTACTCGTTTTCCCCCAAGACAACAACAGGAATTGTTGGATTGCAACAAGGTACTCACGCATGAACAGTCATCCCGTTAAACCGCCTACGGCGGCGCTCCCGCCTACGGCGGCGTTCCCGCCCATCGCTAAACCGTCTGCCGTACCAACGGGGGATACTGCTGCTGAAAAAGGCAAGATTTTGGTGATTGACGACACGCCGGTTAATTTGCAATTGGTATACGCCCATTTGCGCAAGTTCAATTATCGCGTGTTGGTGGCTGAAGATGGCAAATCTGGTTTTGAAAGCGCCAAAAAAATGCAGCCCGACATCATCCTGCTCGACATCATGATGCCTGGTATCAATGGCTTTGAATGCTGCGAAATGCTTAAACAAGAGGCCAGCACCAAGGACATTCCAGTCATTTTCATGACTGCATTGATTGACACCGCACAAAAAGTACGCGCGTTTGAAGTGGGCGCAGTAGATTACGTCACCAAACCAGTACAATTGCCCGAACTCATGGCGCGCGTCAATACTCACTTGCAATTGCGCCGTTTGCAAATGTTTTTGACCAGCGAAAGCCGATTGTTACAAGAAAAAAATCAGGAGTTGGAGCGGCGTTACAAAGAGGTGACCACTTTTTCGCATTGCATCAGCGTGGATTTGAAAGCCCCGCTCAACGCCATGCACGGTTTTCTTAAAGTATTGGCCAAGGACCTGGAAACCCAGGGGAATGCGCAAAGTCGTCATTTTATCCGCCAAGTTATGGACTCCAGAACCCGTATGGCAAACACGATTGACCTGCTGCTGTTGCTGGCCAATTTGCATAACCAACAGGTGGACATGGAAAAACTGAACATGACCGTGGTATTGGCACCTGTCCGCGCCAAAGTTGCCGAAAACGTCGGCCCGGCTGAGATTCAATCGCCGTCCACGTGGCCGCTGGCATGGGGCTATGCGCCATGGGTGCAGATTGTGTGGGAAATTTATCTGGCCAATGCGATACGCCATGGCGGCAAATCGCCTGTGGTGACGCTGGGTGCCGAACGTTTGGCTGACGAAGGTTTGATCAAATTTTGGATCAAGGACAACGGCGCGGGCCTGACGCCGGAAGAACAAAGCCGACTGGGCGATGGCCGCGTGGACTTGTTCATGGGTCAGGACGGCCCGGACATTGCCCGCGTCAAGGAAGGCTATGGCCTAGAATTGTCAGTGGCTGAGCAAATCATTGAAAATTTAGGCGGCTACGTCGGCTTAGAAAGCGCTAAAGGCAAAGGCAGCTTGTTTTACTTCACCCTCCCCGCAGCGGAATAACGCATGGCAAACCAGGAAGCCCCGTTGCCGATCCGTATTACCACCTTGGGCATGGATGACTATGCCCAGCGCATGTTGGCGGACATTTTCCAACAGCGCGCGGCCAGCGAATTCGTGCTGGTCAACAGCGCGCTGGCCGAGGCGGGCATAGTTGACCTGGACGGCTTTGGCGCAAACGAACGCTGGAAACTCTACCGCGCCAATCATCCGCATTTGCCGGCCATCGTCCTATCCATCCGCACGCCCAAGACTGCGGATGGGCTGTATGTGCAGAAGCCAGTTAAAATTAATGAGCTAATTGCTGCGCTTGAAGGCGTGCGCCGCCAAGTGTACGCGGCTCGCCAGGAATTGGCCGCGCTGGGTCAGCGCATGCAAGCGCTAGAACAATCCGCGTTGGCGCAGCCTGATCCCGATGATAGCAACGCTACGCCCGTGTTCCGGGCATTGCGCTGCCCGCAAGAAGAAGTGGTGCGTTCCAAATTGCTGGAATCTGGCCAATTGATGTACTACGACGGCGGCCTGGATGAAGACAACGGCTGTGGCCACAACAAAGTATACAACCACGCTAAGCCGTTGGAAAACATGCAGATTTACTACAATCCGGCAGAATGTCTGCAAGGCGTGGTGGACAGCGCCGCCAAAACCGCGTCCGCCATAAAAACCAACGTCAAAATCGAAGGCTTGCGGGAATGGCTGATTGTCACCCATGCTACCCGGCGCACCTATTATTCTGCCATGCAGCAGCAACTGCGTACTTTGTCGTTGATTACAGTGAATCCACAAAATGTGCGTATGATTTTTCTGTCTGACAGCGAATTGAATGCGCTGCTCAACGCTTCACCCACCCCCATCCGCTATCAAAACACCACGCGCTTAATGTGGAAGTTGGCCGTGTGGTGTGGGCGAGGTCGCCTGCCAGAAGGCACGGACATTCACACGCCAGTGATTCTCAAACACTGGCCCAACATGACCCGCCTGCTGCTCACCCCCCATGCCCTGCAAATCGCTGCGCTGTGGCGTAAACAAGCGTTTTCGCTGCTAGAAACCGCACATGCCTTGCGCAT
Source organism: Dichelobacter nodosus (assembly GCA_020720085.1). Taxonomy (GTDB): domain Bacteria; phylum Pseudomonadota; class Gammaproteobacteria; order Beggiatoales; family Beggiatoaceae; genus DYPE01. The sequence continues at coordinate 15,026 of DYPE01000058.1, read as the reverse complement.
TCATCCCTGCCATGTATTCACGTTTTACACAGCCGCCCATGCCTTGGACATCGCTATTTTGGAACGCCGCCAAGCTACGGCGGCGTTCCCGCCCCGTGCTGACGCCAATGCCCAGCACATGGACTTGGTTTCGCTTGCGCATCAAGCGGTTGTGCCCGCATCCCCTAAACGCAGCCTTTTTCAGCGCATTCTCGGACACTTGCGTAAATTGACATGACCCCACATCAATATAAAATCATCTTTTCCGGCCCGCAAGGCGCGGGCAAGACCACGGCCATCGCTACTATCAGCGACATTCCGCCCGTCAGAACCGACGCCAGCACGCGCGAGGAGGGGGCTACCCGCTATGGCAAGGAAGGAATTACCGTGGCCATGGATTATGGCCTGATGAAACTTGCCAGTGGCGACAAAATTCATCTGTATGGCACGCCAGGGCAGGAACGCTTTAATTTTATGTGGGAAATTTTATGCGAAGGCGGATTGGGACTGGTGTTACTGATTGACAATGCCCGCGCCGACCCGCTGGCAGACTTGGAATTTTTTCTTACTGCGTTTCAGGCATTTATCCAGCACACGGAATTGGCGATTGGCGTAACCCGCATGGATTTACAAGCCATGCCCAGCTTGAGTCAGTACCGCGAAAAATTACAGCACTTAGCATTAAATCCACCATTATTTCAAGTGGATGCGCGCAACAAACGCGATGTTTCGCTGCTGTTGCAAGCGCTGTTGTTTTCCCTCGACCCTGGGTTGGAAAATTAATCATCTTAATAAAGTGAATGGCATGAATTTTTGTTCTCATTGCGCCGCCCCTGTGGTTTGGCAAATTCCATTTGGTGATACTGTGCCACGTTTTATGTGCCCCTCCTGTGGCATGGTGCATTATCAAAATCCCAAAGTCGTGACCGCGTGTATTGTAGAATGGCACGACCAAATTCTGCTGTGCAAACGCGCCATTGAACCGCGCCGGGGCTTATGGACTTTACCGGGCGGGTTCATGGAAAACCACGAAACCGTGGAACAGGGCGCGGCGCGAGAAACTTGGGAAGAAGCGCTAGCCCGCGTGCATGACATGTCATTGTTTATGCTCATTAGCTTGCCGCACATTAGCCAAATATTTATGGTGTTCCGTGCGCAATTAGATGCGCTGGAGTTTGCGCCTGGGCCAGAGTCGCTGGCCACCGAATTGTTCACCGAAGCCGACATTCCCTGGGATCAATTGGCATTTGCCGTGGTTACCCGCACCTTGCGCCAGTATTATGAAGATAAAACAAATCGCGCATGGCGTGTACATGTAGACCAATTCACCCCGCCGCCGCGTCCTGCCCCGTGACCGACCATACATAACAACTCATTAAATTACGAATTATGAATTATTTCGGTGCGTTTCAGTGATTACTTGGCCCGGAACACGGGCGTAGCCCGGAACACGGGCGTAATAATTCACAATTCATAATTCATAAAAAGGAACTGCCATGCCCACCTCTTTTTCTCCCACCATTGTGTATGCGGGCACGCCCGAATTTGCCGCCGAGAGCCTGCGTGCGCTGTTGGCGGCTGAATACCGTGTGATTGCGGTGTACACGCAACCGGATCGCCCCGCAGGCCGGGGGCGCAAACCGCAGACCAGCGCGGTGAAGCAATGGGCCATACAGCACAATGCGTTGCATCACAACACGTTGACGCAGGGCATCGCGATATACCAGCCGGAGACCCTAAAAGACCCCGCCGCGCAAGCGCAGTTGGCCGCGTTGCGCCCAGATTTGCTGATTGTGGCAGCGTATGGCCTAATTTTACCGCAAGCGGTGCTCGACATTCCGCGCTTGGGCTGCATAAATATCCACGCCTCCTTGCTGCCACGCTGGCGCGGGGCCGCGCCGATTCAACGCGCCATTCTTGCCGGCGACACCGAAACCGGCATCACCATCATGCAAATGGAAGCGGGATTGGACACTGGCCCCATGCTGTTGCGCGCAGCCTGCCCGATTTTGCCTGATGATACTGCGCAAACCTTGCACGACCGCCTGGCTGTGCTCGGTGGTGAAACCTTGCTGAACGCCCTGGCGCGCTGGGACGGCTTGCAGCCGCAGCCGCAAGACGACGCCATAGCCACCTATGCGCACAAATTGAAAAAAGAAGAAGCACGGCTGGATTGGCAATTGCCAGCGGAGCAATTAGAACGTTGTGTGCGTGCGTTTTACCAGTGGCCCGTGGCCATTGGCGAGGTCAATGTCCCGGAACACGGTTGCGTGGAATTGCGCATTTGGCAGGCGCAGGCCGTGGCTACGCCAGCGTTCCTGGCTACGCCAGCGTTCCTGGCCACGCCGCCTGGTGCCTTGTTACGCACTGGCAAGGCCGAATTGCTAGTACAAACTGGAGAGGGAGCATTACGCTTGTTGCAAGTGCAACAAGCCGGCGGACGGGTGATGGCAGCAGCGGATTTTCTTAATGCCCATGCTGACTGGGTGCGTGTATGACCGCCACATCACCGAATAGCGGGAACGCCGCCGGTGCACGTTGGGTGGCTGCGCGCGTGTTGTTACAAGTGTTAGACCACGGCCAATCCCTGTCCGCTGCACTGGACACAGCGTTGCCCGACCTGCCCGACGCACGCGACCGGGCGTTTGCGCAAGCCCTGTGTTACGGCGTACTGCGCCATTTACCGCGTTACCAGGCAGTGTTGGCCGAGTTGCTGGCGCAGCCGTTGAAAGCCAAAGATTGGGATGTACAAATTATACTGTTGCTGGGCATATGCCAATTGCTCGACATGCGCGTTGCGCCGCACGGCGCGTTGTCCGCCACAGTCGATTTGGCCCCCGCATTTGGCAAACTGTGGGCTAAAGCGCTGGTCAACGGCATATTGCGCAATGTCCAACGTCGCGCGTCCTTTTGGCCAGAATTGTGGGAACGCGAACCGCATATGCGTTGGTCGCATCCGCGCTGGTGGCTGGCGCAATGGCAGCACGACTGGCCCGATGACTGGGAAGCCATTGCCCAAGCCAACAATCAACCGCCGCCCATGGCCTTGCGCGTGACCGGAGATCGCGATGCCTATGTGGCGCAACTGGCGCAAGCGGGCATTGCGGCCCGTCCTGCTGCACATGCCGCGCAAGGCGTTATTTTGGCTACGCCCATGGAAGTTTGGCAAGTGCCTGGATTTACAGAAGGCCAAGTCACCGTACAAGACACGGCAGCGCAGCTGGCCGCGCCGCTGCTCGAATGCCACGCCGGAATGCGTATTTTAGACGCCTGCGCCGCGCCGGGCGGCAAAACTGCGCATATTTTAGAACTCTACCCAGACTGCGAAGTGTGGGCGCTAGAACGGGATGAAACCCGCTTGCCCCTAATCCACCGCACCTTGGCGCGCGTAGCCAGGAACGCTGGCGTAGCCAGGAATGCTGGCGTGGATCGCCACGTCCACGTGATTGCAGGCGATGCCACGCAACCGCAAGCGTGGTGGGATGGCGTGTGCTTTGACCGGATTTTAGTGGATGCGCCCTGCTCTGCCAGCGGCGTCATTCGCCGTCATCCTGATATTAAATATTTGCGCAAATCCACAGACATTGCCGCGCTCGCCGCTGCGCAACGCACGATTTTAGACAGCTTATGGCCATTACTTGCCGTACAGGGCCAGATGGTATATGTTACCTGCTCAATTTTACCCGAGGAAAATACCCAGCAAATCGCAGCGTTCCTGCACCGCCACCCCGATGCGCAGGAACAGCCCATCGCCGCTGCCTGGGGCGTGTCCCAAGCCAGGAACGCTGGCGTACCACATGGCCGCCAAATTTTACCTGGCCACGACGATATGGATGGTTTTTATTATGCTTGCCTGTGCCGTTCAGGGGCGGTTTTGCCTCCTGGCAAGATTCATTAGACTCACAATAACAATGCGCAACTCTCCCCAATTCCTTTCCTACTGGTTCATGCTGATTGTATGGCTGACTGGCCTACTGGCAGCACCACTCGCTTGGCCGCAGGGCGGGAACGCCGCCGTAGGCGGGAACGCCGCCGTAGCCGGGAACGCCGCCGCAGAAGGTTTGTTCCGTATTTTGCACGCGCAAACGCACCTGGTGGAAAATGTATACCAACTGGACGCAACGTTACAGTACAAACTCAGCGCCGAATCCGTGCGTGCCTTACAAAGCGGCGTGAGTTTGCCACTGGTCTTGGACATTCAAGTGTACCGTAAGCGCAAATATTTGTGGGACGAAAAAATAGCTGACATTTCACAGCGTTATCAAATAAGATACCACATGCTGACCAAACGTTACATTGTCAAATATCTCAACACCGGCGTGCAGGAAAACTTCATGGGCCTGGATCGGACACTGGCGGTGCTGGAACATATCAAAGACTTTCCCTTGCTCGACGCTGGCTTAGTCAACGCCAACGAGAAATATTGGGTGGCGCTCAAAACCTATTTGGATATTGAAGGGCTGCCGGTTCCGCTGCGCCCAGAAGCGTATTTTTCACCAGAATGGCGACTCTCCAGCGACCGCTATTTATGTTTGCTTACTCCCTAGACAAGCGAAAACTGCGCACACTGCTGGGCGGCTTGCTGTTACTAAGCTTGCTCACGGTGTTATTAATGATTTCCGATGCGTTGAAAAATTCTACCCAATTTCAGCACCTGTATTCCTCCTTACTGATCCTCAGCACCATTGGCCTACTGGCGTTGGGCACGCTGATCGTCCTGAATATACAACATTTGCTGGTACAAATCCGCCGTCGCCGTGCGGGTGCGCGCTTCACCTTCCGCCTGGTGGGCGCGTTTATTTTGTTGACCATCTTGCCGGTGATGATTGTGTACTATTTTTCCTTGGATTTCTTGCATCAGCGCCTGGAAAATTGGTTTGACGTGGCGATTGAAGAAGCCCTGGGCGATGCGCTGGAATTGAGCAATCTTTCCTTAGACACGCTGCGCCGGGGCGCGTTGCGCGATGCGGAAAAGATCGCAGCACTGCTGGTGGACACCCCCAATGACGCGCTGCCGCAACAACTCAGCGCAGCAGCGGTGCATTCTGAGGCGTATGAAATGAGCGTAATCGCAGGCACGGGCGTGATTTTGGCCTTTTCCGGCGAATCGATCCAATTATTGCCGCAACAACCGGACGAACATATTTTATTGCAAGCCAAACAACAGCCCAGCTACATCAGCCTAGAGCCAGCGGGCGAGAACTCGCTACGCATCCGCGTGATTGTCAAATTAATCCTGCCTACGACGGCGTTTCCGTCTACGGCGGCGTTTCCGTCTACGGCGGCGTTCCCGCCTACGGCGGCGTTCCCGCCTACGGCGGCGCCAGGCAATGAAACCGCTACCGCAATCACCTCGCGCTATTTGCACGCGCTTTACCGCGTGCCGGATCGCATTGCCGCGCTGGCGGGCCGTGTAGACGCTGCCATCAATCGTTATCAACAATTGGTCTACTTGCGCCGCCCGCTCAACACCAGCTTCACCCTGGTGCTGTCGTTGGTGGCGTTGTTCAGCGTGTTCAGTGCGGTGTGGGCAGCGTTTTTCTCGGCGCGCCGTCTGGTTGCGCCCTTGCGTGATTTAGAAGAAGGCACTCAGGCAGTGGCCAGTGGCAATTATGACAAGCAATTGCCGCTAAATGAAACCGATGAACTCAATTTTTTGGTGCAATCGTTTAATGACATGACGCGCAAAATTGCGCTGGCCCGCGATTCTGCCAAGCAAACCCAGATTATTCTGGATGCCCAGCGCGCCTATTTACAAGCCATGCTGGGACGGCTCTCCTCCGGTGTACTGTCGTTGGATCACCGCCAATGCCTGCGCACCATCAACGCCGCAGCGGAGCAAATTCTGGGCTTGCCGCAAGGGGAAATGATTGGTATGAATTTCATGGAATTATGCGCGCATACGCCCGCCTTGGAACCGCTGTGCCAAAGCCTGTCCGCACACTTGCAAGCCGACCCAGAACACGGGCGTAGCCCGGAACACGGGCGTAGCGCAGAAGCAGATTGGCAGGAGCAGGTCACGTTGTTCGGCGGCTTGGGGCGGCGCATGTTGATGTTGCGCGGCACGCGCTTGGCAAATTTAGAAACCGAGGAAGGCGGTTATGTGATTGTATTTGATGACATCACCACCTTGGTGCAAGCGGAAAAAGATGCCGCCTGGGGAGAAGTGGCGCGGCGTTTGGCGCATGAAATCAAAAATCCGCTCACGCCTATCCAACTGTCTGCCGAGCGCCTGCGCCACCGCTATTTACCAACGTTTCCAGATAAAGAAGCCGATACGTTAGACCGCATGACCCACACCATTATTCAACAGGTAGAAGTGATGAAAGAAATGGTCAATGCGTTCTCCGAATACGCCAAAACCCCGCAAATTATGCTCAAACCATTGAATATAAATCAGTTGATAACTGAGGTATTGGAGCTGTACCGCTCTGATGTTTACCAACTGCATAGTTATCTGGCAGAGGATTTGCCGGAAATTGAAGCAGATCATGGCCGCCTGCGCCAACTGTTGCACAATGTGCTAAAAAATGCTATTGAAGCCACGGACAAGGATAAATTGATTATTGAAGTGGCCACGAGCTTTGTGCAGGAAAGCACTTTTGCCTATCTGGAATTGCAAATTCAAGATAATGGCCCAGGCATTGCCGAAGATAAATTGCAAACGGTATTTGAACCCTATGTCACCACCAAACCCAAAGGCACTGGGCTTGGGCTGGCAATTGTGAAAAAAATTGTGGAAGAACATGGCGGTATGGTTTGGGCGGAAATCCACCAGGGCACGCGCCTGGTGATTCGCCTGCCAGCGCATCGCAATGCTTTGCTACGCCCGTGTTCCGGGCAATCATGATGAATGAATAGGATGCAACATGCACGCGCATATTTTAGTCGTTGATGACGAGCCGGATATTTGTAATTTGGTCAAGGAAATTTTAGAAGACGAAGGCTATTCGGTCACTGTGGCAGAAAATGCACACAATGCCCGGCTCATGCGCCAGGAATGCCGCCCAGACTTGGTATTGTTGGATATTTGGATGCCTGACACGGATGGCATTAGTCTGCTTAAAGAATGGCAAGAAAGCGGTTTATTGGATTTTCAAGTGGTAATGATGTCTGGCCATGGCACGGTGGAAACCGCAGTGGAAGCCACCCGCCTGGGCGCTTACGATTTTATTGAAAAGCCCGTGTCGTTGTCCAAATTGCTGGTTACTGTGGAGCGCGCATTGGAAGTCATGGCGCTGAAAAAAGAGCAAAACGCGCCCAAACGCATTCAAGACTCCGTCATAGAACCGCTGGGTCATGGCCCAGCCATGCTGGAACTGCGCGAGCGCGTCAAACGCATGGCGCAACATGAAACGCCCGTGTTGCTGTATGGCGAATCCGGCTCGGGTCGCAGCTTGTTTGCCCGCTACTTGCATAAGCACAGCCCGCGCAGCCACAAGCCGTTCATCACCGCACGGGTGGCTGGCATGAACCAAGAAAGCCAAGTGATTCAACTGTTTGGCAGCGAGGATGACGAAGCTGAGGCCAAATTGGCGCAAGCGCATGGCGGCACGCTGTACATCAAAGACATTGTGGAAATGGACAATGCGGTGCAGGCGCGGTTGATTAGTGCGTTGGAAAACAAAGTGTTTTTCAAGGAAAATGGTGCACGACCGGTGCCCGTGGACACGCGCGTGATTGCAGCCACTGCCTATGATTTGGGCCAAGCCATCCGCACGGGCCGGTTGCGTGAAGATTTGTACTATTATTTGAACGTGGTGCCGCTATACATTCCACCTTTGCGCGAACATTGTGAAGATGTGCCAGAACTATTGGAATATTACATTAATTTATTTGTCAGTTTAGAAGGCCTACCTTACCGCCGTTTCATGGTGGCTGCGCAAAACCGCTTGCGCAATTACTATTGGCCAGGCAATGTACGCGAGTTAAAAAATTTGGTGCAACGCCTGTTGATTTTGGGGGATCATATTGAAATTCAGCCTGAAGAAATCGAGCCAGCGCTCAATATGCGCCAGCAAACCCTGAGTACCACTGGCAATTTGCCCATTTTCGATTTGCCATTGCGCGAAGCGCGCGAGCAGTTTGAACGGGCCTATTTGGAGTACCAATTGCAAGAAGTGGGCGGCAATGTCAGCAAAGTCGCCAACCGCGTGGGCTTAGAACGCACCCATTTGTACCGCAAATTGCGCTCGCTGAACATTGACCCCAAAATCACCAAAAAATAGTCGGGGATTTGAAATCCAGTGGATTTCAAATTTGGATCATCGTTTTGTGCATAAGGCGCAAGGAGTCCACATGACCATCCGCATGGCCATTACGCAAGACATTCCCTACCTAGTAAAGCTTGAAAACCAATGTTTTACTACTGACCGCCTGTCGCGGCGCAATTTTCATTATTTGCTCACCAAGGCGCATGCGGCGACTTGGGTGGCTGAGGAAGAGGGGTTGGTTTTGGCCTATCTCATGCTGCTATTTAGCCGTGGCACTTCAGCGGCGCGGTTGTATTCTATTGCAGTGAACCCGACCTGTCGCCGCCAGGGATTGGCGGGCGCGTTGCTGCACACCGCAGAACAGGCCGCACTGGCCGAGGATTATGTGGCCATGCGCTTAGAAATTCGTGAGGACAATGACGCCTCCCGCGCGTTTTTCCAACACCATGGCTACAAACCGTTTGGCGTGGTGGCGGATTACTACGAAGACCACCACCCGGCCATTCGCTATGAAAAAGTCCTGGCCCCGCATCTGGCGCGCGAATTGGCGCGCGTGCCGTTTTACCGCCAGACGCTGGAGTTCACCTGTGGGCCAGCCGCGCTGATCATGGCCATGTCCGCGCTGGAACCTGACTTGCACGCCGACCGGCGGCTAGAATTGCGCTTATGGCGCGAAGCCACAACAGTGTTCATGACCTCTGGCCACGGAGGCTGCGGCCCGTATGGCCTGGCGCTGGCGGCGTTTCACCGGGGGTTTCGCGTAGAATTATTCATTGACAGCGCCAGCGTATTGTTTATCGACTCTGTGCGCCACGCCACCAAAAAAGCCGTGATGCGTTTGGTGGAAGAAGATTTTTTACAAGAAATCGCCCAAGCGGGCATCCCCTTGGTGCACGAGCGGGTGAATAGCGTTGAGTTGCGCGAAAAATTTTCCAGCGGTGGCATTCCGCTGGTGCTGATCAGCTCTTACCGCATTTACCGCCAAAAATTCCCACACTGGGTCGTGGTAACCGGCTTTGACGACAAATACATTTATGTTCACGACCCCTATGTCCATGAAGAAGTCGGGGAAGCGGTAGCGGATTGCGTCAATATGCCTATTTTGCAAAAGGATTTTGAACGCATGGCGCGTTATGGCAAAACCGCACAACGGGCGGTGGTGGTGATTTACCCCAAGGAAGGCGGGAACGCCGCCGTAAAAGGATAGCGCATGGCCTTACATTTGGTACTGGTGGAAAAAGCCTTGGATTGGCCCGAGGATTTTCCCGCCATGCAAGTTGTTGCTGCCCGTGAATATTTAGAAAACCGTGAATATTTTAATTTGCCCAACGCCAAGGTGATTAATTTGTGCCGGAGCTATGATTACCTCAGTTGGGGGTATTACTGCTCTCTGCTGGCCGAAGCGCGCGGCCATAAAGTCATTCCCACCGTACGTACCTTGCGCGATTTAAGCCGCAAGGCGATTTACAGCCTGGACATTGAAGAATTAGATGATTTGCTCAACGCCATTTTGGCCAAAAAAGCCAACCGCCGCGAGGACAATGGCTTTACCGTATCGGTATTTTTCGGCCAATGCGCGCACCCACCGTTGCAAAAGCTGGCTGCACGATTATTTTCCACCTTCTCCTGCCCATTGCTGGAAGTAGAATTCCGCCACGACAGCCAATGGCGCATCCACAGCATTCGCGCCAAACCACTGGCCACGCTCAGCCCGGAAGATGCCAATTTATTTATCCGTGCGCTGAACGCCTATACCCTGCGCAAAAATGCAGTGCGCCGGGTGCGAAGGCGTTACCAGTATGATTTGGCGATTTTGCAAAATCCCAGCGAAGAAATGCCGCCCTCCAATCCCGAGGCACTGGCCAAATTCATCAAAGCCGGGCGCAAATTGGGCGTGGATGTAGACCTCATTACCAAGCGCGACTACTCGCGCCTGGCAGAATACGACGCGCTGTTCATCCGCGAAACCACGGCCATTGAGCATTACACCTATCACTTTGCCAAAAAAGCAGAGAGCGAAGGCATCCCCGTGATTGACGATCCGGCCTCAATTCTGCGCTGCACCAACAAAGTATTCTTGGCAGAATTGCTCAAAGGCCACCAAATCCCCACGCCAATTACGCTGATTTTGCCCAAGGGTGCGCACAATGCGCGCACTGTGGAAACGCATTTGGATTATCCCGTGGTACTGAAAATCCCAGACGGATCATTTAGCCGTGGCGTGTACAAGGCGAATGATCGTGGCGAACTGGTGGCCATTTTGCGCAAATTGTTCAAGGAATCTGACTTGCTGTTGGCGCAAGAATACCTGTACACCCCCTACGACTGGCGCATTGGCATTTTGAATGGCAAACCATTGTTTGCCAGCAAATATTTCATGTCGCACGAACATTGGCAAATCGTCCGCCATGACGCAGAAACTGGCGACCATGTGGACGGCCCGTTTCAGACCATGGCCGTGGAAGACGCGCCGCCCAAAGTAGTCAAAATCGCCTTGCGCGCCGCACGTCTAATCGGCGACGGACTGTACGGTGTGGACCTTAAAGAAACTGAAAAAGGGCGGGTCGTGGTCATTGAAGTCAACGACAACCCCAGCCTAGATGACGGCGTAGAAAATGCCGTGCTGGGCGATCGCTTATACCAAGTGGTGCTAGAGGAATTCATCCGGCGCATGGCATTGTTGCATTAATCGCTGGCTACTGGGCATGATAAGAAGCCGTTAGAAAAACCACCTTATCCCCATGAGACATCTGAATCGTCCACCACGCTGAATTTGAGTGCCAGCAACATAAGCTGTCAATCGGCTGTGCCAATGGCAATGCGCCCAATGTTGTTGGATTATTTTAATAATCCTGACAGCCGAGTAGGTTGGGCTGAACGTCTTTTTGTGAAGCCCAACAAATGCGGCATTGCACATGTTGGGCTTCCTTCGTCAGCCCAACCTACCGCGCTACATCATGGTGGGCAACAAAAAGATGTTGCCCACCCTACCGGGCTGGGTGTGTTTGAATATTGACGGCACTTTAGGCAGGGAGAATTAAAATGCAAACCACCGTGTTACTTGACGACATGCTTTTCCGCGAGGCGGCGCGTTATGCCCGCACCGACAATCCCGGCGAACTGCTGCACCTGGCTTTGCGGGAATTTATCCGCCACCACCGCGCCGCCAAACCCTCGATGGTAAAGCGCCGTCTGGGACTGGATAAAGGCCGCTTTAACGTGCCGGATAATTTTGACGCACCGGACGCGGAAATCGAAAAGGCGTTTTATGGCGCGTAGTTTATTACTGGATACCCATGTCTGGCTATGGATGCACCAGAACCCGGACAAACTCTCGCCATCCGTGCGCGAGTGCTTGGAAGACCGCGAACAGGCGTTGTTTTTGTCGGTAGCCTCGGTGTGGGAAATTGCCATCAAATACGCGCTGGGCAAGCTGCCTTTGCCGGAAACGCCGGAAATCTACTGCCGTCAACGCTTGGATGACCCGGACATGGTGATTGTCGTGCTGCCGATTACAAGCGCTCACGCCTTGCGTGCCGGCGCGCTGCCCGCGCATCACCGTGATCCCTTCGACCGCCTGCTGATTGCGCAAGCTCAATTGGAAGATTTCACCTTGTTGACCGTAGATCCTTTGTTTACGCCGTATGAGGTGGACTTGCGCTGGGCCGATAAAGATTGACCCCTGCAACGGATAACATCCCTGTTGGGGTTGAACTGCATTCAGTCCAAATGGACTTGTGGGTAATCGGATGGATAAACGCCGCTAACTAAACAAGGATTAAAACATACATGAACGAAAAAGAAATAGAACAAGCCCTCATCGAAAAACTCGGCGACCTCAAATACACCTACCGCCCGGACATCCGCGACCGCGCCGCGTTGGAGCAGAACTTCCGCCAGCACTTTGAAGCGCTGAACCGCGTCAATTTGGCGGATAGTGAATTTCACCGCTTGCTGGATCAGATTGTCAGCCCGGATGTGTTCGCCAATGCGCAACACTTGCGCAACATCAACAGCTTCGAGCGTGACGACGGCACGCCGCTCAACTACACCTTGGTCAATATCAAAGACTGGTGCAAGAACAACTTTGAAGTGGTCAACCAACTGCGCATCAATACCGAGAGCAGCCACCACCGTTATGATGTTATCTTGCTGATTAACGGCGTGCCGGTGACACAAATTGAGTTGAAAACCCTGGCTATCAGCACCCGCCGGGCGATGCAGCAAATTGTTGATTACAAAAACGACACCGGCAACGGCTACACCAATACCTTACTGTGTTTCATGCAGTTGTTTATCGTCAGCAACCGCGCCGAAACGTATTATTTCGCCAACAACAACAACCGCCATTTCAGCTTTAATGCCGATGAGCGGTTTTTGCCGGTCTATCAGTTTGCCGATGATAAAAACAAAAAGATTACCAGCCTCGATGCCTTTGCCGATGCTTTCCTGAATAAATGCGTGTTGGGCGAGATGATTAGCCGCTACATGGTATTGGTTGCCAACGAGCAAAAGCTGCTGATCATGCGTCCGTATCAGATATACGCCGTCAAAGCGATTGTTGACTGTATTCACCAGAACTGCGGCAACGGTTATATCTGGCACACCACCGGCAGCGGCAAAACCCTGACTTCGTTCAAAGCATCTACCCTGCTTAAAGACAACCCGGACATTGAAAAATGCCTGTTCGTGGTAGACCGCAAAGACCTTGACCGGCAGACGCGGGAAGAGTTCAACAAGTTTCAAGAAGGCTGTGTTGAAGAAAACACCAACACCGAAACCCTGGTGCGGCGGCTGCTGTCGGATGATTACGCCGACAAGGTGATCGTCACCACCATCCAAAAGCTGGGCTTGGCGCTGGATGAAAACAGCAAGCGTAATCAGAGCGCTGCCAAAAACGGTAAACAAACCTACAAACAACGCCTGGAACCGCTACGCGACAAGCGTATTGTATTTATCTTTGACGAATGCCACCGCTCGCAGTTCGGCGATAACCACCAAGCCATCAAGGCCTTCTTTCCCAACGCCCAGTTATTCGGCTTTACCGGTACACCGATTTTTGAAGACAACGCCAGCTATCAGCAAATCGAAGGGCAACAGGCGTCCTTGATGACCACGGAAGACATCTTCCACAAGCAGTTACACGCCTACACCATCACCCACGCCATTGATGACAAAAACGTCCTGCGCTTTCATGTGGACTATTACAAACCGGAAGGGAAGAGCCCGCCCAATCCCGGCGAGGCACTGGCTAAAAAAGCGATTGTCGAAGCGATTTTGAGCAAACACGATGCCGCCACCAGCGGTCGAAAATTCAATGCGGTTTTAGCAACCGCCTCGATCAATGACGCTATCGCCTACCACGACATTTTTAAGAGCTTACCAGCAGATAAGCCGCTCAATATCGCCTGTGTGTTTTCGCCGCCCGCCGATGGCAACAAGGACGTGAGCCAGATTCAGGAAGACCTGCCGCAGGAAAAAGCTGACAACCAGCAAGACCCGGAAGGCAAGAAAGCCGCGTTAAAAACCATTATCGCCGACTATAACGCCCGCTACGGCACCAACCACAGCATCAACGAATTTGATAAATACTATCAGGACATCCAAAAACGCATCAAAGACCAGCAATACCCCAATCAGGACTTACCCCACGCGCAAAAGATTGACGTGGTTATCGTGGTGGACATGCTGCTGACCGGCTTTGATTCCAAATATTTGAATACCCTGTACGTGGACAAAAACCTCAAATACCACGGCCTGATTCAAGCTTTCTCGCGCACCAACCGCGTACTGAACGACACCAAGCCTAACGGCAATATCCTGGATTTTCGCCAACAGCAAGACGCGGTAGATACCGCGATTAAATTATTTTCCGGTGAAGACACCGGCAAAGCCGCCAAAGAAATCTGGCTGGTGGAGTCCGCGCCGGTGGTTATCGGCAAGCTGCAAGCCGCCATGCGCAAGTTGGACAACTTCATGCAGTCGCAGGATTTGACCAACACCCCGGAAGATGTAGCCAATCTCAAAGGCGACGCGGCGAAAAGCCTGTTCGTCAACTTGTTCAAAGAAGTGCAACGCATCAATACGCAACTTGAGCAATACACCGACCTGAGCGAGCAAAACAAGGCCGACATTGAAGCCATTTTGCCCAAAGACCAGTTGCAGAGTTTTAAAGTGGTTTATCTGGAAACCGCCAAGGGGCTGAAAGAAAAGCAGGACAAAGGCGACACCAGCGAAGTACAGCAGCTTGATTTCGAGTTTGTGCTATTCGCCTCGGCGCTCATCGACTACGATTACATCATGGCCTTGCTTGCGGATTACTCGAACCAATCACTGGACAAGCAGAAGATGAGCCGCGCCGAGCTTATCGGCTTGATTCAAGCCGATGCCAAGTTTCTGGACGAGCGCGACGACATTGCCGAATACATCAACACCCTGGAAATCGGCAAAGGACTGAATGAGCAAGCCATCCGCGACGGCTTTGAACGCTTCAAGGCGGAGAAAACCGCCGCGGAACTCGCCGCGATTGCCACCAAACACGGCCTGGAAAGCGCCGCGCTGCAAAGCTTTGTCAACGCCGTCATGCAGCGCATGATTTTCGACGGCGAACAGTTAAGCGATTTGCTTGCGCCGCTGGAGTTGGGCTGGAAAGCCCGCACCAAGGCGGAAGAAGCGTTAATGGCGGATTTAATCCCGCTGCTGCATAAACTCGCCCAGGGGCGGGATATTTCGGGGTTGGCAGCTTATGAATGATGAATTATTAATTATGAATTGGTTTATCGAAGGAAGATGCAAAAATGAAAACTCATAATTCACAATTCATAATTCACAATT